>JAXFPC010000033.1:0-6731 GCA_034180005.1 Acidaminococcaceae bacterium | reverse complement strand
TGGCAAAGTTTTTTATGAGAGAATATTATCCTCGGAAAGGGAGTTTAAAGGTGAGAATATTCACGGGAATAAACCTTTTTTTGGTAGCAAGTTTCTTTTTCATCGGTACTTGCGCGCATGCGTCCGAAATGATAACGAGTGTCAAGCGTTTGCAGGTGGGTGATGCTGAAGCTTCGGCGGAGCTTTGGGGAGATAAAATAAAGGGCGGTTATACGGACAACCTGTTGATTATCGTTAAGGACAAAGACCAAAAAGTTATGACAGCTTACGCTCCCACCATTAAGGGCGGCTATAACTGTCGACTGGAACTTGTTAATGTCAGAAATGATCCTCAAAAAAATCAACTGCTGATAAGTGCCGGCAGAGGTGATTGGCGCGAGGCTACAGAATATCGGTTATTGGATTTCAGCAATAAAAAAAAGGTGCGCGAGCTGTTAACGGCGGATGATAACTCAGGTGTTGTCAAACAGGCGGCAATCACTGAAGCAGGATTGAATGTTACCTTTTTTGACGGGCAAGAGAAGACAGGCGCTGCGGAAGAATGGAGCGAAGACGGAAATAAACGGCTTACAGCTGAAGGTATAGCTTCAGTTACCGTAAAAGACATGGACGATGACGGCAGCGGTGAGTTGTTAGTTCATCAGAGTTTAAAGTCCGGGAAAACAACGGTTGCTGAAGTAGGTTCGATGTGGAAGTATGACGAACAGTCAGGTAAATGGGAGAAAGATAGTTACGCTGTTCTTATAGCCGAGCACGGGAAGAATACTGCGCGCATTAACGAAGGCGCTGATTTTTCGAACGGTGCTGTTTTACCTCGCCAGATAATTCTACAGGGAAGCGAGTGTACATATCCAGTTTTCGTGGATAAAGGTGACAAACGTATAGCGGAACAGGTTAATGAAATTTTGCGTCAAGAATATTCCGCTTATATGGAAAAATTTTATGGCGGCACCGGCGACATGGCTTTTCGTATAAATAAAGCTGATGAGAATATATTGAGCATGCAATTTGTAAGCGCAGATAAAGAATTTGTGAAGAATTATGTCAATATTTCTATGCGTGACGGTAGTAAACTCGGCTTGGCGGACGTGTTTGATCTAAAGCATCCTGACTTCATTCCGTTATTGAATTTGCTAAGTTCCAACAGTAAGGTGAAATTCCAAACAGAGCTGCCTGAAAAGTGGTTCATGGAAGATGACAAATTTTTCCTGGTAGCGGAAGATGACGGCAAGGAGGAAGTCACCGGATATACACTGAATAATTTGTTTAAATTTGTAAAAATGCAAGATTTGTTAAAGAAAAGCTGACTAATCAGTCAGCTTTTCTTTTGTGTTGAAGAAAAAACGAGCAATAAGAAGTATAATGAGTTTAATTTTAAAATATCGGATTTGCAAAAAAAAATGGAGTAACATATAATCTCTATATTACGCAAGTGTAAGTTGATGAGTTTTAACAAGCTTTAAAAGCGTTAAGCGAATACAAGGAGGAATACATATGCGCGGGTTAACTTTTGCTCCCGGAAGAAATTTGTTGATTGTGACTGCGACTGTCGCTTTGATTGCAACGGCCGGATGTTCTTTGAAGAAAAATACTGCGACAGGAAATAATCCTGTTGCCGTTAAGACCATGAATGTTATTAAACGTGACACTCCTGTAATTTACGAATATACCGGATTTGTGGAAGCTACCAGAGAAATGGAATTGCGTTCCCAAGTTTCCGGACAGATTACGGGTAAGTTTTTTAAAGGCGGCGATACCGTTACGGCAGGTCAGGTGTTGTATTCCATAGATCAGAGAACATACCAGGCTAATCTTATGAATGCTCAGGCGGCAGTTGCCAATGCACGCGCAACTTTGGCCAACGCCGAGTTGAATGCTGACCGTTATAATAAGTTGTATGAGCAGAATGCCGTTTCACGTCAGGCAGCAGATAACGCTATGACTCAGTTGGCTCAATCACGTGCTGCGGTGGCAGCTCAGGAAGCATTGCTGCAAAATGCTCAGGTGAGTATGTCGGAAACGAATGTCACCGCTCCGTTCAGCGGCAGAGTCGATACTTCTTCCATTGAAGCCGGCAACTTCGTTACGGCGGGACAGACGGTTTTGACAAAAATATCCAATACGGATCCTGTGTACGTGAGCTTCAGTATCGCAGAAAACGAATATTTAAAATTGGCAGCTGCTGACGGAACGAACAGTACGGCTCTGGATAATCTCTCCATTCGTCTCAGCGACGGAAGTGTTTATGAGCTGAAAGGCAACATAGCGGAAGTTAACAGAGGCATTAACGAGAATATGGGCAATCTTACGGTTAAGGCTCAGTTCCCAAATCCTAACCGCAAATTGTTACCGGGAATGTTTGCTCACGTGCAGGCCACCGGCGGTATTAAAAAAGATGCTTTGCTGATACCGCAGCGCGCGATAGTTGAGCTCATGTATAAAAAATTTGTCTATGTGGTTGACGAAAATAAGAAAGTTGCTTTGAAAGAAGTTACGCTCGGACCATCCGTCGGACGCATGGTTGTGGTTGAAGGAGGGCTTACCGGCTCCGAAACTCTGGTCGTTGAAGGTACAGGTAAGATGAAGAACGGCATGGAAGTTAACCCGCAACCGATGACCGAAGAAGAATTAACCACCGAAGACAAAACGGCGGTGAAAAAATAAGGAGGTAATCTAAAAGTGGCACGTTTTTTTATTGACCGACCGGTCTTTGCCATAGTGCTGGCTGTTCTGATTACCTTGCTCGGCGCACTTGCCGGATTCAGTTTGCCTGTTGCTCAGTATCCTGTAATTACCAAGCCGCGCATAACGGTTTCCACCAACTACATGGGCGCCAGCGCCGATGTTGTAGAGGAAGCCGTAGCTCAGGCGATAGAGCAGAAGGTTACCGGCGTAGAAAATATGCTGGATATGAGTTCAGTCAGTACAAGTAACGGACAATACAGTCTTAATGTGCAATTTAATTTGGAAAAGAATGCGGACATCGCTTCAGTTGAAGTGCAGAATCGCGTGGCCCAGGCCAGCAGTTCTATGCCGTCTGAAGTCACCAGTACAGGTATAACAACTGCTAAAGAATCTGCCGAGACGATTATGTATTTCGGTTTGATATCGCCTAACAGAACGTATGACAGTATGTTTTTGAGAACGTATGCGGACGTAAACTTTATTGATGCAGTAAAGCGCGTTAAAGGTGTTTCGCGTGTAGACGCTTACGGACCCGAGTATTCCATGCGTATTTGGTTGAATCCGGAAAAAATGGCACAGACCGGCGTAACTGTCAACGATATTTCTGCTGCTATCAAAGCACAGAATGTACAGGCTGCTGTTGGTTCCATCGGCAGCAGACCTACCGTCGATGCTCAGGAGCGCAGTTATTCCGCAAGCGCCAAAGGTCGTTTAGCAACGCCGGAAGAATTCGGTAACGTTATTATTCGCTCTGCAGACGGAAAAACTTTACGTCTGAAGGAACTGGCAGAAATTAAATCGGGGCCTCGTAGTGATGATACCGTAAGTAAAATCAATGGCGGCGATTCGGTTGTTTTCCCCGTTTCTTTGACTTCTGATGCCAACGCATTGGAAACTGTTGCCAAGATCAAAGAGGCTCTTAAAGAAGCTGAAGAGCGTTTTCCGGAAGATATGAAACTGGTCATCGTTCAGGATAATACTCAGTTTATCAAGGAATCGATGCAAAAGGTGGCGCACACATTTTTTGAAGCGTTGATACTTGTTATCCTGGTAGTCTTCCTCTTTTTGGGAAGTTGGCGAGCTACGCTTATCCCGATGTTGGCTGTGCCTGTATCTCTGATAGGCACACTGGCATCTTTCGTTTTACTTGGTTTTACAATTAATACACTTACAGCTTTTGCTATGATTCTGGCGATAGGATTGGTAGTTGACGATGCCATCGTAGTCGTGGAAGCGGTTGAACATCACATTCAGGACAATGGTATGTCGCCCAAGGAAGCAACTTATCGGGCAATGAGAGAAGTTTCCGGTCCTGTTGTAGCCATCGCGTTTGTTCTGGCAGCCGTTTTCATTCCGGTAGCTTTTACCGGTGGCACAGTCGGAGAGCTTTACAAACAGTTTGCGATAACTGTTTCCGTTTCCATGATGTTATCAGCTCTGATTGCTTTGACTCTCACTCCCGCTTTATGTACACTGCTTTTGAAGAAGAAAGACGAGGAGGAAGAGGTAAAAGGATTTTTAGGCAAAATTGTTCATCGCTTCAACAGTTGGTTCGCAAAAACTTTGGAGAAATATGTAACCAACGTGGAGCGCTGTATACGCAGATCAAAGCTTGTTATGGCATGTTTGGCCGTTATCTGTATCCTTATAGGCGCCTTGAGTAAAATAACACCGACAGGTTTTGTTCCTAATGAGGACAACGGCATGTCCGTTGTATCAATCAGCCTTCCTGAATCGGCGTCCAGCAACAGAACCGAGCATCTTTTGGATCAGATTAGAGAGAAACTCTCAAATCTCCCCGGCGTGGAAAATGTTATCCAAGTGTCGGGAATAGATATTCTTTCCATGGCGCAAAAATCAAACGGCGCTTTAGCCGTAGTCACCATGAAAGATTTCAATGAACGCAGTAATTCGATTCAGGATATTATTCCGGCTATGTGGGGCATCGGCGCTCAATTTCCCGAAGCTAATGTAATGGCGTTTCAGCCTCCGGCTTTGCCAGGTGCTTCAAGTACGGGTACTTTGAGTCTTTACTTGATGAATCTGGGCGGTGAGTCCGTTCAGTTGATGAGTGAGCGCGCTAACGAGTTTCTTGCCAAAGCAAGGCAGCGTCCGGAAATCGGCATGATTTATACAACTTTGAATACAAGTACACCTACGTATAAATTTGAAGTTGACAGAGATAAGGCGGAAGCCTTAAATGTTCCGGTGTCAAGTGTGTTCGGCACATTGCAAGCATATCTCGGCGGTTATTCCATCAATGATATGAACAATTTCGGCAGAACATGGAAAGTAATTATGCAGGCTGATGAAAAATATCGTACAAGCGTTGACGATTTGCGTTATTTTTACGTGCGCAGCAACGACGGTAAACTAGTTCCGCTGAATACTTTGGTGACGCCGAAACAGAGTAATGATTCACTTGTTATGACGCGTTTCAACGGTGCCAGAGCTATTAAGATATCGGGTGATCCTGCAGCAGGATATTCTACCGGTCAGGCTATGACCGCGCTCAATGAAGTGGCGGCGGAAGTGCTTCCCAATACATATTCTCATGAGTGGGTTGGTCAAAGTCGCGATGAAATTGAAGCCGGGAGCAGTTCTTTTAAGATTTTCATCGTTTCTTTGATTTTCGTCTTCCTGTGTTTGGCTGCTCTTTATGAAAGCTGGTCTATACCCATAGCGGTATTGTTATCTGTTCCGTCTGCCGTGTTCGGATGTTTTCTGGCTCAATATGCACGAGGATTGCAAAATGACGTCTACATGCAAATTGGTTTGATAACATTAATCGGCTTGGCTGCAAAAAATGCCATTTTGATTGTCGAATATGCCAAGATGAATATGGCGGAGGGCATGGAAGTTGTAGAGGCTGCCGTCAAAGCTGCGCAAGTTCGTTTGCGTCCTATATTGATGACATCCTTTGCATTTATCCTGGGGTGTTTACCTTTAGCCGTTGCTACAGGTCCAGGCGCCGGAGCGCGTACGTCAATGGGAAATGCGGTTGTAGGCGGCATGACTGTGGCGACGTTGTTCGGTATATTCCTTATTCCTGTCTTATTTGTAGTAGTAGAAAGATTTTTTTCCAAAGATAAAAAGAACAGTCTGTAATTATTGCGGACAATGAAAATACAAAAACCTCCGAACGATTCGTTCGGAGGTTTTTGCTTGATAATCAGCTCCAATGATTATCATATAAAGTACAACGCTTCAAATTAAAAATTGGGAGAATATTAAATTTGTTGCCTTGTAAATGCCATTTTAACAGACTGAAAATAAAAAACTGTTGCCCAAGTCACAATATTTAATAAATAAAATAAACTAAATTTTTACACGCTATTTTTAAATGTTTAGTAAATAAAATAAACAATTCGTCGAAGTGAAGTGTGACTTGGGCAACAGAAAAGAACCGGGCAAAAAATTATACTGAATAAGTAAAGATGAGAGTGTCCTGATGATGCTCTCTTCCAGCGATATATATCAGAAAGAGGTGAGTAAAGGAATGGGGTCTGTGACAACCAATCCGTGGCTGATTGCGATCATCAACATGACAATAGTTTTCGGCGTGTTGATTGCTCTCGGCGTATTGATGAATCTAATCAAAGTAGTAGACCCTACGAAGACTAAGTAAGGTCTGAAAGCTTAACAGCTTTAAGAATCTGTTTTCTGCAATATCTTATAAGATGTTTGAGAGGCTGGTGCCTATGCTTGCGTGCCGGGGAGACCGGAAGCATAAACATCTCTTATCTTACGCAGGTACGGATAACTTAGTATCTCCAGTAATACGCAATTATATCATCCCTTTTTGAGGGAACAAGGAGGAAAAAATTCATATGTTTGATGCATTTATTGTTGCGTTGTCTTCCGTATGGGCAGATTCCGGCTTCTATGATCTGACCGGAGGACATTGCGTAATGATTCTCGTTGGTTTGATTCTGCTCTATCTGGCAATCGGCAAAGGTTTCGAGCCTTTGCTGCTTTCACCTATCGCCTTCGGCTGTATTCTGGCCAACATTCCTAAAAACGGCTTTGAAGCCCCCGGCGTTATG
>JAXFPC010000043.1:0-4075 GCA_034180005.1 Acidaminococcaceae bacterium | reverse complement strand
TTTTTCGGCCTTGGCAATACCTTCCTCTGTCGGAGCTACCTGCCTTTGTTTCTCATCAACGGTATAATCTTCGCCTTCTGTCATTCCGGCAACAACTTTAGCCAATGTTTTATACAGATCTGTTGATTTTTCTCCCGGCCCTGAAATAATCAGAGGAGTACGAGCCTCATCTATCAAAATACTATCAACTTCGTCAACAATGCAGTAATTCAGTTCCCGCTGAACCATCTGGTCAACATTGGTAACCATATTGTCACGCAGATAATCGAACCCGAATTCATTGTTAGTGCCGTAAGTTATATCGGCAGCATAAGCAGCTTTTCTTTCCGGGTAGTCCATATCATGAACGATGAGACCTACAGAAAGTCCTAGAAATTTATAAATCCTTCCCATATCGATGCTGTCGCGTTTTGCCAAATAATCGTTGACTGTTACAACATGCACACCTTTTCCGGTCAGAGCATTTAAATATACCGGCAGTGTAGCCACCAAAGTCTTGCCTTCGCCGGTCCTCATCTCAGCAATTTTTCCGCGATGCAACACAATGCCGCCGACCAGTTGCACATCAAAATGACGCATACCGGTCGCTCTCCTGGAAGCCTCACGCACAACGGCAAACGCTTCCGGCAAAATATCGTCAAGAGTTTCACCTTTCTGCAAGCGAACCTTAAATTCAGCAGTCTTGGCAGCAAGGTTGGCGGAACTCAAACTTTCCATCTCTTTTTCCAGACCGTTGATTTTATCTACTATGAAACCGATTTGTTTTAATTCTTTTTCATTTGGATCTCCGAAAATTTTCTTCAGTAAGCTTTCGAGCAACTTTATCACTCCTTAATTTATAGCTGTTAAACACACTATACTCATTGTAGTATTATAGCAGAAATATGCAGGAAAAGCAAAAAAGCACGGATAGAAAACCCGTGCTTTTTGTGAAGTTTTAGCAAAATGAAACCTATTTTAGTTCCGGTGAAAGCAAACCGTATTTGCCATCTTTGCGACGATAAACAACATTGGTGCTTTCCAGGTCAACATCATAGAAAACAAAGAAATCATGATTGAGAAGATTCATCTGCAAAATTGCCTCTTCAACACTCATAGGACGCATAACGAAACTCTTATTTTTAACTATTTCGAATTCCTGCTCACTGCTTGGATGCTCCCCGGAATCGCTCTCGGAATTTTCGACAAAGTTAGTATACTTTCTGCGCATCAGACGAGTTTTATATTTATGAATCTGACGCTCAATTTTCTCGATGACCAAATCTATGGATGAATACATATCTTTGGTGGTTTCTTGAGCTCTCAAAAGAATGCCGCTGGCAGGCACTGTAATTTCAACAGTATGATCGCCCTTCTCAACGCGCATCACAGCTGTAATCTCCCCAACGGTCTTAAACTGCCGGGTAACTTTGGTGAGTTTCTTCTCCACGTACTCTTTTAAAGCCGGAGTCACATTGATGTTTCTGCCTTTTACGTTAACACTCATACTAACACCTTCTTACTGTACACGGTATTGAGGGTTATCCCCTTTGAGTAATGAGTTCGTGCTAAAAGCTTTCAATCCTGCTTAAATTAATATTTTATTTTTTGAACACATAGTTACCTGTGAAACTGTAATTTTTCTTGCACTTTTTACAATATCTTTGACAAAAAACTCTGCGTCCTTTCTTCTTTCGCCCGCAAGAAAATTTCCTCGGGAGTACCTTCTTCAACGATAACGCCGTTATCCATGAAAACAACTCTGTCGCCGACTTCTCTGGCGAATCCCATTTCGTGAGTAACCACAGCCATCGTCATTCCCTCTTCCGCCAAACCTTTCATCACGTCCAACACCTCGTTGACCATCTCTGGATCAAGAGCGGAAGTCGGCTCGTCAAACAGCAGCACTTTCGGTTTCATGCAAAGCGCCCTGGCTATAGCGACACGCTGCTGCTGACCTCCGGAAAGCTGCTCCGGATATGCATCGGCTTTGTCGGACAAACCGACCTTTTTTAAATAAGCTGCAGCTGTTTCTGCCGCGTCTTTTTGTGATACACCTCTGACCTTCATCGGAGCAAGCATAAGATTCTCCAAAACACTCATATGCGGAAAAAGATTAAAACGTTGAAAAACCATGCCGACTTCCGTACGCACCTCATTAATATCCGTATCACTTCCCAAATTCTTGCCGGCGAAGACAATGCTGCCACCGCTTGGTTCTTCCAGATAATTTATGCAACGCAGCAACGTGCTTTTGCCGCTGCCCGAAGGCCCTATTATTACAAGAACTTCTCCTTCGGAGATAGTCAGATCCACACCTTTAAGCACACAGAGATCTCCGAAATTCTTTTTCAATTCTTTAACACTGATGATCTCCTGCATCATTTCGTTTCAAACCTCCGCTCCAACGCGCCTACCAAACGGGCAACAGTAAAAGTCATTATCATATACACAGCCGCGACAACCGCCCAAATCTCGAACGGAGCGTATGTGCGCGATATAATCAGTTGTCCGCTGCGGGTAAGTTCTTCAAATCCGATGACAGATACAAGGGATGAGTCCTTAAGCATGGCAATAAACTCGTTCCCGAGCGGCGGAATGATTCTTTTAAATGCTTGCGGCATAATAATATAACGCATAGTCTGCATCCACGTCATTCCCAAACTGCGTCCTGCTTCCATCTGCCCCTTATCGATCGACTGAATGCCCGCGCGAAATATTTCTGCAACATAAGCACCGCTGTTAATGGAACACGCGCTGATAGCAGCTAAAAAAGGATCTACACGTTTGCCGGTTAGGGACGGCAAAGCGAAATAAACCAAAAATATTTGAATAAGCAGCGGAGTTCCCCTGATAAAATCCACATAAAAATTTGCGGCCCAACGCAAAACTCGGATACTTCCAAGTCGAGCTACGCCGACGATGCATCCTAAGATAAGACCGAAGCCCACGCTCATAGCCGTTATTTCTACAGTTATACCAGCACCCGCTAAAATAAGCGGCAAAGAATCCAGCATTAAATTTATATCCATTGCTACTTCCCTTCATTCAACTGCCGGCATACTGTAAAAGCGATGCCGGCAGATTGGTCTAAAATTTTCAAAGAGTAACGGAGCACATATGCTTAAATCATACTGTGCTCCGTTTAGAATACTTTTATTTCTTTACTTCGCCAAACCAGGTCTTGTAAATTTTGTCGTATTCACCGTTTTTCTTGATTTCAGCCAAAGCTTTATTAAGCTCACCGGTCAACTTGTCGTTGCTTTTCTTTACAGCAAAACCGTACTCCTCTGCTTCCATAACGTCGCCGACCGTTTTAGCCGTAGCGCTGCCTCCCTGAGCCAAGTAATAACCTACGACCGGAGAATCGTTAATGACAGCATCGACGCCTTTATTTTTTAATTCCATAACCGCTTCTGTATTTGTATTAAAAGCAGTAACTTTAGCATTTTTGACGGTTCTTGCTTTCATCTCGCCTGTCGTGCCGATCTGGCAAGCAATTTTTTTACCTTCAAGATCCTTTATGTCTTTGATATCCGCGTTGTCCTTATTTACGAGGACAATCAATCCTGATGTATAATAAGAATCAACAAAATCGACAGCCTTCTTACGCTCGTCCGTAATACTCATACCGGATGCCACTACATCTATGTTGCCTGCATTTAAAGCCGGAATAAGAGCATCAAACCCCATATTCTCGACGGCCACCTTATATCCTGCCTGTTTTGCTACTGCTTTGATAAGGTCGATATCGAAACCGGTGATTTCCTTACTTCCCTCTTTTTGAAATTCAAACGGTGCAAACGTCGGCTCCGTACCTACGCGCAGCACTTTTTCAGCTTCCTTTTTTTCGCCGCAGCCAGCTGTGAGCATGGCCAAGGCGGCTATTACAGTCATCATAAACAATAAAATCTTTTTCATATAATCTTACTCCTCTCGAAACCATTCCTAAAATTTTATAGTTTATTATATAACTATTTATTCATAAAATCAAGTTTATTATTAATAAATATGCAATTCTCTGCAACAGCTTCCGATTTTTAGAAATTTATATTTCCAAAATACAGGAGCAAAAAAACAACTCAGCTGACCTGGT
>JAXFPC010000023.1:0-29718 GCA_034180005.1 Acidaminococcaceae bacterium | reverse complement strand
GCCAAAAATATATAGCATCAAAACATAACCGGAAGTATGATTGCGAATTTGAACAGAATACAGGCTGTAATCAACAACCTGTTTACTAATCATATTTCTGACAGATGCACCCATTTTATCCCTAATACTTACTTCGCTATTCAGTGAAATAATATATGTCCCTTCTTCTGCACGAAAAGAATACAACTCCATTCGTCCTGTTTTAAATCCGTTCACCTTGCTACGCAAAATGATTGATGAAAGCGGAATTTCTTTTCCCGTATGTTGATTGATTACTTTAAAACCATATTCTCCGATTGGAGGTTTTGTAAACAGCTTTCCACTAATCCATAGACCGTATTCCCCCTCATCTTTAATTGTAAATACACCCTCGCTATTGGTGCAGGGCATTTCATACACAATTTCGGCATTGGCAAAACGAATAACATTTTTAATGTTTAAAATCAATAAACTTATTCCTAGCGGTACAAATAAACAAAATAAATATTTCATATTTTTTAGATACTCCTTTTCTGATAAAACACTTATTTAATATTATGCCGTTTGTTTCACTCAGTATCTTTAATGTTATATCATATTTTTGTTTAGTTTTACAGCACTAACTCTTGCTTTATGACATGTGTTGATCCCCTGTTTTCTTGTATTAAATTCTCTATGCAACTTCCAAAGCTTTCAGCTTGTTCAACTTATTATCGTATCTCCAATATTTGACTGTACAGGCTCTTTTCATATTTCTTCAAGACTGTTACTTCTGAGTTCCGTTTGAATATATTTAAACTCTTAATTTCTTCTAATTTTCCTTTAAAATATTTTCTTATACTCTCAAACAAAATAATCTCAGCGATATACTCGTTATAAGAATCTTCCAGTTTCCTCTCCCGATGAGATTTTTCTTTTGTTTTGTAACTGCTTGATTTCTTCTGCTATTAAATTTTCTCATCTATGTTGTTCATTGCTGCTGTTTTTTCCATTTTCAGCAAAGAAAAAGCAGTAAACCGATTTGATTTACTGCTTTCATGTATCTATACTTTCTTATCTGAAGCTATTTTCTATCAGCAACTGTACTTGTCCCAATGGCATGTCAAATATAATCCCGTAAATAGACATTCCAAGCAATAATATTGCAATAAAAATCCCTATTCCATAAACACACCCGTTGCTGACTTCAGCTTTTTTAACTTTTATGTTTATAAAGCTATATATCAAGAATACTGCTAATATAAAAGCCAAAATATAATTTGGTAACATACTCATCATACTTTACCTTTTATTTGCAAAAATCATTCCAAAAATCTACCCATCCACTATGTTCTTCTCTTTGGTCAATGTAAGTAAAAGTCTCCTCATCGTACCAATCATGATTAACTATATCATCGATGGTCTCAGGAACAAAAAAGTTAAAAAATTCTTTCTTAAATGAATTGCCGTACTGCAAATAATATGAACCTACCAGCTTTGTAAAATTAGTTTTCTTTACATCTTGCGGCCTATACGCGAACGCTTTGCCAATCTGACTCAAATCAGGGCTTACCTCTAGAAAAACTAAGCTTAAATCATTTTCCCTATAGCCAAGTATAAAACTTCTGTATTTATAAGAAACAGTACGAAGCACCGCAAAATTTGCTCCGCCTATATCTTCTGAATAAGCATAAACTATTTTATATTCAGACCCGTTATCTACTTGCTTATCAAAAATTTCTCTCATGCGATTTTTATTTTCATCGCTTTTTACTTTATCCAACTCAACTGTTTTTTTACCGCCGCCAAACCAATCGAATAATCCCATTTTACTACCTCCGATTTTATTTTTTTGGATTTTACCTTGTTTCACATTATACTATTTTAGTATTATTTTTTCTATCACAAAAATTGTTTTCCAAACATATGCACATACCTCGCAAGTCTTTGATAGTGACAAATATTAATTGACTGAAAAATTTTACACAAAGCGGTCTATTTTCTTTCTGCTTTTCGTCATTACTCTGCCTTACTGTTTCATATAAAAGGCGAAAGTGCAGCGCTGTGATTTTATTAGTATATTCTATCGTGGCGTTATCCTCGTTTTCATATCTATATATCACGCTTTTACAGTTAATATTATGCAACCCAACTATACATTTGCGAACTTTAATGGTATAATTACAGCCGTCATAAACAGGCATAACGCCTTATTGAAAGGAGAAAAACTTCATAATGAAACGCAGCGAAAAATTCCGTCAGGCCAACCGGGAGGCTCAGGCTACTGTAGTGGCAACGGCGACGGTAATCATCTTTTGGTGTATTGCCGGATTTGGATTGGCTGATATCGACATCTACTTTTTTCACACACCCCTTTGGGTGTGGACAGGATGCGTCGGCACCTGGATATTCGCTATTTTAGTATCTCTGTATCTGTCCGAAAAAGTTTTTATGAATTTTAATCTGGATGATGACGAGGAGGAAAACAGAAATGACTAACTTCATTAACCTATTTCCTGTTTTGTTATTCCTCACCGGTATGCTTATCATAAGTGCATACATCCAACGCAATTCCCGCAAAGAACGCGCAGAAAATTTTGCCAAAGATTATTTCATCGGCGGCCGTACCTTGGGCGGTTTTGTTTTAGCTATGACGACTGCGGCTACCTACAGTAGCGTAAGTACCTTTGTAGGCGGTCCGGGAATGGCCTGGGTTATAGGCTACGGCTGGCTTTACATGGCTATAGTACAAGTAGTAGTTATTTTTCTGGTACTGGGCGTTTTCGGAAAAAAAATCGCGCTCATAGCAAGAAGAATAGATGCCGTGACGGTTATTGACGTCATTCGTTCACGTTACCAGTCAGATTTTTTGGCTAACCTTTCAGCGCTGGTAATCGTAGCTTTCTTTTGCTCAACAATGGTCGCACAGTTTGTGGGAGCGGCAAAACTTTTTACAGCGGTAACAGGTTTTTCCTATTTCACCGGTCTCAGTCTCTTCGGCCTTATAGTAGTCTTTTATACAACCATCGGAGGATTTAAAGGTGTTGCTGTAACGGATGCTTGCTGCGCCGTCGCCATGGTGGCCGGCATGAGCCTGCTCCTTGGAGCGATGATGCAGGCAGGCGGAGGTTTTTCTAAAATGATGGAATATATCTCGACAAATCATCCCGATATGATCGAACCTCTTTCTCGCGGCAAAATGCCTCTTTCTCTATACATCAGTCAGTGGCTTTTGGTCGGCATCTGTACTTTATCGCTCCCTCAATCAGTGGTACGCGGCATAAGCTACAAAGATACGAAGGCATTGCACAATGCTATGGTCATCGGAACGATAGTCATTGGCGCCATGACACTTGTAGCTACCTGGATCGGTGTTCTCAGCAAAGGTATTTTAACAGGCCCGCTCACCATTTACGGATCCGTTGACAATATTACTCCCACCGCGATCATCAAAAGCATGAGTCCTTTTTGGGCAGGCGTTATAATTATCGGCCCTATTGCAGCAACAATTTCAACCGTTTCATCTCTGTTACTCAGCGCTTCCTCTTCGATTGTTAAAGATGTCTTCATGAATGTGGCGACAAAGAAAGGTCTGCCTTTGGCAAACGAAAAGATAAAAATCTACAGCGTGACGGCAACCGTTCTGCTCGGTCTCATAGTTTACGCGATAGCCATCGATCCGCCGAGCGTTATCTGGCAAATAAATATGTTCGCTTTCGGCGGCTTGGAAACAGCTTTTTTCTGGGTACTGATCTTCGGACTTTTTTGGCCGCGCGCAAACAAATACGGAGCTATTGCCGCAATGCTCGGTGGCGTAGCAATTTATTGCCTGACCATGGCCCTGAAGATAAAATTTTTGGAACTTCACCAAATCACTTTAGGCGTGAGTCTGTCACTGCTACTCTTCCTAATCTTCAATCGTTGCGGCAAACAACAGGATGAAAAAGTCCTTCGCATATTTTTCCCCGACAAATTTGACGACTGAGTATCTAAAAAATGAAAAGCTCCGCACCTTGCTTGTTTGCAAAGTGCGGAGCTTTTTACTTACTCTGTACATTGCTATTTACAATTCATAACCGGCAGTGTAGCTGATCCGTGACTCATTATGGTAATGGTATACTCATCTTTACCTTGCTTACGCAGTTTATTCTGCGCTGACTCCCACGCTTCCGACAATGTAGCGCAGGGAATATGCCCCGTTTTTTTGACAAATTCAAAATTTTCCCTGCGTGTCACTAAATACGCAGTCACATCATTTACAATGCTGCGAGCTTTAAACGCTACGAAAGCGGGAATAGAAAAATCGTTTCTCACGTCCAACTCAAACTGCTCCAAATCATCACGACTAAAACAATCTGTAAAAATAGCCGGTTCCTTAATATCTTCACAATCAAGCACAAAGATAGCTATGCCACCCTCCTTTACAGCAAATTGAGCGTTCATATGACACTTGGTTGCCTGATACAAATTTAAATCTTTAGGATATCCACCTGCCGACGCTATAACCACATCAGCCTTTTCTTCTATGTTCACACCCGCTATCGCAAGCAAATCTTGACAACCTTTCAGCCAAGCATCGTACCAATGTCCAGCCACTATTTCATGCACTTCTCCTTCCGGAGTAAAAACGGTATTCAACAAAAAATCCGGCGCCAAAAGAGCACAGGCCTCTGTCATATCCAAATGCACCGGATTATCCTCTAGCAAACCGGCATCACAAAATTTGTTACAACCGCCGCCCAACTCAGGCGACATAGTCATCTTATGATTAAACATAATTGTGTCGTACCCTGCTATGCCCGGCATGCAAGCTTTACGACCTCCTCCGAACCCCGCGAAAGGATGCAGCGTGACTCCTCCTGTCAGAATTACCCTGTCCGCTGTTGCAGCAAACTTATTTACTGTTACGACATTACCGAAAGAAGTCTTTCCTAAAAATGTCAACTCATCATCTTTGCGAGAATCATGTTGAATGATTCTCAACCTTGATGCCATTTCTTCCCCGCATACCGCAATATCCTCTTCACGCGTATGCCCTCTATGTGTTCCCGTGGCGACAATCACCGTAATATCTTTGTCCGTTATGCCGGCCTCGTTCAATTCTTCCACAATTAACGGTAAGAAGATACTCGTTCCACATAATCTTGTAACATCGCTGACCACAATGGCAACCGTTTCTCCAGCTTTAACTATCTTGCGCAAAGGTTTCGTTCCCAACGGATTTCTGAGAGCATCAAGGACAGCTTTTTTCAAATCGCTGCACACAGAAGCAGGATTACCGTGCAAATCATACAGTATTTTTTCTTCAGGAAGCAAAATTTCCTCACAAGTTTTCCCCTTGGGGAAAAAATATTTTTTCATAAAAATCCTCCGAACGCTTTCGTCTAAAGTTCAATTAAAACAGCATTGACTTATGCGACGTGCTGTATTCACCCACATCTGATTCCGAAATATTCCGACATACCTGCATACACCTGCATACCCCCGCCGACGAGCCAAGCATTTCCAGGCGCCGAACCATCACAGAGCTTTTGTTTTGCTGAGGAACATTTTTAAAACGTTCAAACAACAAAGTAAAAAACAGCAGCCACAGAAGCTGCTGTTTTTATCGCTTAAGCGCGAGAAATATATTCTCCGGTTCTAGTATCAATAGCCAAAACTTCTCCCTCCTCAATAAACAGAGGAACTTTTACCACATAACCGGTGTTCATTTTCGCGTTTTTAGAGCCGCCGGTAGCAGTGTCACCACGAATACCTGGCTCGGTTTCAACGACAGTAAGATTTACAGTATTGGGAAGATCGATACCGAGCACGCGACCTTCATAACTCATAATCTTTACGTCCATATTTTCCATCAGGAAATTCAGAGCGTTGCCGAGCTGCTCTTTGGAAAGTTCAAGTTGCTCATACGACTCATTATCCATAAACACATACATATTGTCGGATTCATACAGATACTGCATCTCGCGACGATCTATACGAGCCTTGGGAAGACGCTCGCCAGCATTAAAAGTGCGTTCTACTACAGCTCCTGTAGCCAAGTTACGCATTTTTGCGCGCACAAAAGCTGCTCCCTTACCCGGTTTTACATGTTGGAATTCTACAACTTGCCACGGATCGTTATCAATGGTAACGGTTACGTTAGTCTTGAATTCATTGGTTGAAATCATTACAAGCCCTCCTAAAAATTTTAAAAATCAGTAATCTCAATCAACTGTTTTCTGACACTATTCAAGGCCGCAGCCCCCTTATCGGTCATAACAACAGTATCTTCTATACGAACCCCGCCTTTTCCGGGAATGTATAAACCTGGTTCAACTGTAAAAACGAATCCCTCTTCCAGAGGAACCGTTCCTCTTTTGCCTATGCTCGGCAATTCGTGAATTTCCAAACCTACGCCGTGCCCCAGCCCGTGTACGAAATATTCTCCGTATCCGCAGGCAGATATACTCTCGCGCACAACAGCGTCCAACTCGCATCCGGTCATTCCGATGCTCGCTGACTTGATCCCTTTAAGTTGCGCTTCCTCAACTACCGTATAAATTTCCTTCTGCCAGGACGAAGCCAAACCCAAAACAACAGTGCGCGTCATATCTGAATGATAACCTTTATAAACAGCGCCGAAGTCAAAAGTAATAAAATCACCGACTTCCACAGACTTATCCGTAGCCACACCATGAGGCAAAGAGCTACGTACCCCGGAAGCTACTATAGTATCAAACGCAACTCTCTCGCTTCCGGATACCCTCATATAATATTCCAGCCGTCCTGCAAGAGCGCGCTCCGTCATGCCTGGTCTTATCTCGGGAAGCAACCTGTGAAAAGCATCGTCTGCAATAGCTGCGGCTTTATGCATAAGTTCCAGTTCCAACTTATCTTTGCGCATACGAATAGCCGACAAATCAATATTGCACAATAAGTTCTTTCCCAACAGCTCGCCTAACAAACTGTACTCTACGAAGCTGTAGGCTGATCCGTCAAACCCGACTTTGCGCGCACCTGCGTTGGAAGCCATTTCTGCAGCGGTACGCCATATACCGTACTTATCCTGCGGCGTATATTCAAGCACATCGAAATATTTTATTTCAGCTTGCGCCTGTTCTGTATAACGTCCGTCGGTAATAAGAACACCGCGTTTCCCGTCAATATAAAAAATGCTGGAATCGCCGGTAAACCCCGTCAAATATCTGACAGTTACCGGGTCTTTTATGATGGCGCAGTCAACATGCTCCTCAGCCATAACTGCGAGTATTTTATTTATACGTGTCACAATCAAATCCCTGCTCACAACATTGCACATATATCAGCGTTATAACGCGAAAAAGCTTCAGAGAAAGATTATCTTAACCGCTCCGCAGCTTTTACCGTGATATTATACCACAAATCGCAAAAAAAATACAATTACCGCGCAAGTATTCTAAAAAAATACACGCAATGCGCGCAACTCATTTCAAAACAGATCGACAAAAAATTGGGGAAATCACTTTAAAATTCCGCGGCAGAGTTAAACTCGTATGAAACAAAGCCGCGCATTTTTCCGGATAATAACACAATGAAACGCTCACGAGTATCACAATATATACTCAAATCAGCCTCCGAAATTTTTCTATGCTTTCTAAAATATTTCAGTAGCCTTCGGTCCCAATTATCTCAACAGGAAAAGGTAACCCCTCCAAAATCTTCAGCGTATCTTCATATGTATCCGGCGTGGCAGAAAGCTTGATTATCCCGGAAATTCTGTCAACTGTCGTCACAAGCGCCAAATATTCGTAACCTTCCATAATGCAATTGACATCTGTTATATTCTGAGGCGCAAGTCTGACATAAATCACGGAATCTTTTTCACTATCCATCTATTGTCACCTTTCTACGCAACAAGCTATAAGTCGGAATAAAAATATCGCTGTCGGAAGAAAATTTCTGCTGAGCATGAGGAGCGCAATCGATGTTCGTACCATCAGCGTCATGCATATCCCGCAGTGTAAAAGGCATCAGTTTGCCTTCAGGTGTCAAAATTTCCAGTGACTCTCCTGCTTTTACGTTATTTCTCTGCTCGAAATAAACACGACGGCTCTCCGTATCATAATCAGTTACTATACCTACAAACTCATGTGTCTGTTCATATTTGGAAGTTTCATATACTTGGGAAGTACGATCAGGTTTTTGCACCGCAAAACCTGTAGTGTATTGACGATGAGAAACCTTATTCAATTCTTCAATCCATTCGGCAGGCACAGTGTAATTCTCCGGATTTTTCCAACAGCTGTCAATAGCGCGCCTATACACGCTCACGACCGTGGCAACATAATGCACGCTTTTCATTCTTCCCTCAATTTTAAAGCTGCTCACACCTGCCGCCATAAGTTCCGGCAAATACTCAATCAGGCAAAGATCTTTGGAATTCATGATATAAGTTCCGCGCTCATCTTCTTCGACATCATAATATTCACCAGGACGTTTCCTCTCGCCCAGTCTGTAAATGTCATATTCCCAGCGGCAAGCCTGCGTGCAGGCACCTCTGTTACCATCTCTGCCCGTAAGATAGCTGCTTAAGAGACAACGCCCGGAGTAAGAAATACACATAGCTCCATGTACAAAAGCCTCCAACTCCACGGAAGTTTTTTCACTGATGGTTTTAATTTCATTCAATGAAAGTTCTCTGGCCAGCACCACTCTCTCCGCTCCCAAAGCAGCCCACGCCTCGACGGCCGCGTAATTAGTGCTGTTGGCTTGAGTGCTCACGTGCAGCGCCATATTGGGAACGACCTTTCTTGCCGTATGCCACACGCCGAAATCAGATATCAGTAAAGCATCTACTTTGGCCTGTTCAAGTTCCAACAAATACTGCGGTAATTTTTCCATATCTTCATTGTGAGCAAAAATATTTACCGTAACGTATACTTTTTTCCCCAAGTTATGAGCATACTCCACCATCTCGGCAATTTCTCCCAAAGAAAAATTATTGGCGAAGGCACGCAATCCGAACATCTTCCCTCCGAGATAAATGGCATCCGCTCCGTACAGCAATGCCATTTTCCCCTTTTCCACACTACCGGCGGGAGCTAAAAGTTCAGGTTTTTTCAGCTCGGTTTTCATTATTTACCTCCGTCTATATCTTTAATAGCTTGCAAATGCTCATTATAAGTTTTTGTGAAACGATGATGCCCGTTTTTTTCAGCGACAAAATATAAATAATCTGTTTTCTCCGGTTGCAAGACAGCTTTCATCGCTCCGATTCCCGGGCTGCCTATGGGTCCCGGAGGAAGTCCGGGATGCTTGTAAGTATTATACGGACTGTCTATTTCCGTATCTTTAAAAGTGACTATTTCTTTCTGCTCTCCGAGAATATACTGAATCGTAGTATCCGACTGGATAGGCATGCCCACTTCCATACGTTTCAGGAAAACCCCGGCTATCCGCGGCTGCTCTTCCCGATAGACCGCTTCCAATTCCACCATAGAGGCTATATTGACAACATCGAAGATTTTCATACCGCGTTCTTCTGCAGCCTTTACAATTCCTGCAGCTCTTATTTCCATATCAAATTGTTTGACACACGCTTCTAAAATTTCTTTCTCTGTAACATCCACAGGAAATTCGTAAGTAGCAGGAAAAATAAATCCCTCCGCCCGGTAAATTACGGTCTGCGTATTGTCGCGCATATAATCGAACGGGGCGTAATCTTTTGCCAACGCCAAAAATTTTTCCGCCTTCCCCAAACCCTCGGCTTCTAATTTCTTTGCAGTTTTAGCCACGGTAAATCCTTCCGGAACAACAAAACTGACCGTACTTATTTTCCCCTTGGTAAGCGTATCAAAAATCAATCTGTTGGTGAGTCCGCCTTCTATCTGGTAAGCGCCTGCCTGCAACTTGTCTGCCAAACCGTTAATACGCGCTTCTATTTTAAAGGCTGACGGATTTTTTACAAGTCCCGCTTTGTGCAACAATTCTGCTATTTCATCAGTGGACATCCCGTTTTTTATTTTTATCAGATGACTTCCCGGAACAGCATAACCGGTGTTATTCCCCTGATAACTCAGCCACGCTGCGAATGCTGCACACAATATTGCTGCTAAAATTAATACTCTAGTAATTTTCATTGTTTCTCCGCACAAAAATACCGGACCTAAGTCCGGCATTTCATTTTTGCTCGCGCAATTTATCCCTGAGCTTCCAATTGATCCATAATTTGGTTATAAGCTTCGCTTGCTTCAGCATAATCATCTTCACTCAGAGATTCGGTCTCATAATACGGTTCACCGTTTTCATCAAACTGGACTCTTACAAGATAAACATTCGGTTCATCGCAGCTGCATTCCTCATGTTCGTGTACATGACCGCAACCGCAGTTTTCTCCATGTTCATGTGCCAAATCTTCCGGATCAACTTCAACTAAAATAGCATATGTTTTATCGCCTACTCTGAAACACATGTCCTCATAAAACATTACTGTATTGCCTTCATCATCAGTCAGAGGAAAGATCTCGACCGAATCATCCTCGCTCTCGAGCATGGATAAAAGCTCTAATTCTTTTACATTATCTTGTTCCATAAAACACCTCATAAATCTTTCGCTTAATTTTACAATATGATATCTGCAACTGTCAATTGACGCTTCTTTTAAAGCTTCTGCTGTCAAGATAATTTTGCAAAATCACAACAGCCGCCATCATATCTATTACCTGCCGCCGTTTTTTACGTCTCAAATCTGCCTCCACCAAAACTTTTTCCGCAGCTACAGTGGAAAGCCTTTCATCCCATAAAACAATCTCCATACCGGAAAAATTTTCCCGCAGCCTGTCTGCAAACGCTTCGCAAACCAAACCTTTTTCCCCGACAGTACCGTTCATGTTTTTAGGATATCCCACAACGATGACAGACACTTCATACTCTTTGACAAGCTCTGCTATACGCTCAAAATCCTTCGCCTCTGAAGTTCTGCGTATAGTTTCAACACCGTTAGCTATCATTCCGAGCAAATCGCTTACCGCCACTCCTATTGTTTTAGTACCGACGTCAAGGGACATTACGCGCATAATACGCTCCTCACTTTTTTATTTGCTCCAAATAGCTCGCCACCAACGCTTCGATAAGTTCATACCTCTCGTGACGCCGCAACTTTGTCCGCGCATCCTCATAACTTGTGACATAAGTCGGATCACCGCTCAACAAATACCCGGCCAACTGGTCGACAGGGTTGTAACCCTTAGCCTCCAAAGCCCTGCAAACATCTTTTATAGTATCGGAGACCGCCGGTTTATCGGACTCTCTCTTGAACATCAATGTTTCCTGAGATAAATCAGTCATTTTCAGCACCTCCATCAACGAACTGTGGTTTCATTATATCCTTTTTTGGACTTTCGCGCAAATTAAATTTACAAAGAAAAAGCGCGCCTTAAAAGACGCGCTTAGTAAAATTTATTTAAGCATGTTTTCGATAATACCGTAAGCTGCCTGCAAAGCTTCAGTGATTTTGGCAACATCTTTGGCGCCGGCCTGGGCCATGTCAGGACGACCGCCGCCTCCTCCGCCGCATATTGTCGCCAACTCTTTAACAACTTTACCGGAATGGATTCCCTTGGCAACGGAAGCTTTATCCGCCATCACCAACAGAAGCGCTTTGCCTTCCAGCTTGGCCGCTAAAACCACTACCCCGTTTATTTTATCACGAAGCTGATCGCCCAAGCTGCGTAAAGCATCCACACTTTCAGCTGTAACCTCCACAGCCAACACCGGCACACCGGATACATTACGCACTCTATCCGCCACATCGTTCACTTGGTTCTTGGCAATCTCAGACGCCAATTCATCGCTTCTGCGATGCGCAGCTTTCAATTCTGTCTGCAGAGCTTCTACACGCGAAGGCACGTCTGCAACTCGGCATTTTAATGCTCCCGCCAAGCCTTTAAGAACGGTTTCCGTTTCTTTGACATGGGCTACCGCACCTCGTCCCGTAACGGCCTCTATTCTTCTCACACCCGCTCCGCTGCTGCTTTCGGACAATAATTTAAACAAACCGATCTGCGCCGTATTTTCCACATGACTGCCGCCGCAGAACTCCATGGAAAACTCCGGCACTGATACCACGCGGACAATATCACCGTATTTTTCACCGAACAAAGCTGTAGCACCGCGCTTTTTGGCCTCTTCTATGGGAAGCTCCTCAATGCCGACACTCTTACCCGACAAAATCTGTTCGTTGACGATGAATTCAATCTGCTGCAGTTCCTCATCGCTGACAGGTGAAAAATGCGAGAAATCAAAACGTAAACGATCGGGGCCTACATAACTTCCCGATTGGTTGACGTGAGAGCCCAGAACTTGTTTCAAGGCTGCGTGAAGCAAATGTGTTGCTGTATGATTACGAGCAATATCAATTTTGCGCGCTCTGTCCGGAAGAAATTCGACTTGTTCGCCGACGTTCAACGTGCCTTCGGTAACAATTCCGCTCATCACAGTTATTCCGTCCGGCAATTTTCTGGTAGACTGCACCGAAAGTACTCCGGCCGGCGCAATTATTCTGCCGATATCACCAAGCTGTCCGCCACCTTCAGCATGAAACGGAGTCACATCGCAGATAATCGTAATTTCGCTGCCGTCGGCGGCTGTCTCAATCGGCTGCGCCTCATGAGCCGGATAAATTCCGACAATTTTTCCCGCAGAAGCCTCCTCATCACAAACAAGCTGCAACGCATCAATACCGCGAGTGTTATACACCACCGGAATTCCCGCTTTGCCGTCGCGAGCGGAGCGAGCCATTTGACGCTGCACTTCCAAAGCGGCATCGAATCCCTGCTTGTCCATAGTCATGCCGTTTTCTTCAAGTATTTCAGCAGTAAGCTCCCAGGGAAATCCGTATGTATCATTCAATTTAAAAGCGGTAGCTCCGTCGAGAATATTTTGCCCCGCAGCTTTCAATTTTACTATTTCCTCATTTAAAAGTTCGCTGCCCTGCTTAAGAGTTTTTAAGAAACTCGTTTCCTCCATGTCGATAACTTTTTGGATGTACTCCCTTTTTTCGACAAGGTTGCCGTACACATGACCGAACATTTCTATCACTACGTCCACCGCACCGGCAAGAAACATTTTATCTATGCCGATAAGGCGTCCGTGTCTGACAGCACGACGCAAAATGCGACGCAAAACATATCCTCTGCCTTCATTGGAAGGCAGGATGCCGTCACCTATCATAAACGTCATGCTGCGCGCGTGATCGGCAATAACCTTTAAAGAAATATCTATGTTTTTTTTCTTGCCGTACTCAACCTGAGCAGTCGATGCCGCATACTCGATAATCGGAAAAATCAAGTCCGTTTCAAAGTTGGAAGCCTTCCCCTGAACAACTGATGCCAAACGCTCCAAACCTGCGCCGGTATCAATATTTTTATTTTTCAGAGGACTGTAGCTGCCGTCATCGTTTTGATTATACTGGGTGAAAACGAGGTTCCATATCTCCAGATAACGATCGCAATCGCATCCCGGCGCGCAATCAGGCTTGCCGCAACCTCGCTCCGGTCCCAAATCGATATGAATTTCAGAATCCGGACCGCACGGACCGCTGCCTATTTCCCAGAAATTTTCTTTGAGCCTTACGATCTTCTCCGGCGCTATGCCTACATCTTTCGTCCAAATATCATAAGCTTCATCATCTTCAGTATGGATGGTCACCCAAAGTTTTTCTGCCGGAAGCTCCAACTCTTTAGTAAGAAATTCCCAACTCCACGGAATAATTTCTTTTTTAAAATAATCACCGAAAGAAAAATTGCCCAACATCTCAAAATAAGTGTGGTGGCGCGCCGTACGTCCTACATTTTCTATATCCCCCGTACGGACGCATTTCTGACAAGTTGCTATCCTAGGTGATGGCGGTTGCATCTTTCCCGTAAAAAACGGTTTGAACGGAGCCATGCCGGCTCCGATGATCAGCAGCGTGGGATCATCCTGCGGAATAAGAGAAGCGCTTGGCAGCACTAAATGTTCCTTCTTGTGAAAAAAGTCCAAAAACTTCTGGCGAATTTCGTTCCCTGTCATGTATTTCATCTGAACCTCTCCTTTTATTTCTAAGTAAAATTAGTTTACTGACCCTTTAAAATATACGACAAAATTATATTATTTTTACTTATCAAAGTCAATTAAAACAAGTCGCCGCTTGACAGCGTCCGTTTTCCTCAGCTTAATGGCTCTGTAAAGCGCAATGAAAATGCCGCAGTCAAAACCGCGGCATTAAACCATCCGTGAATTATATAAAATTTCTTTTACGCTTTTCTGAAAAATTTTCCCAACAAAGGCGAAAGCAGCGACAACGCTGCAGCCGTTAAGAACAGTAAACACAAGGGACGCTCAAAAAAAATTCGAAAAGAACCGTCGCTTAAAATCAGCGAGCCGACAAAATTTTGTTCCGCCATGCCGCCCAGTATTATTCCTATGATGACAGCAGACATCGAAAAGCCCCATTTATTGAGAAAATATCCGACGATACCGCTGCCGACCATAAGGTAAACATCATTAACGGAACTATTGTACGAAAATGTTCCCACAAAAGTCATCATCACTATGATGGGAAGCAGAATGTGAATCGGTATATTGACAACCTTCACGAAAAATCTTATCAGAGAAAATCCCATGATACCCATGACGATGTTAGCCAAAAGCAAGCCGATAAAAATTGCGTAGACCTCCGGAGCCTTTTCCACGAACAGCAACGGTCCCGGTTGCATTCCCTGCACCATCAACGCGCCCATCATTATTGCTGTAGCGCCGTCACCCGGAATTCCTAATGTGAGAACAGGAATAAAAGCGCCTCCGGAAACAGCGTTGTTACCCGACTCCGAAGCAACGATACCTTCAGGTTCACCCTTGCCGAAATTCTTTCCGTGACGCGACCAACGCTTGGCCTGGTCATAGGAAACAAACGAAGCGATGTCCCCGCCGGTCCCCGGTATGCAGCCGATAAATGTACCGATGAAAGATGATCTCAGTAAAGTTGCGGCAACTCTTTTAATATCCGTCCAAGTCGGCCAGAGTCTGTCGATAGACATGTGCTGCTCAGCTCTTTCATTGTGATAATACGCCTCAATGCTGGAAAGAACCTGCGCAAAAGCAAAGACGCCTATCAAAACAGGTATAAAAGAAACGCCGCCCAGCAAATAAGTTGTGTCGAACGTAAAGCGTACTGCGCCGCTCATATCATCTATGCCAATGGTGGCGAGGAATAATCCTCCCAAACCGCCGATAATTCCTTTGATAACACTTCCTGAGGAAACGCTTGTGATAATGCTCAGTCCGAACACTGCCAGCGCAAAATACTCCGGCTTGGAAAATTGCAGCGCAAATTTTGCCAACTGCGGAGCAAGAAGAATCAAACAGACAGTACTGAATATACCTCCAAAAGTACTTGCCGCTGTCGACAATCCCAAAGCTCTTCCGGGTTGTCTCAACTTTGTAGCCATGGGATACCCGTCAAGAGTTGTGGCAACGGATGCCGGCGTACCCGGAGTATTAAGTAAAATTGCAGAAATACTTCCACCGTATATCGCTCCGCAATAAATGCCCAAAAGCATCAAAATGCCGCCGATTCCTTTAAAGCTGAACGCCAAAGGAAACAGCAACGCCAATCCCATATTCACGCTAAGCCCCGGCATACATCCGAAAGCTATGCCTACCAGAACGCCGAAGCAAAGTCCCAAAAGATTGTCAAGCTGCATAATCATTTGAAGTGCAGTCATTACATCAATCATCAAAGCCTCCTACAAAAAAACGGATTGTGGCATCTTCGTGTGCAGGAGAATACCAAATACAACATAAATAAAGAGAACGGTACCCACAGTTGTCGCTGCCATGATTCTTACGTCATGATAATCCATAAGAAGCATTATGGATGGTATAAAAATCAATGCAGCTGCGTAAAACCCGATTACCTGAAACAAAACACAAAAAAGTACGGCCATGAGCATCATCAGATAAACACGTCTGTTAGCCTTTCCTGTAAGCTTAACAGAGCAGGCCTCCAACTCTGATTTACGCCAACAGGTATACGCCAACAAAATCGCTGCAGCAAGCAGCATCAAACAGCCGAGACACATAGGCCAGAATCCCGGTCCCGGTCCGTTTTCGGTAAACGTTGCAGGAAAAGCCGAAGCGCCTGCGACAATCATACCGCCGCACAGCACCGTGATAACGCACACAATGTAATTATATGTTTTCATGTTATCGAACATAAGTAACCTCTCAACAGGAATATATTTACCCGGTTTCTTCAGTGAGTACCAGTATACCACACCGCAAATATTTTTGCCACGCAGTTACGGCTATACAATCTACATCAAGCAAAAACTTTGGTCAACCGCTCCACAACGTCAGCTATTTTTTCCCGTTCTATAGCCGCGTAGTTGATAACCAATGTGCAGAAACCTTCGCCTCGAGGATTTTTCCCATGACTGTAATCTTCGTAAAGCGAAAGCTGCAGTTCCTGCTCCAAACCTCTTGCGCGTACCTCATCAGCATCGAGTTCTGTTTTTACGCTGATGAGAAAATGAGTGCCGGCATTTCTTTCTTCAACTTGCGCACGCTCAAGCAACGGTGATTTTTTTAAGGCTGTCAAAATCAGTGTACGCTGCTCTCTGTAATAATTTTTCATTCTGTTGATATGTCTTTCGAAATATCCTTCGGATATAAAACGCGCCAAAGTATACTGTTCAAAACTGGAAACGGTACACGAATAAAAACTCATGGTATCCAAATATCTTTGCAGCAGGACTTCCGGCAAAACCATATAGCTTATCCTCAGCGAAGGCACCAAACTCTTGGAAAAAGTATTCATGTAAATTACTCTGCCCCGCGTATCCTGAGTAAACAGCGGCGGTATGTAATGTCCGCTGTAGCGAAATTCACTGTCATAGTCGTCTTCAATGATAAAACGATTTTTGCATCTGTTGACCCACTCAAAAAGTTCCACTCTTCTCTTTATAGGCATAACCGTACCGGTCGGAAAATGATTGGAGGGAGAAAGATGCACAACGCCGGCTCCGCTTTCCTCCAATTTGCTTACAACCATGCCGTGCTCATCGATGGGAATATAATGCCACTCACCGCCGAAGCTGGAAGAAATAGCTGCCAATTTCTTATACCCGGGATCTTCTATAGCTATGCTGCACCCTTTGTCGAACATTTGCATAAGACGTCCGTACAAATACTCCGTTCCCGCCCCCACAATAATCTGCGACGGCGTAACCTCCATACCGCGGCTGGAGTAAAGATATTCAGCCAAAGCTTTGCGCAGTGACAACAGTCCGTTATACGGCACGGTTGCCAATAAATCCTCCGAACTGAAGGACAGAGCTTCTCGCATTATTTTGTACCAGGTAGCCGCCGGAAAATTTTTAGCGCTTATGCGATTGGCTTTAAAATCAGCAAAAAATTTATGTTCTTCTTGATCTCTCTCATCTTGATGAGGAGTTTTTTCCTGCGCCAGTCGGTAATCAGCAATATTTTCTACAAAGTATCCTTTTTTTTCAGCAGCTCTTACATATCCTTCCGTAACCAACTGATCGTAAGCATTGGCAACAGTTATTACGGCAACCTGCAAATGTTGCGCCAGATTTCTTTTAGACGGAAGGCGCTCTCCCGCCACAAGTTTTTTGTTAATAATGTCCTGCCTTATACATTTGTAGAGATACTCATAAAGAGGAAGGCCGCCTTTTTTAGTCAAATCATATGTAAGCATTTTTTGATCCTATTTTATTTTCTAAATTTGATACTTTTAATCGTACCAACAATATTATACTATAGTGACATAGATAATAACAACTGTCGACGAAACGGCGAAAGTTTTTAATCGCCAATCTCTTTCTTAGGCAGAATAAATCTGGAGGTAATATTAAAATGATTAATTTAGGATTACAGGAAAAATATGGTTTGTTTATTAACGGAAAATGGCAGGATGCATCAGATAAAGATACTTACGCGGCACACTCTCCGGCGAACGGAGCTTTGTTGGCCGAATGCGCTCAAGCCTCTGCGGAAGATGTTGACCTCGCCGTAAAATCCGCCTGGCAAGCGTTCAAAACTTGGAAGAAAACTACTCCTGCGCAACGTGCCGCTATGCTTAATAAAATAGCAGACATTATTGACGCCAATCTGGAGCACCTCGCTCAAATAGAAAGCGCCGATAACGGTAAGCCGATACGTGAGACGCGCAATGTGGATATTCCGCTGGCAGCGCAACATTTCCGTTACTTCGCCGGCTGCATTCTGGCTGAAGAAGGTCAGGCAACTGTTTTAAACGAACAGCTGCTTTCCATAAATCTGCGTGAACCTATCGGTGTCGTAGGACAAATAATCCCTTGGAACTTCCCCTTTCTTATGGCAGCTTGGAAACTTGCGCCTGTTTTGGCAGCCGGTGATTGCACCGTTATCAAACCATCTAAAGAAGCATCTCTTTCGATTTTGGAATTCACCAGACTTATAGAGGGAGTGCTTCCGGCAGGTGTTCTCAACGTAATTACAGGTGCAGGTTCTAAATCCGGACAATATATGCTGGAACATGGAGGCTTTGCCAAATTGGCTTTCACAGGTTCTACCGAAATTGGTCGCGACGTTGGTATAGCGGCGGCAAAGAAAATTATTCCCTCCACGTTGGAGTTGGGCGGCAAGAGCGCCAATATTTTCTTTGATGACTGCGATTTTGAGCAAGCCATCGACGGCGCACAGCTGGGTATCCTTTTTAACCAAGGTCAGGTATGCTGTGCAGGCAGCCGCATCTTCGTACAAGATACCATTTATGACAAATTCGTAACCGCTCTCGCCAAAGCTTTCACGCAAGTGAAAGTCGGTATACCCTGGGACGAAGATACGCAGATGGGAGCACAAATCAATGAAGCTCAGGCTAAAAAAATTATGGACTACATCGAACTCGGCAAAAGCGAAGGTGCAACTGTGGCAGCAGGCGGCGCGCGCGTAACGGAAGGCGCCATGTCCGACGGAGCCTTTGTCGCCCCCACACTTCTCACCAATGTTACCAACGATATGCGTATAGCACGTGAAGAAATTTTCGGGCCGGTAGCTGTTGTAATAAAATTCCACAGTGAAGACGAAGTTATCGCCATGGCTAATGACAGCGAGTACGGACTCGGCGGCGCCGTTTGGACGAAAGATATCGCCAAAGCACTGCGTGTGGCCCGCAGCGTGGAAACCGGCAGAATGTGGGTCAACACTTACAATCAGATTCCGGAACACTCTCCTTTCGGAGGCTACAAAACTTCTGGAATAGGCCGCGAAACTCACAAAATTATTTTAGAGCATTATACTCAGCTGAAAAATATCATGATTAATCTCAGCTACGCTCCTAGCGGATTTTATCCGACCAAAGAATAGACTCCATAAGTTCACATCTGAAAATTAGTTATTTGACGACAATTCTTAGGGACAAACACAACAAGATATTTATGTTTCCATGTAGTATGTGATAAGCTGTCCTTAACGTTCAAAAAAATCCTCCTTTGATTATAAGTTTCGGTTAGTAACCAAAATTATTGTATCAAGAGAGGATTTTTTGCTTACAACTATTTTTTTGTGCCACCTGTATAACATGCGGCTTCTCAATTCCGCACAAACTTTCCGACGCCAACATTGTCGCCGGACGATACAGAATAAAAATCCGTAATTAAACTGCCGAAAATTTAAAGCCGGTGATTATTAACGGAGGCTTCAGTTTCAATGCAGTTGTCGCTGCGATTATCCCAAACGGGAACATTGAAGCCGATAACTTGAGAGGAAAAAGCAGTTCCGTCTTTTTTATCATAGTGCCGCAAAGCTTTCAGCACATATTTAAAGCCGATGTAAAGCAGTGGAATGTTACAGTAAGCTATCAAAATGTTGGCGAAATCAGAAAGATCCCACAAGGAACCTAAATCCATGCCGGCTATATTTGTCAGCACGCCGAAAGATATAACAGTCAAACAAAGTACGCGCACACAACAAATAAAACTTGAAGAAGTAGAGATTCGATTAGCGCAAATTTCAGAGAAAGAGATGAAGCCAAGTAAACACGTAAAAGCAAAAAGCCCTAGACTTAAAGAAATCAGCAGACAAATCGCCAGATTGAACTCAGGCGACGGTGACAATTCTCCCACAGAAGCGATATATTTCGGCAGCTTACCCAATTTCATCCACGCCGAACCAGCATCTGTCTGCCACACACGCCCCATAACGACAACAAATCCTGTCATGGTGCAGATTACCATTGTATCTAAAAATACTCCCACAGCTTGAACAAATCCTTGTTCACAAGGATGCTTGACATCCGATGCTGCTGCCGGCATAGTTATCGTACCCTGGCCGGCTTCATTGGACATCAGTCCTCGCTTGACACCCTGCACCAAAGCTAAGCCGAAAGCACCGCCAAAAATCGCCTCCGGAGTGAAAGCCTGCGTGAATACAGAAGAGAAAAACCACGGAATTCTTCCAAGATTAAGTCCTACCAAAACGGCTACCACAAGAAAGTACAGCACCGCCATAACAGGCACAAGCACATCCGTAACACTTGTCACGGCTCGAATACCGCCGAAGGTCACCATTACAACTACGAGCATGAGTATACCGAAAGAAGTCCAGTAAAGCGGAGAATTTGTCGGTATGGCGCTTCCGGTAAGTAACTCGGCGATCTGTCCAACGCTTGAAATAGTGTTAAAACCCTGCGCAGGAAGACACAGTAAAGCATAAACAATATAGAGCGATGAAAGACAAATACCCACCAATGTCGAACCGCCCAGAAGTCTGCTGCCGTAGAACGACAAGCCTCCGATATACTCATAATCTTTCTTTTCTTTAAAAATTTGAGCCAAAGTCGACTCGGTAAAGGCTGTCGACATCCCAAAAAAAGCTGACACCCACATCCAAAAAAGCGCTCCCGGTCCGCCGGTAGAAACTGCTCCGGTAACACCAAGTATATTTCCTGGTCCTACGCGCATAGCTGTCGATAAAAAAAATGATGTCAACGGAGAAAGTCCATAGCAAGAAGCCTTGCTCTCTTTCAAAATTTCTATGCCTCTGCTGAATCTCCGCAACTGCACAAAATTCAACCGCAAGGTAAAATATATCCCCGACCCTATTAACAGAATAATAGCCATTGAAAAATTTCCCAACACGGGAATATTCTTATACCAGGCAAAATTAGTGGGGAAATCCCAAAATAAATCAGAAATAACTTGTATCTTTGCACAAATATCGTTTACCAAAACAAAAAGCGCCTGCATATTTCTCCACCTCGATATTAATCAATCATTATACTGCGAATATAATATCATAATTTTTTTTGTTTATCACAAAATATACATAATACATAGACAGCTGCCGCTCACAAAAGCAGCAGCTGTCTATGTTTATTCCACAGTGACGCTTTTCGCCAAATTTCTCGGTTTGTCCACATCGCAACCTCTCGCGAGCGCTGCGTAATACGCCAAAAGCTGTAAAGGAATCACCGCTAAAATCGGCGCCAAAAACTTATCCGTCCGCGGGATATAGATAACATGATCTGCATGATGGTACAAAATGTCATCCCCCTCAAGTCCTATTGCAATCACCGCCGCTTCACGAGCTTTAACTTCCTGCATATTGCTGACCGTTTTGTCGTAAATGTCTTTCTGTGTTGCCAGCACGATAACAGGCACGCCGGTCTCAATCAAAGCCAAAGTTCCGTGCTTCAGCTCTCCGGCTGCATAAGCTTCCGCATGAATATACGAAATTTCTTTCAGCTTCAGCGCGCCTTCCAACGCTACGGCATAGTCCAAACTTCTGCCCATGAAAAAGGCGCTGCGACTGCTGCCGTACCTCTCGGCAAAAACTTTTATCTGCTCGGTATTTTCCAATATTCTGTGGAGCTGTTCCGACAGACGCAGCAAATTATCGGCACAAACTATTTCCTGTTCCGGAGCAAGCGCACCTCGTAACACCCCGATATACACAGCCAACATGTACATCACAAGCAGTTGAGTGGTGTATGCTTTGGTAGAAGCCACAGCTATCTCCGGCCCCGCATCCGTATAAACAACCTGATCCGCTTCGCGAGCGACCGAGCTGCCCATAACATTGGTCACAGCCAACGTTCTGGCTCCCAACTTCTTTGCTTCCCGCAGTGCCGCCAAAGTGTCGCTTGTCTCGCCGCTCTGGCTTATAAATACTGCCAAGCTTTTTTCGGAAACTAACGGCGAACGATATCTGAATTCACTGGCGATATCCACTTCAACGGGTATGCGAGCCAAATGTTCCAAATAATATTTACCCATTATTCCTGCATGATATGCCGTTCCGCAACCCACGATAAAAATTCTGTCGACTCCGGCAATAAACACTTTGTTCCAAGCAAGTTCCGTAAAATTTATTCTGCCTGCCGCGCCGTCCACACGTCCTTGCATAGTGGAACGAATAGCTTTAGGCTGCTCGTAAATCTCCTTAAGCATATAATGCTCAAAACCGCCTTTTTCAGCAGCGGCGGCATTCCAGTTCACTTCAAAAACTTTCTTACTGATAGGCGTTCCGTTAATGTCCTGCACCCACACGCCATCCCTGGTAACAGTTGCAATCTCACCGTCGCTCATGATGAAAGTTCTTCTTGTTCTGCTGATAATGGCCGGTATATCGGACGCCACAAAATTCTCGCCTTCGCCTAAGCCTATCACCAGAGGATTATCTTTTTTGGTACAGATAATTTTATCCGGTTCATCCGCACACATAAAAACGAGGCTGTAAGATCCCCTGATCCTTTTCAGAACTTTTTTTACCGTACTCTCGAAGTTACCGTCATACATGGCCGCCGCCAGGTGCGCCACTACTTCGGTGTCTGTTTCCGAAACAAAGACACTGCCCGCGTCGGTCAGTTCCTTTTTCAAAAGCAAATAGTTTTCAATGATGCCGTTATGTACCACAACAAACTTGCCGCTGCCGTCCGTGTGCGGATGAGCATTGACGTCCGACGGACGCCCGTGTGTTGCCCAGCGAGTATGACCGATGCCTACGGAACCGGTCGGCATCCTTCCGGACAATTTCTGCCTCAGAGCATCTAAACGCCCCAGACATTTCTCCACCCGCATATTATTCTTTTCCCAAACGACTATTCCTGCTGAATCATAACCGCGGTATTCCAATTTGCTCATTCCGTCCAACAGAAAGGAAGCCGCTTCACCGGCACCGATATAACCTACGATACCACACATCAAAGTATCCTCCCTTATTTTATTCGCCTTTCTGCCGCTTTACTTTTATCCCCCTCGTTGCCGAAGGACTTTGTATAAAGCTTACGGTTCGCAACTGACCGCGGGACATCCGCTGACTTCTCGACAATCCCGATCCTCGTCTGCCGCCTTAAGCGGCACCTGCGCTAAACGACAGCCATGCTCCCTGACATAGAATATGCCACACAGGCCGGCAGCCCCTGTGGCATATACTGTCGTTGCTATAATTTTACACTAAACACTGAACCTCGGTCAACAAAAAGCTGGCGTGATTATTGCAATTCTTTCACCACTACTTCTGCTATGCTGTTGACAATCTGTTCTAAACGTTCCTGCTTCGGTCCTTCAGCCATAATCCTGATCAGCGGTTCGGTACCGGAAGCACGTACCAATATCTGACCGTCGTCGCCCAACTCTTCCTTGTATTTGGCAATAATATTTCCGATAGCTTCTCGCGTTTCCCAACCATGCTTATTTTTAACCCGCACATTCAAAAGCAGCTGCGGATACTTTTTCATACAACCGCCCATTTCGGACAGAAACTTATTGTTCTTAACCATAGCGCAGAGCAGCTGCACCGCCGTCAAAATTCCGTCGCCGGTCTTGGCGTATTCTGAAAAAATAATGTGTCCGGATTGCTCCCCGCCGATTGTATAGTCGTGTTTCAGCATTTCCTCAAGCACATAGCGATCGCCAACTGCAGTCTTAACAGTTTTTCCGCCGTGAGCTTTCATGGCTTGATGTAGTCCCACATTACTCATGACAGTAGCTACCAAAGTATTGTCTTTTAATTTGCCTCGGTGCATCAGTTCCAAGGCGCAAATCAGCATAATCTGATCTCCGTCCAGAACGGTACCTGTTTCATCAACCACCAGGCAACGATCCGCATCTCCGTCATTAGCTATACCTACCGAGGCGCCTTCCTGTACCACGCGCTTCTGCAACTCTTCCATATGCGTAGATCCGCAGCCGTTGTTGATATTTATACCGTTAGGTTCGTTAAAAATGGTGATAACTTCAGCACCCAAGGCCCTCAGAATTTCCGGAGCGATATAGCTGTTGGCACCGTTGGCACAATCCAACACAACTTTTATTCCGTCCAACTTAGTATAAGCTGTTTTGATGATATGACGAATATATTTTTCCGCCATTCCCTGCTCATAGACAACACGTCCCACACTGCTTCCACGTACTGTCTTGCCGTAATCAATTGGAGCCGCAACTATCATTTCTATCTCATCTTCCACAGCATCCGGCAGTTTATGCCCTGTCTGTGAAAAAAACTTTATTCCGTTATCCTCAAAAGGGTTATGAGAAGCTGATATAACCACTCCGGCGCTTGCTTTGACTTCGGACGTAAGAAAAGACACGGCTGGTGTCGGCATTACTCCCAAAATATGAGCATCTCCTCCGGCAGAACAAATTCCCGCCGCCAAAGCGCACTCCAACATCTGTCCGCTACGGCGCGTGTCCCTGCCTATAATAAGTTTTGGATTGGCTGTCTCCCTTCCAAAATATGTAGCGGCTGCATAGCCGAGTTTAAAAGCCAGTTCCGGTGTCAATTCAACATTAGCCACACCGCGAACTCCGTCAGTTCCGAATAAACGAGCCACAAAAACTCCTCCTGATACAATGTATTTATATTTACACCGTCGGCGCAAATCTCTCTATAATTTTATCAGCCACGCGGCGGCCGTCAAGAGCCGCGCTCATGATGCCTCCGGCATAACCTGCTCCTTCGCCGCACGGATATAGCAAATCACAATTAACGGAAACAAGACTATCCGGCCTGCGCTCTATTCTTACAGGCGCTGATGTTCGCGTCTCCACTCCCGTCAACAATGCTCCTCCGTCATCGAAGCCGATAAGTTTTCTTCCAAAAGCTGCCAATCCTTCCTGAAGCGTAGAAGTTACATAACTCGGCAAAATGCTCCCCAATGAAGCGGCTTTGACATCCGGTTTATAACTCGGTGCAATAAGCCCCTGTAAAGACGGCGTGGTTTGCCGCAAAAATGTTTCCACATTTTGCCCGGGAGCACGATACCCTCCGCCGCCGACTGAGAAGGCGACTTTTTCCAACTGCCGCTGAAACTCCACTCCGGCTAAAGGATCGCTGCCGTAATCATCCGGCCCCACATTCACTACCAGAGCGCTGTTGGCTAAACCGCTGTTACGTCCGTACATACTCATGCCGTTCACCACCACGCCGCCGACTTCCGAAGCTGCTGCCACGACCTGCCCTCCGGGACACATGCAAAAAGAATAAGCCGTTCTTTTTTTGTCCGCTGTATGATGTACCAAAGCATAGTCTGCAGCGCCGAGAAGAGGATGTCCCGCAAAATTTCCGTATTGTGCTCTGTCAATGAGTTCCTGCGGATGCTCTATCCTGATGCCCACGGCGAAAGGTTTAGCGGCAACAGCGATTCCTTTGGCATGCAACATCGCATAAGTATCGCGTGCGCTGTGACCGCAGGCCAGCACCACGACACCGGCTTCAATCGTTTCTCCGGAAGCCAGACGTACACCTCGAAGCGTACCATTGTCAACCAACAATTCCGTCACGTGCGCGTCATAAGAAATTTCTCCGCCCAAAAATCTTATCTTGTTACTCAAGCCGGTCACAACCGCTCGCAGACGATCTGTACCCACATGAGGTTTATGTTCCCACAGAATACTTTCCGGAGCTCCTGCTTCGACGAAAAGCTTCAGTATTTCTTCCATAGCAGGATCGTTGACCCGGGTAGTCAACTTACCGTCGGAGAAAGTTCCGGCTCCGCCTTCGCCGAACTGTACATTGGAATCCGGATCAAAGCTGCCGCCATTCCAAAAATTCTGCACATCGGCAACACGACGCACAACATTTTTGCCTCGCTCCAGCAGCAACGGCTTGTAACCGTATTTGGCCAAACGCACCGCAGCCAAAAGTCCTGCCGGCCCGGAACCTATTACTATGACACGTCCGCGCAACAGTTCTTTCCCTGTGACAGGCTCCGGCAAAGACGTCCCAACATACGCGTTAACATCACTGTCAAGCAGCAAACGCCGCCCCTGCTTAGCCGAAATATTTATCTCAGCCAGCAAATGATAATTCAAACATAAATCATGTTTCTTACGCGCGTCCACAGCCCTGCGCAGCACGACAAAATTCTGTATGTCTTCTTCAGCAACGCCGAGTTTTTTACTTAAAGCCTCCTGCAGAGGGAGTTCCCTGTCCAGAAAGATTTTTACATTATTGACTCTTAGCTTCATTGCCCTTCCTTTCTACAGAAAAGCGAATGGTTACGTTCTTATTTTCAGGGATCACTTTATCCGGAAGATCCAATTCCGTAGCTACGGAAGTATTGCCGCTTATGTTGGAAACGTCTACCAGCTTGGTTTTAACTGTTTTAATCTTTTTTATCACCGAAGGCGGAGCAGTAAGGCGAACTGTTTTGGGCGCTATTTCCACCAGCGAAATCCCTATGCCGTCCGGAAGATTTCCTCCCATCATCAGCTCAACCGGCAGCTCCACATTGAGCATTTGGGTTACCATCACCGCGTCTACCGCAACCTTTTCCGGTTTTATTTTGATACCCGGAATATCATAGCCGTCATCACTTACAGCAACTAAACTGCTTTCCGCGTGAAAACTGTCGTGCCTGTCCGTTACATCAACAGGAGCGGCAACTTTATTGACCTTATTTATCCGATGAGTCGCGCCGCGTATAGTTACCTGCGGCGGGTTGATGACGCTGTTGCCGATTGTCATATCCTCAGAAACTGTTCCTACGATACGTGTTGTTACCGGCACATTCTTTTCACTTACAGTATCGGCGTAGAAAGATACCCTCGCAGGACTTACGGACAGCACCTGCCCTCCGTCGTACGACACTTCTACAGGGAGCTCCTGCTGTCCCTCTACGATATTTTTAAAGTTAACAGATGCGTAAATCTGTTTTTCAAGATCTTCTCCGATTCTTGTTCTCGCTCCCCGCACCTTGATCTGCACTTTTTCCGGCACATCAAAAACCACAATATCCTGCGGCATATTTATCTGAGTAAGCTTAACATCCACGATGCGTTCCTGGACAGGATTCTGTTCAGTCATAACATAGTACCACAATCCGCAGGCTGCAATCACAGAGATGATTCGCGCAATTATATTATCCTTCGTAAATATTCCGTGCAAGAAATTCATTTTTTATCACCCCAAATACGCTGCAACCGATCAAAAAACAGATTAGTTTTCTTATCGTTATCACGAATCAACTCTCTAACAAGTATACCTTCAATATCCTTGCTGTTAAGATAGCGATCCATGCTGCCGTTGCGGGCGATAGAAACAGTTCCCGTTTCTTCGCTAACCACCAAAGCAATGGCTTCCGACTCCTCCGATATGCCCAAAGCAGCTCTGTGCCGTGTGCCAAGTTCACTGGCAAGATTTCTGTTTTCTGTCAGCCGCAATACGCAGCTGCTGGCAACAATCCTGTTGCCTCGAATAATTACAGCTCCGTCATGAAGCGGCGTATCTTTGACAAAAATATTCTGCAGCAACCCGCTGCTGACAACGCCGTCAATATGAACCCCGGTTTCGATACGTTCCTCCAGACTGCGGTCGCGTTCAAAAACAATCAGCGCGCCGACCTTGTCACGGCTCATTATCTCTACAGCATCCAGTACCTCACTTATCATAGCTTTTATATCAACTTCTCTGTTATTGCGGAAGAATTTGCCGCTGCCGATTTTTTCCAGAGCGCGCCGCAATTCCGGCTGAAAAACTATCGGCAAAGCTACGAATATGATGCTGATGCCTTTATCCAACAGCCAACTCATCACATGAAGATTCAAAAATTTACAGAGCAGCGCAAAGACAGCCAACACAACTATGCCGCTGCCAACAGTCCTCGCTCTTGTGTCCTTTAATATCATATACAACTTGTACAAAAAATAGGACACGACCAGTATATCAATCAAGTCAAAAACTCTGAAGGTGGACCAAATATCCTGAAGTTGCGCTAACAAAAAACCACCGCCTTAAAATGCTTACTTACGTTCGCTATACATTATACCATATTGCTTTTACAGATTACCACTGCAAGCGTCGATGTAAATTAAAACGAGTCATGCAAACAGATTATAAAATACACGCAGAATCACAAAAGGGAGATGACTGAACGTCATCTCCCTTTTTAAGCAAACCGCCGTACGTTTGCTACAATTTTTTTTGTAATGCTTCCAGCTGCATACGCTGTTTTCCCAAAACATTCTCTCCGACAACAAACTGTTTCTCGTTCTCCTCAAAAGCCGGTCCGCCGAAAGATCTGCGTGCCGCTACACAATTTTCCGGGCGCAGAACTTCTAAAAGATCGGCTGCAAACAGCTCTGAAAAATTCTTGTACTCGGCCAACTCCAGCTCCGACAAAAATTTGCCGGCTCCGATAGCATAAGCCACGCACTTGCCCACCACTTCATGCGCCTGTCTGAAAGGCAATCCTTTACGCACAAGGTATTCCGCCAAGTCGGTGGCGTTGGAAAAATCTCTGCTGACAGCAGCCCGCATAGCTTCTTCATTCACTGTCATGGTCAGCACCATCTCTCGGAAAACAGCCAAACTGAATTTAATCGTATCCACTGCGTCAAAGAAGCCTTCCTTGTCCTCCTGCAAATCTTTATTGTACGTTAACGGCAATCCCTTCGCCGTTACCAGCATAGCCTGCAAATGACCATAAACTCTTCCCGTTTTGCCGCGCACCAACTCGGCTATATCCGGGTTTTTCTTTTGCGGCATCATGGACGAACCGGTCGCAAAAGCATCGTCAAGCTCAATGAAGCCGAATTCCGTGCTGCTCCAAAGACAGAACTCTTCGCTCAAACGGCTCATGTGCATCATCAGCACAGACGCAAAGGAGAGAAATTCTATGACATAATCCCTATCCGACACAGCGTCCATACTGTTTGCATACACCGCTCCGAAATTAAGTTGTTCGGCCACATAATGCCTGTCGATGGGAAAAGTCGTACCGGCGATAGCTCCGGCCCCGAGAGGCATAATATCGGCCCCATCCCAAACTCCGAGCAAACGACGAAAATCTCTCTGCAGCATATTGAAATACGCCAGCATATGATGAGCAAAAGTAATCGGCTGCGCTCTCTGCAAATGAGTGTATCCCGGCATCAATGTCCTGCTGTGCTTACGAGCTACAGTTAACAGAGCCTCTTCAAAAGAAATTAAAAGTCCGGCGATTTCTGCAAGCTCCTTTTTCATGTACATATGCATGTCAAGCGCAACCTGATCATTGCGGCTGCGCGCCGTATGCAGACGAGCTCCGGCAGAGCCGATCCTCTCCGTAAGACGAGCTTCGATATTCATGTGAATATCTTCCAAAGCAACATCAAAAGAAAATTTTCCTGCTTCTATATCAGCCAGTATCTCCTGCAGACCGGCAATAATACGATCGCCGTCTTCCGCCGGAATAATCCCGCATTTTACCAACATGGATGCATGAGCTATGCTGCCGCGAATATCTTCATGATACAAACGCTTATCAAAATCAAT
>JAXFPC010000017.1:0-6258 GCA_034180005.1 Acidaminococcaceae bacterium | reverse complement strand
TCTGTAATTTTTATTTCAGCTTCGAATAATCTGTGCCACGGGAATGTAATTTCGAATTTCAATCTTTTGGTGTAATTATAGTTATGCGCTAAGGTGCGGCATTCTTCTTCTGCCTTGCTTAGGATTGTTTTTTCCGCATTGCCGAGATTATATTTAAGGAGACTGCGACCATCGTTTTTTAAAAGCTCGGAAATTGTCCTACGGGCATTGCTTTGATAGAACCAGTCGTCAACGAGGCGTTGCGCAAGCTGACGTTCAAGTTTTTTTGCAGCTGTGCGCTCGGAAAGAATCCCCTGTGCAATAGCATAACCTATAGTATTGTCTGCCGTATTCCATCCGTTATATGCTTTCAACTTTTCGGGGTATGAATTTTTCATAAAAAAATTCATAAAGCCGTTATCGGAACCGTTGGAGTAACTGATGTCGGCTAAAGACACATGATACCCTGCATCAAATAATTCAGTGAGTTTGGAAGTGAATAACCTGTTGGCCTGCGAAGCGAAAAATTGATTATCATCGGCAGTCGAGTCTTTGACAATACCGTTTTCAGGAGTGTTTATCGCCAGAATGAACTGCGCCTGAGCGGGATCGGAAGTTATTTGACCGCCGGCGGCCGTTATCTGCTGGGGGACGGAATCTCGCAAAAAAGAATCGCTGTACTGCGGCAGTGTTTCTGAACCGCGTCCGGGACCGTAGACAACATTTATAAAAGGTTTGCTTCCTTGGATATCGTTATGAGCTCTTGTGAGCAGCAACAGACCTAGCTGATCGACTCCGTCAATTATTTGAAATGAATCGGGACTTACGTTGAAATTTTCAAAACTCAACTTGCGCGCTTCCATATGCGTGGCAGATAAAGGAGCATTGTCATCTTTGCCTACCGCCAGATAGTGGAATCTTTTATTTGCGGCAAGACGGATCAATTCGAAATTTATATTGAGATTTGTTTGTCTGCGCGTAAGCCAGTCTTCCAATTCAGCTCGAGGAATGTTGGCTTCCAATGCTTGCTTTGTCAGAGCTTCCGTAGGAGTAAGCTGTTTTTGCTCAGCTTTATCTGTGAGACCGCTGTAGGCGAAAATTGCAGGACCGAGTTTTTCGTAATAATGCGGTTCCACATTACCGAAGCTCGCTCTGGGCGTACGCATAATGGTTGAAAAAGCATATATTTTTATCGGAAGTACGGTTTTTAATTCGCTGACTCGTTTTAACCTTTGTCGCAGCAATTTTTCTGTGACATGGTGAGTGCGTGACTCTACCAGACCTCCGTAAATCAAAGCGTCCGTACTGATGACGGCCGCGTCGGCTGAGGGAGCTTTTTTTGTGAGCCACTCCAGAAGAGCTTCAGGATTTGCCGGAGCATCATGGCTTGCAATCAGCTTGGTCGGAGGCATTATTACATTGTAGCCGGCGGCTCGCATAGTTTGTTCGGCATAGTTTTTGCATACAGGACGGTTATCAAGGGGAATGAAAATTATCGTGGCAGGTTTTGCATGAGCAGCCTGCGGCAATATTACGCACATCACAAAGAGCATGATTGCCATTATGCGTACATATAAATTTTTCAAGGTGAACAGCTCCTTAATAAAATACGCGTAAAAAATTTTAATATGATGAATTTTCTCAATACGTTGCAGGTATAATATTATACTAAAAACAGTGAAATTTTTCCAGTATATGCTTGACAAGTATGAAAGGTGTGCTATAATCAGATACTAACGATATATGTTACAGGTAATGCGAAGGAAGTACTGTTGACTAGTCCTACAGAAAATGCTGCCGCGGCTGAGAGCAGCCGGATAAAGTAATAAGTATACCACCTTCAAACCGACTGCGGAAAGCTTTGCGAGTATGCCAGTTCGTAAACCGGCGTTAACGGTACCGAGTGGGCTGTAAAAGGCCAATTAGGGTGGAACCGCGGATAACTCCGTCCCTTTTATGGGGATTGGAGTTTTATTTTTTTCAGCGATGTAGCGATGTATTTAAATTACAGGAGGTTCAGAAAAATGGCGGATATTAAAATCAAATTGAAAGATGGCAGTATCAAAGAGTACGCTGCCGGAGTTTCTTTGTTGGAAATAGCCAAGGGATTAAATCAAAAATTGGGAAAACAAGCTTTGTTGGCTGTTGTAGACGGTGTCAACAGAGACTTGGGAGAGATTTTGGAACATGACGCCGAGGTTGAATTCATTATGCCGGAAACCGCTGAAGGCTTGCATGCCATTCGACATACAGCAGCGCACGTTATGGCTCAGGCTATAACACATCTGTTCCCGGATGTTAAGTTTGCTATCGGACCGGCTATAGCCAACGGCTTTTATTACGACCTTGACAGCGACCATGTTTTTACACCTGAAGATTTGCAAGCTATCGAAAAAGAAATGACCAAAATCATCAAGGAGAATATTCCTTTACAGCGTTCCGTTCTTTCACGCAAAGAAGCTTTGGCGATGTTTACAGCCAAAGAAGAAAAATATAAAGTTGAATTGATCAACGATCTTCCTGAGGATGCAGTTATCAGCATTTATACTCAGGGCGATTTTACCGACTTGTGCTCCGGACCTCATTGTCCTTCCACCGGAAGAATTAAGGCATTTAAGCTGCAAAGTATTGCCGGAGCATATTGGCGCGGTAATGAAAAAAATAAAATGTTGCAGCGCATTTACGGAACGGCTTTTGCGTCTAAAGAAGAATTGGATGCCTATCTGCATATGTTGGAGGAAGCAGCAAAACGCGATCACCGTAAATTGGGGAAGGAACTTGATCTCTTTGCTCTTATGGAGGAAGGGCCCGGGTTTCCGTTCTTTATGCCCAACGGCATGGTTATCCGCAACGAGCTGATCAATTACTGGCGTCAGGTGCACCGTCGCTACGGTTATCAGGAAATTAAAACGCCGATGATTCTTTCACGTAAACTGTGGGAAACGTCAGGGCACTGGTATCACTATAAAGAAAACATGTACTTTACTCAAATAGACGATCTTGATTACGCCATCAAACCGATGAATTGTCCCGGCGGTATGCTTGTCTATAAACAGCATCCACATTCTTACAGGGAGCTGCCTATCAGAGCGGGCGAGCTGGGCGTGGTGCATCGTCACGAACTCAGCGGAGCTTTGCACGGTTTGTTTAGAGTACGTTGCTTTACCCAGGATGATGCGCACATTTTCATGACGGAAGATCAGATTAAGGATGAGATTCAAAACGTTATTCGTTTATTTGACGAAGTTTACGGAACCTTCGGGTTGAAATATCATGCCGAACTTTCTACCAAACCGGAGAACGCTATGGGAAGCGAAGCAACTTGGGAGAGAACTACGAACGCTTTAAAGGCTGCCATGGAAGATTTCGGATTGGAATACATAATTAACGAAGGTGACGGTGCTTTCTACGGACCTAAGATAGATTTTCATCTGGAGGATTCCATAGGACGTACATGGCAGTGCGGCACTATTCAGCTTGATATGCAGTTGCCGGAGCGTTTTGAGTTGACTTATACCGGAGAGGATGGTCTTAAACATCGTCCCGTAATGATTCACAGAGTAGTTTACGGTTCCATTGAAAGATTCATCGGAATCCTGATCGAACATTACGCCGGAGCGTTCCCAGCATGGCTTGCGCCGGTTCAGGTAAAGATATTACCTATTACTGATAAGCAGAGAGATTATGCCAAGAAGCTGTCCGATCGTCTTTTTGAATTGGGTCTGCGAGCTGAACTGGATGATCGTAACGAAAAATTGGGTTACAAGATACGTGAAGCGCAAATCAAAAAGGTTCCGTATACGCTGGTTATCGGCGATAAGGAAGTTGAAGCCGGAACTGTCAATGTACGTCGGCGCGGCGAGGGTGATATCGGAGCTATGGGTATTGAAGAATTTATAGCCATGCTCGGTACGGAGATTGCCGAGAAAAAATAAAAGTTGACATATCAGTGTCGCTGTGTTAACATTACAAGGTAATGAAGCAGAAACCACTCGTTTCTCACCTTGCAGCAGCAGCTCGACAGGGTCGGATATGTTTTTACGCGGGTGGATTTTGTCTGCCCGCTTTTTATTTGGAGGTGAATTGTTATAAGTAAGGAAAGCTTGCGTATCAATGAAGAAATTCGCGCACGAGAGGTTCGTGTTGTCGGCAGCGAAGGACAACAGTTAGGTATCATGTCGGGTCGTGATGCATTAAAGCTTGCAGCTGAAAATCATTTGGATCTGGTAGAGATCGCTCCTACGGCAAAGCCGCCTGTGTGCCGGATAATGGATTATGGCAAGTATCGTTACGAGCAGCAAAAACGGGATAAAGAGGCTCGCAAGAAACAAAAGACCTTCGATATCAAAGAAGTTAAGCTGCGTCCGGGTATAGAGGATCACGATTTTAACGTTAAGTTAAAAAATGCGGTGCGCTTCCTGGAAGACGGGGACAAAGTAAAGGTAACGATTATGTTCCGCGGCCGTGAGCTCACGCATCCTGAATTGGGAGAGGTTCTGTTGAAAAAAATGGCAGAGCAGCTGCAAGATATGGCCGTCGTTGAAAGAGTGCCTAAACTTGAAGGCAAGAACATGATTATGATCGTTGCGCCTAAACAGGCCAAGTAATAGAGGAGGAATTTACAATGCCTAAGATGAAAACACGCAGAGCCGCTGCAAAGCGCTTTAAGAAAACTGCCACAGGAGAGTTCAAACATTTTAAAAACTTCAAGAGCCACATTCTTGAACATAAATCTCCAGCACGTAAGAGAAATCTGCGTAAAGCAGCGTTGGTTCATAAGAGCGATAAAGAGCATGTTGTTAAGATGCTCCCTTATGCATAATCGATTGAAGGAGGAGATTTAAAATGGCAAGAATTAAAGTGGGCGTTACCGCTCATCGTCGTCATAAACATATTTTAGCGTTGGCTAAAGGCTATCGCGGAGCAAAGAGCAAACAATTTAAAAAAGCTAATGAAACAGTTATGAAGGGTCTGTTCTATGCACGTCGTGACCGTCGCGCAAAGAAACGCGAGTTCCGTCGTCTTTGGATTGCTCGTATCAATGCGGCTACTCGCGCCAACGGCATGAGCTACAGCCGTTTCATCTGCGGTTTGACTAAAGCAGGTATTGCAATGGATCGTAAGGTTATGGCAGATATGGCCATCAACGATGCGGCAGCATTTGCTAAATTGGTGGAGGCCGCCAAGGCTGCTCTTTGATAATGACATGGTGAGTCTGTTCCGTTTTCGGGGCAGACTTCTTCTTTTTCGTATGCAAATGACAAGGCATAGGAGGCAAGTGCCGTATGACGATAACCAGTGTACAAAATCCCTTGGTAAAAGCTGCTGCGGAACTTAAGCAGAAAAAATATCGTTTAAGCAGAAATTTATTTTTAGCTGAAGGTTTGCGGACGGTGGAGGAAGCTGTTGGCAGCAACCTGATCAAAAGCATTTTTTACACGGAAATCTCAGATGAACGCACGCGCATGGTTCTTGAACAGGCTGCTGCCGCGGGAACGGAACTGGTGTGTGTGTCGGAAGGCGTCTTTCGTAAGATGTCGGACACGGAGTCTCCGCAAGGTATAATAGCTGTCTGCCGCATTCCGAAATTCGATTTCGTAAGTCTGCTCGCTGTAGGTGCGCCGCTTATAGTGTTGGATCGGGTGAGCGATCCCGGAAATGTTGGCACCATATTACGCACTGCCGATGCGACAGGGATGGGCGGACTTGTTCTGTTGGAGGGAAGCGCGGATATTTTTGCACCTAAAACAGTGAGGGCGTCCATGGGGTCAACATTTCATCTTCCGCTTATAACCGGTATGGATGCAAACCAGGCTGTGAGTAAGATGCATGATGTCGGATATAAAGTTTTGGCAACAAGCTTAAAAGATGCCGGAGACATTTATACTGTGAATTTTTCTGGGCGCGTGGCTGTTGTTGTCGGTAACGAAGCAAACGGAGTCAGTGAGGCTTTATTGGAGCAGGCTGACGAAAAGATTTTTATTCCCATGGTGGGCAGAGCGGAATCGCTCAATGTGGCTGTTGCTTCCGGTGTGATTATGTACGAGATTTTGCGCTGCAGGCGACATAAGTGAGAGTCTGTAAATAAAAAACAGTTGACTTAATCGGCTGTTTGTAATATAATAACTTTGTTATCTACGGATGGGTTCCCGAGTGGCTAAAGGGAGCAGACTGTAAATCTGCCGCGTTTCGCTTCGTTGGTTCGAATCCAACCCCATCCACCAAAATCGCGGGGTGGAGCAGTTGGTAGCTCGTCGGGCTCATAACCCGAAGGTCGGT
>JAXFPC010000012.1:0-17311 GCA_034180005.1 Acidaminococcaceae bacterium | reverse complement strand
GCATTGAACTTGGCGGCAGGACATTGACCATTGAAGCCGGCAAGATTGCTAAGCAGGCTAACGGATCGGTTTTGGTTCGTTACGGAGACACTGCTGTCGTAGTTGCGGCAACAGGTACGAAAACGCCGCGCGAGGGCGTTGATTTTTTCCCGTTGACAGTTGATTTTGAAGAAAAAATGTACGCCGTAGGTAAAATACCCGGCGGTTTTATTAAACGTGAAGGCAGACCAAGCGAACAGGCTATTTTGACGAGCAGACTTATTGACCGTCCGATACGTCCCATGTTCCCGAGCGGTTACCATAATGATGTGCAGATTGTGGCTACAGCCGTATCAGTTGATCCCGACAATGCTCCTGATATGCCGGCGATGTTGGGAGCTTCCTGCGCCTTGTCAATTTCCGATATACCTTTTGAGGGACCGATCGCAGGTGTGCGTGTAGGTTTGATAAACGGTGAGTTTATTGTTAACCCCACCGTTGAACAAAATGATGCCAGTGAACTCAATCTTGCCGTTGCAGGAACAAAAGATGCCATTTTAATGGTCGAGGCGGGCGCAAAAGAAGTTTCCGAGGAAGTAATGCTCGACGCTATTTGGTTCGGGCACGGCGTTATCAAACAACTTGTAGAGTTCCAAGAGAAAATAGTTGCCGAAATCGGCAAAGTGAAAATGGAAGTTCCCGTGTATGAACCTCCGGCAGAATTAGTGGAAGAAATAGAGGCTTACGGCTCGCAAATGCTCAAAGACGCTTTAATGGATGCTAATAAGCTCGAACGCGAAGAAAATGTGGCTAAGGCTAAGGCCGATATTGCCGAAGTTTTTATTGCCAAGTATCCTGATAATGCTGTAGATGTGGCTTATATAACTCAGAAACTTGTGAAGAAGATTGTACGTCGTACTATCTCCGTAGACAAAATCAGACCAGATGGAAGACAGTTGGAGGAAGTGCGTCCCGTAAGCTGCGAAGTTGGCCTGTTGGCTCGTACGCACGGAAGCTCTCTGTTTACTCGCGGTCAGACACAGATATTGAATGTATTGGCTTTGGCCCCGTTGCGTGAAGCTCAGACGCTCGACGGACTTGGCACTGAGGATACGAAGCGTTATATTCATCATTATAATTTCCCTCCTTACAGCGTAGGTGAAACAAAGCCTTTACGTAGCCCGGGCCGTAGAGAAATCGGCCATGGCGCTCTTGCGGAGCGCGCATTGCGTCCGGTAATTCCTTCGGAAGAAGAGTTCCCTTACGCAATACGACTTGTTTCTGAAGTTTTGGAATCCAACGGTTCTTCTTCCATGGGTTCCGTGTGCGGCAGCACACTTTCCCTTATGGATGCCGGCGTACCTATTAAGGCGCCCGTAGCCGGTGTCGCTATGGGTCTTGTTAAAGACGGCGATTACTTTACTATTCTTACCGACATCCAAGGTTTGGAAGACGCTCTCGGCGACATGGACTTTAAAGTGGCCGGTACCGATAAGGGCATAACAGCCATTCAGATGGATATTAAAATCGATGGTATCAACAAAGACATATTCACGCAGGCGTTAGCTCAGGCAAAACGTGGTCGTGATTTCATCATGGGAAAAATGATGGAGTGCATCAGCGCACCGCGTCAGGAACTTTCCAAGTATGCGCCGAAAATCACTACCATCTCCGTTGATCCTGAAAAAATCAGCAAAGTTATCGGCCCCGGCGGCAAGACTATCAAAAAGATAGTTGAAGAAACCGGAGCAAAGATAGATATAGATGACAGCGGCAAGATTTACATTGCTGCCGTAAACAGCGATTCCGCATACAAAGCTATTGAAATGATCAACGGCATTACAGCCGAAGCGGAAGTGAATAAAGTTTATACAGGCAAAGTAACGCGTCTTATGAACTTCGGTGCTTTCGTGGAGATTCTCCCCGGCAAGGAGGGATTGGTACATATATCCCAGCTTTCAACCGAGCGTGTCGAAAAAGTGGAGGATGTCGTTTCCGTAGGTGATGAAATAGTTGTCAAGGTAACGGAGATAGATGCTAAGGGAAGGATTAATCTTTCCCGTAAAGCTGTTTTGCTGCAGGGCAAATAAATTTTACACAAAAGGCAGGGGTTGATCCTCTGCCTTTTTTATAGGAGGTCAATATGAGACTTAGGGGTTTTGAGAAAATTACCGCTTACGCAAACAGAGAGTTTAATATGCCGGAGCGGAAAACAGAATTGGCAGCCGGCTACGATTTTTGTCTGCCGGAAGAAATAATTTTGGAACCCGGCAAGATGCAGCTTGTGCCGACAGGAATCAAGGCGTATATGCAGGCCGGAGAATATTTAGGGATGCATATACGCAGCAGCATGGCAGTAAAGAAAAAATTGCTCCTCGTTAACAATGTCGGAATAATAGATGCCGATTATTACAATAATCCGGATAATGAAGGGCATATTATGCTTGCTTTGTTGAACACCGGTTCCGAGAACGTAACGCTTGCCAAAAATGAAAGAATTGCTCAGGGGATATTTTATAATTATCTGACGGCAGATAACGACGATAAAGTTGCAAAAGATGTGAGGAGCGGCGGCTTCGGCAGTACTTCAAAATAATATCGGCATCATGTCGTTTGTTATAAGACAACATATGATCGTTAAGTTAAAATTGTAACTTTTTTAATGCTAATCTTGTTACAGGAAAACTTTCAAGATGTTTTTCGGCAATTATGTCGAATATAATTGACAAGCTTTAAGACTGGTAATATAATGCACATATACATATGTATATTTAAGGTAGAGGCGCGGAAAGCATGAGTACACTGCGGAGCGGGAGCTGTGAAACAGTCGAAGGGGCTAACGCCGAAGTTCAATGGCAGCCGTGTCATTGTTCTGGGTCGTCAGTGAAAGCTGCCGGACTGTCGCTGTAAACAGCGGAGGGCTATCTCAGCATAGGGTATCGTGTACCTTTGCCGTTGAGATACTTTCTCAGCGGCTTTTTTTATAAAAACGAATGTTATGTAACGAGGAGTGTCGGAAGATGATCAGGGTTTTAGTAAACGGTGCGTTGGGAAGAATGGGCAGTGAAGTCTGTAAAAAAATTCTGTCGGAGCAAGATATGGAGCTTGCAGGTGCAGTGGATGTGAAAGATGGCAGCGTTCCTACGGAAAGCGGAACCATAAACGTAATCACTGATTTAGAAAAAGCGCTGTTTCAAATAAAGCCGGATGTAGTTGTCGACTTTACCCGTCCTGATGCGGTGATGAGTAATCTGCGCCAAGTTCTTTCAAACAAAGTATTTGCCGTAGTGGGAACGACAGGTTTTTCAGACTCTGATTTACAGGAGTTGGATATTTTAGCTCGCGCTAACGATACGGCGGTACTGGTGGCGCCTAATTTTGCTCTGGGTGCCGTGGTGATGATGAAGTTGGCCTGTAAAGCTGCTAAGTATTTTCCTCATGTGGAAATAATAGAAAAGCATCACGACAAAAAACTGGATGCTCCTTCAGGAACCGCTTTGATAACAGCGCAGAAAATTGCGGAGGTACGGAGCAAAATGCGACAGGGACATTATGAAGAGAAAGAAACTGTGAACGGAGTGCGCGGCGGCGATTATGAAGGCATGCGTATTCACAGCGTGCGACTGCCGGGCTATGTCGCCTCACAGGAAGTGATTTTTGGCGGGCAGGGAGAAACATTGCATATAAGTACGGAACCCGTCAGCAGAGAATGCTATATGCCGGGAGTAGCTTTAGGTTGTCGGAAGATTGCGGAATTTCGCGGACTAGTATACGGATTGGATAAGCTTTTGTAAGAAATGGAAGCGGTGAACTGGGATGAAAAAATATAATTTAGCTATTTTGGGAGCTACAGGAGCTGTAGGAACAGAGTTTTTAAAATTGCTGGAAGAGCGTAATTTTCCTCTCGGAGAACTGCGTTTGTTGGCATCACGCCGCAGTGCCGGCAAAAAAATTGAATTTATGGGAAAAACATATACCGTAGAAGAGGCCGGGGAAGCTTCTTTCAGGGGGATAGATATCGCTCTGTTTGCAGGCGGAAGCATCTCCAAAGAGTTTGCCCCTTACGCTGTGGCAGCCGGTGCTGTGGTTATCGACAATTCCAGCGCTTTTCGCATGGATCCGGATGTACCCCTTGTGATACCGGAGGTAAATCCTGAAGATATTTTGCAGCATAAAGGTATAATTGCCAATCCTAATTGTTCTACTATAATTATGCTTATGGCATTAAAGCCTTTGCACGATCTGGCGAGAATAAAAAGAGTCGTCGTTTCCACATATCAAGCTGTTTCCGGAGCGGGAAAAGAAGGTATAGATGAACTTACTGATCAAGTGAAAGATTTTTCCGAAGGTAAAGAGATGCAGGCCAGAATTTTGCCGTCCGCAGCTTTACCGAAGCATTATCCCATAGCTTTTAATCTGATTCCGCAAATAGATGCGTTTACGGATAATCTCTATACTAAAGAAGAGATGAAAATGGTAAACGAAACAAGAAAAATACTGCATGATGATACAATGGGAATTTCGGCTACGACTGTTCGCGTACCGGTTTATCGAAGCCACAGCGAATCTCTGAACGTGGAATTTGAACATGATCTGAATCCGGAGGACATGCGGAAAGCGCTGAAGGATTTTGCCGGAGTGCAGCTTTTAGATGATCCGTCCGAGCAGATTTATCCCATGCCTCTGTACACATCGGAACAGGATGATTGTTTCGTAGGCAGGCTGCGTCGTGATGAATCTAACCCCAACACGTTCAATTTATGGGTTGTGGGCGACCAGATCCGCAAAGGCGCGGCGCTGAACACACTGCAGATTGCAGAGACCATGATTAAAAATAACTGGCTCTGACGAGTCTATTTGCGGGAGGTATATTGATGAAAATAATTGTGCAAAAATTCGGCGGTACTTCGGTTGCAGATAAAGATGCCAGAGTAGCTGTCAAAAATAAAATACAACAGGCTGTACGCAACGGTTATTCACCGGTTGTAGTTGTGTCGGCGATGGGGCGCAATGGTGCTCCCTATGCTACCGATACGCTGATAAGTGTTCTTAAAGAGGCTAATCTTTCCGTAAATGTTCGCGAGCTTGATTTTATGATGAGCTGCGGGGAGATTATTTCAGCATGTGTGTTGGCGGCTACTTTGCAGAAATTCGGTATTAACGCTATGGCTCTTACCGGAGGTCAGGCTGGCATCATCACGGATTCGCAGTTCGGCGCCGCCAGAATAAAAGATATCAAGATTTCCGGATTGATGAGATTGTTGGAGGCGGGTATTATACCGGTGGTATGCGGCTTCCAGGGAATGACCGAGAATAACTATAAATTTACCACATTGGGACGCGGTGGCAGCGACACATCGGCAGCAGCATTGGGCGCGGCATTGAAAGCCGAGTGTGTTGAAATATATACCGATGTGGAAGGCATTATGACGGCCGATCCGAGAATCGTCAAAGAAGCCAACATTTTGGAAAAGATTTCTTACGGAGAAGTTTGCCAGATGGCGCATAACGGAGCAAAAATTATCCATCCCCGCGCTGTGGAGATTGCCATGAGCGGCAACATTCCGTTATATGTCAAGTCAACTTTCAGCGATGCTCCAGGAACTTTGATAACCAATGAACGCAGCGGTTCCAATTGCGGTACTGATGTCGCTATCAATGATAACTTGGCAAGCGGCGTAGCAAATCTCGGCGATTTGACTCAGTTCCGCGTTCAACTCAACCCGGAAAATTTTGAAGCGGGACGCGATCTTTTTGAAGATCTTGCGGATGCGGGAATCAGCGTAGGGTGCTTGAATCTTTCAGAAAAGGAAGCTATGTTTGCCGTTTTTTCGCAGGATATAGAGCGTACTCGCAGTGTGCTTGACGAATCCGGATTTACTTACGAGGTCAATACCGGCTGCGCTAAAGTCTCCGTAGTGGGAAGCGCTATGCGGGGAGTGCCGGGGGTTATGGCTACCTTCGTGTCGGCTTTGGCTAGCAAGAATATTGCTATTTTGCAAACTGTGGATTCGGATACAACCATTTCTGCTATTATCAAGGAAGAATGTTTGATAGATGCAGTGACGGCGTTGCATAAAGCGTTTAAATTGTAGGAGGGGTGACAGAGATGAAAAATCCTTATTTTGGAAGATTGCTGACTGCTATGGTAACACCGTTTCATAAAGACGGAAGTGTAAACTACGATGCCGGAGCGGATTTGGCGGAATGGCTTTTAAATAACGGCAGTGACGGGCTTGTTGTAGAAGGTTCCACCGGCGAAGCTGCCACTATGAATCTTGCAGAGAAGCTGGAATTTTTACGCGCCATTATCAAGCGTATTAGAGGAAAAGCTCCAGTTGTAGTCGGCGCCGGAACGAATTGCACGGCTTCAACCATCGAACTTGTTCACGCAGTTGAAGAATGCGGTCCGGACGGATTATTGGTCGTAGGACCTTATTACAATAAACCAACTCAAGAAGGTTATTATCAACATTTTGCCGCCGTGGCTCGCTCTACCAAACTTCCCATCATAGTTTATAATGTTCCGGGGCGTACGGGTTCCAATATAGAACCGGCGACTGTTGCCAGATTAGCGGCTGATTTTGAGAATATTGTCGCCGTTAAAGAGGCGGCCGGAAATGTCATGCAGACAGCAGAGTTGTACAGTTTGTTGCCGGATGATTTTACTATCTACAGCGGTGACGACGGATTGCTTCTGCCGTTCCTGGCGGTGGGAGCAACGGGAGTGATCTCCGTTCTCGGCAATATAGACGGCAAGATTTTACAAAGGATTATGCAGTCTTATAGCGCCGGCAATGTACAAGAAGCGGCGCAGCTTAATCGGAAGATGCTGCCGTTGGCAAAAGCTCTGTTCATCGAAAGCAATCCTATTCCGGTCAAGGCTGCTGTGACAAAGGTTACAGGCATCGACGCTGGTGCGCCACGGTTGCCGCTTGTTCCCATCAGCGCGGCTGCAGAAGCAAAGTTGAACGCTGCTTTACAGCGCGGCGGACTTCTTTAAAGATTCTGAAAAAGTACAGATGTTGAAATATCAAGGAGCCTGCACTTTTATCTGCAGGCTCTTCGCTTTTTGCACGGCAGGATTTTTACCCGTTTTGGAGAAGTACTATCCTGACAGTAACAAGGAGGTAAATTTTGATAAAAAAGATTTTCAGTACATTACTTTTGTCCATTTGTTGTCTTAATCCATGGACAGCGTATGCGGGAATAACAAATTATCCGGGATTGGTAACGCCGTCGTATTGGATAAAGCAGAATAACGACGGCGATAAGGTTATTTTGGATGCTGCCGGCGTGAAAAAATTTAATGCGTCCGTCAGACAAAAAAGCAAAGAAGTGGCAGATCTTGCAAACTATCCGCCGACACTTGCCGGCAGTACTGTGAAAAAGATGTTGTCCGACAACACTTTGTTTGATGAAACACTCTATTTGAACGGTAGCGCCGTGAGCAGCTCCTACAAGAATATTTTAAAGAAACAGATCAACCTTGCGGCTGTTCCCGAGAAGGTCACTACTAAATGGGGAATCACTGTAAAGCGTACTAATGTCAGAAATATTCCTACAGGGGAAGGGTTGTTTTTTTATCCGCATGATAAAGAATTTGACGCGCTGCAGGAAACGGCATTGGATCCCGGCGAAGCTGTGGCTGTTCTCCACCAAAGCGCTAACGGATTTTTCTATTTTGTTCAAGCCGGCAATTATTTCGGCTGGGTATCTAAATTTGATATCGCTCTTACCGACAGACAAACTTGGATGCAATACCTTAAACCGAAAAATTTTCTGGTTGTAACCGCACGCGATTTTGTCAGGAAAGTTGGCGGCAGCAATGTGCTTTATCAGCAAGGGGCGGTGTTGCCGGTGACAGGAACGTCAAACAGTTACTATAAGGTTGTGGTGCCTGTTCGCGGAGGTAACGGATCTTTGCAGGGGCAGGAAATCTATGTAGATAAAAATGAACAGGCTGTTCATTACGGATATTTGCCTTACACGGCAAATAATATAATTCGGTCGGTTTTTCGATTTCACAACGCTTCATACGGATGGGGCGGGTCAAAGAACAGCGTAGACTGTTCCAGTCTAATTTTTAATGCTTACAGAACAGTCGGCATATATTTACCGCGTAACGCTGATCAACAGGAAAACAGCGCCGGGATAAAACACAAACTTACAGGGCTGAATGATTCTCAACGCCGTGAGATTATCGGTAGATTAAGACCGGGAGCAGCCCTATACATGGAAGACCACGCCGTAGTATATTTGGGACAATTACGCGGAGAGCCGTACGTAATCCATGCGTTGGGAAGTTATTATGCCAATGACGGCGCGCAAAAGGTGATGCGAGTAGTTGTCAGTGATTTAACGTTATTAAGGGGAACAGGTAAGAGTTTTCTTCAAAGTTTAACCACTGCAAATGAATTTAAATAGAAAAAGGAGCGAATAAATGTTAAACAATGTTTCGTGTGCGGCGAAATCATTAGGGAGAGCCGCCTACAATAATTCTGAGGCTGTGGTACTTTTATTGTGCCGCGAGTGCGCCGCAGAATTGGATGAATTGGGTCTTTCTGCAGATGCAGCGAAGGCTACGCGCCTGTATTTGGATAAATATGATAATTTTTATGAAACAGGAAAAATATCGGAGTTTACATTTTTGAGAGATAACACTCTGCAGCATGTCATCGTCGCCGGCTGCGGCAGCGGCAGAGACTGCAGACCCAATAATTTCCGCAAAGCCGCGGGAGAAGCTGTGAGAGCTGCCTTGAGATTGAAGATAAAAGAACTTACAGTAGCGGCGCCCATAATTTTAAACAGCAAACGCGGTCATTATTTGACGGCTATAGCTGAAGGGTTGTACTTAGGCGCATATACTTTTAGTGAGTATAAGAGCGAGCAGGGGAAAAAGCAGGAAGTTCTATGCAAAATTATTTCGGGAGTTGAGGATGCGGCAGGAATTATTGCTGCCGCAGAAACAGTGGCCGACGCGGTTTCTTTGGCAAGAAATCTCGCTAACAGGCCCGGTAACGCGCTTACGCCGGAAGATTTGGCTGTGGAAGCGGAAAAAATTGCCGCAACCTTTGGCTTGGAATGCGAAATTCTGGGAGAAAGGGAGCTACGCGAGAAAAATATGAACGCTATTTTGGCCGTAGGACAAGGAAGCGTACACAAACCGAAAATGATCAGCTTAAAGTATAACGGAGCTGGTGATGCTCCCTATACGGCTTACGTCGGAAAGGGTATAACTTTTGACAGCGGTGGCATTTCCATCAAACCTTCTGAAAATATGGGTGAGATGAAGGATGATATGTCGGGCGCAGCAGCTGCGTTGGCTGCAATCAAAGGCATTGCGTCGTTGCAAAAACGCTGCAATGTCATAGCCGTGATGGCGTGCGCCGAAAATATGCCGGATGGTAACGCGCAGCGCCCCGGTGATATCGTGCGCGCAGCTAACGGTAAAACAATAGAAGTTGTCAATACCGACGCTGAGGGCAGAATGGTTTTGGCTGACGCTGTTTGGTACGCTTGTCGTCAAGGTGCCGCGAAAGTAATTGACATCGCCACACTGACAGGAGCTGTTTCTGTAGCTTTAGGCACTGAAACGGCGGGAGTGGTTGCCAATGACGATGCTTTGGCAGCTGCAATTCGGACAACAGGTAAAAAGACCGGCGAATTTTACTGGCAGTTGCCAAGTTCTCAAGAGCTGAAAGAAGCGTTGAAAAGTGACGTAGCCGACCTTGTTAACAGCGCAGGTCGTGCAGGCGGCTGCATCACAGGAGGCTTATTCATAGGTGAATTCGTAGACGCGGAAGTTCCCTGGGCGCATATCGATATCGGCGGCACGTCGACAGCCGCCAAAACTAACGGTCACATTGTCAAGGGTTCTACCGGAAGCGGCGTTATGACTCTCATTAAATTAGCGGAGGAACTTTGATGCTGGTGGAGCTGCATACGCACAGCACTTTTTCCGACGGCAGTTATACACCGACAGAGTTGGTTGAAGAGTGCGTCCAAAAAAACATAGGTGTGCTGGCAATTACCGACCATGATTCTTGGGAAGGGATTGCGGAAGCCGAAGAAGCGGCGCGAAAATATTCCGACAGAATAAAAATAATCGCCGGTGTTGAGCTGAGCGCACAGGAAGACGAAGCCAGTGTGCATATTTTGGCATACCGCATAGATACAAACTGCTCCAAACTTTACGACAGAATGAATGCACTGCGCTACGGAAGAGAGCTGCGTCTTACCAAAATATTGGCTAAATTGGCGGACTTAGGTTACAATATAACCATCGAAGAATGTGATCCCTTCAACAGAGCAGTGGGACGCCCCCATGTAGCTAAAGCTCTGGTAGCCAAAGGTTATTTCGAAACAGTGCAGGAAGTTTTCGATGTTTTGCTGCATAACGGCGGACCGGCGTATGTTCCTCATCCGAAACTTTCAGTGGAAGAAGCGGCCGAACTGATACATCTGGCCGGAGGAATAGCTGTGCTGGCACATCCTTCAGAGTTGAAAGATGGTGAAATGCCGGAGCGAATTCTTGCAAGAAAATGTTTGGACGGTATTGAAGTATACCATCCCTGCGCCGACGCGGAAGACCGAAAAAAATGGCTGAAGCTTGCAGAACAGTATGACGTGTTGGTGGCGGGCGGCAGTGACTTTCACGGTCTGCCGGATAGATTCCCGCCCGCTTTGGGGATTTGGCAAGTCGAAGACAGACAGGTTAAAAAATTGCTGGAGCTTTGTAAATAAGAATTTTGAAAGAGGTTGTTGAACATGGAAGTAGTAGCATTCGTAGGGCCGAGCGGCACCGGTAAAAGTCATAGAGCTATCGGTATAGCTTTTGACAATAAATGCGACGCTATTATTGACGACGGTCTGCTTATTAAAGGCACAAAAATATTGGCCGGCACTTCGGCTAAAAGTGAAGAAAATCGCGTTCAGGCCGTAAAAAGAGCGATTTTCACCAGCAACGACCACGCCGAGGAAGTCCGCGAGGCTATCAAGGACAATAAAATTAAGCGACTTTTGATCATAGCCACTTCCGACAATATGATTAAAAAAATTGTGGAAAGGCTGGAACTTACAGCTCCTGTAAAAACAGTATACATAAGCGACATAGCGAGCAAAGCTGAAATAAAAAAGGCCAGAGCTATGCGACTGAAAGAAGGGAAACATATAGTCCCCGTATCAAGCGTGGAACTCAAGCCGCACTTCGCCGGATATTTTGCCGATCTGCCGTATAATTTATTTTCGAAAGAACGTCGAGTAGAAAAAACAGGCGATCGTTCCATAGTACGACCGCAGTTCAGTTTTTACGGTAAACTGCTTATTTCAGATACGGCGATTAAGGATATCATCAACCTTGTGGCTGTAAAAGAGATTGCTGTTGATAAAATTACAGGTGTTTCCGTGCGTAGAAGAAGTGATAACAGCAAGGGAATAGTCATCCATATAGAGGCCGTTTTTTATTACGGTACGCATCTGCTGCAGGCTACAAAAATTTTTCAGCAAAAGATTAAAGAACGAGTGGAGTATATGACAGCCATGCAGGTGAAAAATGTCAACGTATCCATACGCAGCCTGTCCATAAAAAAATAAAGTTGATACATATTGAAGACGCTCCTGGAGAGCGTTTTCTTTTTGCGAAAAATCCTGTACCTGTTATAATATAAGTAAGTTTGATGTTGAGGTGGACGAAAATATGCAAAGTATAACAACTCCTGTGACAACAGGACAAATTATTGAGATAAAAATTACGGGATTGGGAAGCAGCGGCGAAGGCGTAGGTAAATATGAAAATTTTACCGTGTTCATCAAAGGCGCGCTTTCGCAGGAATTGGTTAGAGCAGAGATAAAACTGGTGAAGAAAAATTACGCAACGGCACATCTGCTGGAGATTCTTGAAGCTTCACCGGAGAGGACGGAGCCGTCATGTCCCGTTTATGAAACGTGCGGCGGCTGTCAGTTGCAGCATTTGAGTTACAAAGGGCAGCTTGAGATAAAGCTCCTGCAGGTTGAGGACGCCCTGCGCAGAATAGGACATCTTCAAACAGATGTGTTGCCGGTACTCGGAGCTGACAATCCGTGGTATTACAGAAATAAAATGCAATTTCCCGCAGCCGAAACTGACGGAGAGATAAGTATCGGTTGTTACGCTGCAGCTTCGCACAAAGTCGTAGATACCAAGGAGTGCCTGATTCAAAAAGAAGCAAATAATGAAGTCCTTAAAGCAGTACGTCAATGGATGATTAAGTATTGTATATCCGCTTACAACGAGAAAACAAATAAAGGACTTGTCCGTCATGTTATGAGCAGGGTTGGTGTGCAAAGCGGAGAAGTCATGGTCGTATTGGTGACCTCGGAGTATGAAGTGCCTTATCGAAAGGAACTGCTTGCCATATTGCAGGAAAATATCCCTGGACTGGTAAGCGTCGTGCAAAATATTAATAAAAAGAAAACAAATATCATCATGAGCGAGAGAAATCGCGTCATGTGGGGAAAAATGAATATTATCGACAGCTTGGGAAAGCTGCATTTTAATATTTCCGCCAACTCCTTCTTTCAGGTTAACAGCGAACAGGCGGCAAAGCTTTACAATAAAGTTCTGGAGTATGCGTGCCTTACAGGAAAAGAAACTGTTGCTGATATTTACTGCGGCACCGGAACAATAGCTCTTTACATTGCAAGACATGCGCAAAAAGTTTACGGTATAGAAATAGTTGCTCCCGCTATAGAAGATGCTAATCTCAATGCGACAGAAAATAATTGTACCAATGCGGAATTTTTTTGCGGAGACGCGGCGCAGACTTTGCCGAAACTTTTGCGTGAAGGAGTAAGTCCGGACGTGATAGTTGTTGATCCGCCAAGAGCAGGTTGTGATGAGAGAGTGTTGAATGCCATAGCGGAGGTAGGACCGCAGCGCATAGTTTATGTTTCCTGCAATCCGGCATCATTGGCTAGAGATCTGAACTATTTGGAGCAGCACGGCTACCGAACAATGGCAGTACAACCGGTGGATATGTTCCCTATGACAAGCCACGTCGAGACGGTAGTATTGATGTCAAGAGTCGAAGGAAAATAGCCGCGAAAGCCCAGTAATACTGCGGTTTTCGGACAATCGGGCAATCGGCATCGGACAGACAAAACGCTTCTCGGTAACTTATCCAAGGGCAATCCGGCTCAAAAAGTGTGAGAGTTGAGTTGCCACGATAGATGTCACATAGTTGAGTTGCCGAGTTAGATGTCGGGGAGTTGTGGCTGTGAGATAGATGTCAGGATAAAATATAAATTCCGGATGCACAAAAAGCGTCCGGAAATTTTTTTGAAAAACTTGTAATAAAACTATTGACAAGTGCGTTGCTGTCCTATATAATCTGCTTGTAATCGAAAAGGTTACAAGATAATAACCAGAATTCACAAGGAGGATTTTATCATGAAGATTGCAGTAGTAGCAGCAAACGGACGCGTAGCTCAGAAGGTTGTCAAGGAAGCATTGGACAGAGGGTTCGAGGTTAAGGCATTCGGTCGCGGAGCAGAGAACAAGACGGCAGCTTCCGATTATGTGCAGAAGGACATCATGGATCTTACGAAGGAAGATCTGGCTGGCTTTGATGCAGTGGTGGACGGCTTTGGCGCATGGGAAGAGGATAAGTTGGACGGTCATGTGAAGACTTCCCAGCATCTATGCGACATCCTTGCAGGAACGGACACCCGTCTTCTGATCGTTGGTGGTGCAGGCAGCCTCTTCGTAAATCCGGAGCATACGGCTGTTGTCAGTGATGGTGCAGACTTCCCGGCTATGTTCCTCCCGCTCGCAAAGGCACAGGGCGAGGAGCTTGCCAAGCTGCGTGAGAGAAATGACGTGAAGTGGACATTCATCAGCCCTGCTGGAGACTTTCAGGCAGACGGTGAGCGCAGCGGAAAGTATATCCTTGCTGGCGAGGAGCTTACACTGAACAGCAAGGGCGAGAGCATTATCAGCTATGCGGATTATGCCATCGCTATGGTAGATGAGATCGAAAAGGGTGACCACATCCAGCAGCGTATCAGTGTAGTGAGAGAATAATTTACGACAGCTTGTAATATCTGCATTGACAGGCTTCTTGTAAAGCGTTATATTACAAGCAGGAGGGCACTATGCGTCCAGTGGACGCATGTTCAGTGTGAACCGGAACGGAGTGGAGAAGAGGCAATGCAGATTACAAGCAGATTTACGATAGCTGTACATATCATTACCGCTATCGATTATTTCAAAGACAACGAAAAGGTGACGAGCAATTTTCTGGCGGGCAGCGTAGGCGCTAATCCTGTCATTGTCCGGAATGTTATGGGCAATCTCAAGGAAGCGGGGATTATCGACATCAGTCAGGGTAAAAGCGGTATAACGCTTGTTAAAAAACTGGATGAAATCACTTTTTACGATGTTTATAAGGCGGTTGACTGTGTAAATGATGAAGGACTGTTTCATTTCCACGAGAATCCGAGTACACAGTGTCCTGTAGGTAAAAATATCCACGCCCTTTTGGATGACAAATTGAAAGGCATCCAAACCGCTATGGAGGATGAAATGAGAAAATACACGATAGCGGATTTAAGGACGGGAATGCAGGATATTCTCGCAAAAGAAGCCTGACAAAATGGGACTCCGGAGCAGACTGCTTCGGAGTTCTTTTCTAAGGAGGCATTTGACATGGAAACAAAAGAATATCTTGACTATATCGCAAATGAAATACATCGAACGATTGTAGCCACCGTTGATGACGAAGGCCTTCCGGTGACGGCAGCAATCGATATGATGGACAGTGATGAAAAGAGTTTGTATTTCCTCACAGCAAAGGGCAAAGGCTTTTATGACAGGTTGAAGAAACGAGAGTTTCTTGCCCTGACTGCAATGAAGGGTGAGGATACCATGAGCAGCGTGGCTGTGTCTATCCGTGGAAAGGTTCGGGAGCTTGGATATGATAAGATTCCAGAACTGTTTGAGAAAAATCCGTATATGCGCAAGATATATCCCACAGAGGAGTCTATGCAGGCTCTGACGGTGTTCCAGATTTATGAGGGCAGCGGTGAGTGGTTCGATCTTTCAAAGAAACCGATAGAGCGTGCTTCTTTTACATTTGGAGGAGTGGTGAAAAAGGCAGAGGGATATTTCATCACAGACAAATGTATCGGCTGCGGAAGCTGTGTAGCGGTTTGTCCGCAAAACTGTATCATTCAGGACGAAATGCCGTTTGTGATTGAACGGGAACACTGTTTGCATTGTGGTAACTGTATGACGGCTTGTCATGTAGATGCGGTGGAAAGAAGGTAACAGCATGAATGAGAAAATGACACAGGAGCAGCGGCTTGACACATTGGTCGAAGCGTTCAAGGCTGATTCTGTTCAACATAAGGATTTACAGACGCCTGCGGATACGGAGGGCAAGCGAAGAATCCTCCGTTCCCTTATGAACATTCGTATGCCGAAGAAGCTGGACGATTCGGTACTGGCCGTACAGGACGAATACCTACGGGAGCGTATCAGCGAAAACGGCATTGTCACGCTTTCGGAGATTCCCATGATTCGGAATGGCATGTCGATCTGGCAGGGCGACATCACCCGCCTGGCCGTTGACACCATCGTGAACGCCGCCAACTCCCAGATGTTGGGCTGCTTTGTCCCGATGCACACCTGCATTGACAACTGCATTCACACTTTTGCCGGAGTCCAGCTTCGAGCAGAGTGCAGCAGGCAGATGAATCAGCTGAGGATCAAATACGGCAAAGATTATGAGCAGCCGACTGCTGTTCCAATGCTGACGGACGCCTATAATCTTCCTGCGAAAAAGGTAATTCATATCGTAGGCCCGATTGTGCAATACAAGCTGACGCCGGAACTGGAGAAGGAACTGACAGACTGTTACCTGAATACCTTGGATATGTGTCTTGTTAATAATTTGAGAAGCGTGGCATTCTGCTGTATTTCTACAGGCGTATTTCATTTTCCGAACAAGCGGGCAGCTCAGATTGCCGTCAGCGCCGTAGACAGCTGGCTCTCACAACATCCGGGTGCTATGGAAAGGGTGATCTTTAATGTTTTTAAGGACGAGGACAAAAAATACTATGAAGAACTTATACGATGAAATGCCTAACGGCTATCAGGAAAGCATTCAGAAGGGACTCGGTGCTGTGCGGTATTTCAGCAGAAATATGTCATTCGAAACAGGCTCTGAGGAGGAACGAATCGCCAGATTAAAGAAAGAGATCGAAGCAGCAGATGCTATAGTGATCGGAGCGGGTGCCGGAATTTCCACTTCCGCAGGGCTGACATACAGTGGCGAGCGTTTTGAAACATATTTTTATGATTTTGCGAAAAAGTATGGTATCCGAGATATGTATTCCGGTGGTTTCTACCCGTTCCCGGATGATGAGACGCGCTGGGCATGGTGGGCAAGGCATATCTACTACAATCGCTATATCGATGCTCCTAAACCTGTTTATAAAGAACTGCACGATCTTGTAAAAGATAAGGACTATTTTGTGATTACCACCAATGTGGATCACCAATTCCAGAGAGCGGGATTTGATAAAAAGCGTCTTTTCTATACGCAGGGAGACTACGGACTATTCCAGAGCGTGAATCCGTCACTGCAAAAGACCTATGATAATGAGGAGTGGGTCATGAAAGCGATGGAGGCGCAGGGTTTTGTGAAGGACGAAGCTGGTGTATTTCAGGTGCCAAAAGATGGCAATATAACCATGAGGATTCCGAAAAGCCTCATCCCGAAATGACCGGATGACGGATCGGATGTTACCATGAACCTTCGTGCTGACGATTCCTTTGTCGAAGATGGAGGGTGGCATAGAGCGTCTGCGGCATATGCGGATTTCCTGCGCAGACATGAGAGCCTTCATGTGCTTTATCTGGAGCTTAGCGTGGGAGCCAATACACCCGTCATTGTGAAGTATCCGTTCTGGCAAATGACACTGGAAAATGAAAAGTCAGTGTATGCTTGTATCAATTATGGCGAGGCGTTTTGTCCGGGCGAAATTGCGAACAGGAGCATTTGCATCGATGGGGATATTGGTGATGTGTTTGCGAAAATAAAATAATAACAGGGATTTAAAAGAAAAATCAGGCTCCCACACTGCCATCATCGGTAGTAAGGGAGCCTTGTTTTATGCTTCGATATCAATTGTGATGCCGGACTTGAATTCCACGGTGAAGTGGTCGGCGAAGACGGAGATTTTCTCGATGAGCTTTTTGACCAGAGCCTCATCGAACTCTGTGATGTCGGTTTCCTGACCGGCGATGAAGTCCTGCAGCTCCTTGATTCGGTTCATGACTTCTTCCCGG
>JAXFPC010000001.1:0-17904 GCA_034180005.1 Acidaminococcaceae bacterium | reverse complement strand
AAAAGTCAAAGCTTATTTTACGTCAACAAAATCCAAATATTTGAATTTGCCTTCTTTAACTACTTTGATAACAGCTGCTTTGATGGCATCGCCGTTTTTATCCAGTGTAGTTTTTCCTGTAACTGCCTCCAAGTCCTTAGTTACAGCGATAGCATCGCGAATCTTTTGCGGATCTGTGCTGTTGGCGCGTTTGATGGCGTCCACGGCGATAAGATAGGAATCGTATGCCAAAGCAGTCAGAGCGGAAGGCTCGTTTTTGTATTCTTTAGTGTAGGCATCCATGAATTTTTTAGCTTCTTCCGTAGAAGCTTTCTCACGGTCAAAAGCGGTCGAGAGCACGGCGCCCTCCACGTCCTTGCCGCCAACATCTATAAACTCCTGAGTTTCCCAGGTATCCCCGCCCATAAAAGGAACTTTCATTCCCAACTGACGGGCTTGTTTAATCAGTAATGCGGACTCGGTAAAGTTGCCGGGAGCAAAAATAGCATCGGGAGCTTTGGCTTTCAGATTGGTAAGCACGGCCGTGAAGTCCTTATCGCCCGTCTGATAATTCAAAGTATCGACAATACAGTTAGGATCATTTGTGAGCTTCACAAAAGATTCTTTGAAGAATTTAGCCAGACCCACGGAATAGTCGTTGGAAACTTCCTGTACGATAGCAACTTTTTTGGCGCCCTGTTTAAACGCGTAGTTCGCCATTACCGTTCCCTGGAAAGGATCGATAAAACAAGCGCGGAAATAGTAGTCATTGTTGGCTGTTACCTGGGGATTGGTACAGCTGGTGCCGATGGCCGGCACTTTGTTATCTTTAACGATGTTGCCTGCCGCCATGGACAAAGACGAGCCGTAGCTGCCGAGCAAAGTAACGACCTTATCTTTCTCGATCAGTCTTGCGGCAACAGAAGCAGCCTCGGCTTTGTCAGATTTATTATCTGCAACTACCAGTTCAACCTTTTTGCCTAAAACTTCGGGGTGCAGCTTATTGGCAAGTTTGATGCCGCGCAGTTCCAGTTCGCCGCCGGCTGCATTATCGCCGGTCAACGGCAGAAAAACGCCTAATTTTATAACGTCGCCTGCTTTGCCTTCGCTTTTTTTGTCACCGCCGCAACCTGCTACAGCTCCGACCATAACCGCAGACGCCACCAATATCGACAATAATTTCTTATGCTTCATCTCAAACAACCTCTCTTCCTGCTGCTGCTTTACTGCAGCTATATGCGAGATTATAACATCAGAATAACATTCCTGCAAGGGAGATTTTATTGTTAAATTTTTTGTTTATTTTTGCACACACAGCAACAAACTGTTAATATTTTATGTCTTTCTGAGATTATAAAAAGACTTTTTAACGTTTTGTCTACTTAAAAAGAACAGCAGTTGAAGACAAATTTCTTCGCTGTACTTTCACAGCAGACATTTTTGAGAAATGCCGCCAAGATATTTTTTTATTCACGTTCGCCATCAATATTATATGTAAACTTTGAAACATATTTAAATAAAAACGATGATAAAAATATCCGTCCCAAGACTTATTTATCAGAAATTCACATTTTTTGATGCCATCTTTCACATTTTATTCAATTATGCTACTTGAATATAGAAAAATATTGTAGTATACTGTAGGCGTAGCAAGTTAAGGATTGCTACACCCTTCCCATCAAATTCATCATAAACAGCTTTCCTTAAGGAGAACAGTCCGCAATCCCCAGCGGACTGTTTTTCTTTCCATGAACAATTACCGATATGTATGCATTTAAAAATAAAAGGCGTGTTCTGAAATTTTCAGAACACGCCTTTTATTTTATTTATTTCGCAATTCGCGTAAATGCTCACCGTATTTTTTCGTTTCCGTCACAACCACGCCGGTAAGAGCCAATAAAGCAATCAGATTCGGTATAACCATCAAACCGTTAAAAATATCCGCCATAACCCAGATCTCTTCCAACTTCAGATACGGACCGCATGCTACCAAAACTATGAACACCAACCTGTAAGGCAAAATAGCTTTAACACCTAGCAAATATTCCATGCAGCGTTCACCGTAATAATTCCACCCCAAAATCGTAGTGAAGGCGAAAAGCACCAGACCTACCATCAGCAGCAAGCTGCCCACTCCCGGATACGCGGCGTTGAACGCGCTGTCCGTCATAGCCGCGCCGTTCAAAGGTCCTACCCATACATCAGTAACCAACAGCGACAGTCCTGTAAGCGTACAAATGATAATGGTATCTATAAAGGTGCCGGTCATGGAGATCAGTCCCTGTTCCGCAGGCCATTTTGTTTTAGCTGCGGCAGCCACGATAGGCGCGCTGCCTAAACCGGATTCATTGGAAAAAACGCCGCGGGAAACACCGCTGCGCATAGCCAGCATAACAGATGCTCCTAAAAAACCGCCGGCTGCCGCCGTGGGATTAAATGCCGAATTTACTACAGCAGCCAAAGCGCCGGGAAGTTTATCCGCATAAGTGATCAAAATGCCTACCGTGCAGAAGAAATACATAAGCGCCATGAAAGGTACTATTTTGGAAGATACGGTGGCTATGGATTTCAAACCGCCGATGGTTACCACCGCCACCAGAACCGTCAGCAGCGCTCCCGTATATTCAACGGGTATACCTGCGGACAGTCGCGTTACCTCGACTATGGCGTTCACCTGCGCAAAGGTACCTGAACCGAAGCAGGCGCAAAGCACTCCGAAGAGGGAAAAGGCTATGGCCAAAGGACGATAATTTTTTCCTAAACCATTTTCAATATAGTACATGGGGCCGCCGGAAATGTTGCCGTTCTCGTCAACAGTACGATACCGTACAGCCAGCAGACATTCCGCGTACTTGGTGGCCATACCGAAGAAAGCAGCCATCCACATCCAGAACAAAGCTCCCGGTCCGCCGGCTTTGATAGCCGTAGCCACACCGACGATATTGCCCGTGCCGACTGTTGCCGCCAACGCCGTGCAAAGAGCTTTAAAACTGTTCACATCACCGCTGCCGTCATTTTTCGCTGAAAAAATAAGTTTCAGCGCCGTACCCAGCTGAAATACCTGCAACAATCTCAACTTAAAAGTCAGCCAAATACCTGTTCCCACCAGCAGTACCAAAAGCGGCGGGCCCCAGACAAAAGCGTCGATCTCGTTCAATAATTCTAACATCGCAAATTCCTCTCCTTGCCCCTCATAATAAATAACAGAGTGAAAATCTTACCGCGTTCCTTCCTCGACAAGCCAATTTCAAAACTCATTATGTAGACCGAGATTTTTTGGCAGCGTACTTATTTTAATAGACAGAAGAACGCACCGTGTATACACAAAACACTAATTATTCACTCATATGCTGTATTATAGCATTATCTGTAATCATCCCGCAATAATTTCCCATCATGTATTCTTAATACATGATGGGTTCGCCAAAGAAAAACAGCCGAAGCACGGTTCAAACCTGCTCCGGCTGCCGCCGATTTTATTGTTTGCTTGCTTTTAGATGTTGTTTGTACGCCTTCGTTTCCGCTACCACAACACCGGTCAGTGCCAACAGGGCAATCAGGTTGGGAATGGCCATCAAGCCGTTGACAATATCCGCCAGAACCCAAATTTCCTCCAGCTGCAGATAGGGCCCGCAAGCAATCAGAAGTATGAAAATAACGCGATAAGGCAAAATAGCCTTGACGCCTAATAAATATTCCACGCAACGTTCACCGTAATAATTCCATCCCAGGATAGTCGTAAAGGCGAACAAAACCAGTCCAACCATCAGCAGCAACCCGCCGGCGGCCGGATAAGCCATCGTAAAAGCGCTTTCCGTCATAGCAGCGCCGCTTAACGGTCCACACCAGGCTTCCGTAACAATCAGCGCCAAACCCGTCATGGAACAAATAATGATCGTATCTATGAAAGTTCCCGTCATGGAGATCAAACCCTGCTCCGCAGGCCACTTGGTTTTAGCTGCGGCAGCTACGATGGGCGCGCTGCCTAAACCGGACTCGTTGGAAAAAACACCGCGAGCCACGCCGCTGCGCATAGCCAACATAACCGAAGCTCCCAAAAATCCGCCGGCTGCCGCCGTAGGATTAAACGCCGAATTGATAACGGAAGCTACAGCTCCCGGAAGCTTGTCGACAAAGGCTACCAGAATACCGAAAGTGCACAGGAAGTACATCATTGCCATAAACGGAACTACCTTTGCCGCTACGGTCGCGATGGAGCGCAAACCTCCCACAGTTACCACAGCTACAAGAATCGTAAGCGCTGCGCCGGTGTATTCCACAGGGATACCGGCAGATATTTTGGTTATTTCCACAATGGAGTTCACCTGCGCAAAAGTCCCTATACCGAAATAGGCGCAAAGCACGCCGAACACTGCAAAAGCAACTGCCAGCGGCTTATAGGCTTTACCCAAGCCGTTTTCTATGTAATACATGGGACCGCCGGAGATATTGCCGTCATCATCGACGGTACGATATTTTACAGCCAACAGACATTCGGCGTATTTGGTCGCCATACCGAAAAATGCTGCCACCCACATCCAGAATAAAGCTCCTGGTCCTCCTGCTTTAACAGCTGTCGCTACGCCTACGATATTACCGGTTCCCACAGTAGCAGCCAGCGCAGTACAGAGGGCTTTAAAGCTGTTCACGTCACCACTGCCGTCATTTTTTGCAGAAAAAATCAACCGCATAGCCTCACCGAGACTGAATATCTGCAACAACTTCAGTCTGAAGGTCAGCCAGATACCCGTCCCCACCAACAGAATCAAAAGCGGGGGCCCCCATACGAACGAATCAATCGAGTTCAAAATCTCCAACATTTCTCACACATCTCCTTATCCTCTTAGCAACTCTAAGTAAATAAAAAACCGGAGTAAAATTTACTCCGGAGGAAAAGACAAAACATATGATAAATAGCAAAGCTACACCAGTATGTATTTTCTCTGTCCTTTGGCCTGAGAGATTAGGATGCAGCCGAGCATCCTTGCACCTTCGGCGCCCATTTAAGGGACTCTCCAGAGTTGTGTCAATATACGGTTCCATTTCTTGCGAAACACCTGAGAGTTTTGCTCCTTCGGTAGACCTTAGGTCTTCTCCCGCATACATCATCCACGCAATATTTACTTATGGGATGTATTATACCACTGCTCTTTACTTATTTGCAAGCAAATTTAAAAATTTTTGTTGCAAATTGTAATTTTTCTTTTCCAAATGATAAACAACCGCATCACAACACTCGCATGGAGCTGTCGCCGCGCAGAAATATTTGACCGTAGCGCCTTATGCTGCCGACAATTTCGCAATATTTCCCCTTATGATCGGAAAGCATGATGTTGACGGACCACATGGCTCTGCCGCTGTCATCAAAAGTGCGTGTACACTGTAGCGGATGCTCCCGCTGCTTAAATGTCAGAATTCTTTCTTTTACTAAAAGCTCGCGCAAATCTTCGCGGGAGCTGTCCTCCAACTCGATATCGGAAAACATCACTGTAACCATGACCATCTCTTCCATACGCCAGCATTCCAGACGGTATTCCCTGCCGTCGGCAAATGTTCCCGTACTGAAACCCACATCTATAACGCCGTCCTCATCAGGTTCCATAGGCGAAGGGACGTAGCTGCTGCGATCGGGTTTAGGATATTTAAACTCCATCTTGATTATGCTCCTTAAAATTTTTTCTTGATTATACCACGAGAGAGAGTGAAGCGCAAAACTTTCCGATGATTTTGCGAGGCCTGAAATAAAAACAGTGCCGCTATTTTGCAAAATATAAAAATTATCGCCGCGCTTTAAAAGTTACCTCTTAAGCACCGACTTCTCACGATAACGGAACATCAACTTTTTGCTCTCACGCAACACTTCTTCTTTCCGCGTTGTGCGTTTTCGCTCATTTGCGCTGCTGCGCTTTTACCTCTCTACGCATAAAAAAAGCGCCGCTAAAAGCGGCGCTTTGGATGACTGAACATCATTCAGCCGAAGTATTATATTTTACCTTGATGTCACGGTAGTGGCTCATGCCCGTACCTGCCGGGATAAGCTTGCCGATAATAACATTTTCCTTGAGTCCCAAAAGCGGATCCACCTTACCCTTAATAGCGGCGTCCGTGAGTACTCTCGTCGTTTCCTGGAAGGAAGCGGCGGACAGGAACGAATCCGTAGCCAGGGAAGCTTTGGTGATACCGAGCAGGATGGCACGACCTTCGGCAGGCTCCAATCCCTGTTCCACAACCGCAGCATTCTGTTTGGCAAATTCCGCAGCATCAACATATTCACCGGGAAGCATGGAAGTATCGCCCGCCTCGTCAACACGCACCTTGCGCATCATCTGGCGAACCATGACCTCTATATGCTTGCTGTTGATATCAACGCCTTGGGATTTATAAGCACCCACAACCTGAGATACCAGATAATCCTGTGCAGCTTTAACGCCGCTGATTCTCAGTACGTCATGAGGACTCAAATCGCCGCCGGTCAGGCGCTCGCCCTGAGCAATCTCCTGTCCGTCTTCAACAACCAGCCTTGCCCATTTGGGAATAGCATGCTCCGTTTCCAACCCGTCAGCTCCGGCAATAAATACTTTGCGCATCTCTCCTTCGTTGACAAGACGAACAACGCCGCTGCACTCTGCCAATACTCCGTAATGCTTGGGTTTACGCGCTTCAAACAGTTCCTCAACGCGAGGCAGACCTTGGGTGATATCGTCGCCGCCGGCAACGCCGCCCGTGTGGAAAGTACGCATGGTCAGCTGAGTACCCGGCTCGCCGATGGACTGAGCCGCAATAGTGCCGACAGCCTCGCCCACATCAACATTTTTGCCGGTGGCAAGGTTACGTCCGTAACACTTGCGGCAAACGCCGAATTTGGATTTACAGGTCAGCACGCTGCGAACAAGAACTTTATCCCGCAATTCGCAGATACGTTTAGCGATGCTTTCCGTAACATACTCGTTAATATGGAAAAGCACGTTGCCTTTTTCGTCGAGAATGTCTTCCGCCAAATTACGTCCGATGATGCGGTCGTGGAGTTCTTCAATAACTTTAAGACTCTTGCCTTCAGGTATCGTTATCGCTTCAACTTCAATGCCGTTGATCCGGTTTTCACGCACATACAGCTCTTTGACTGTACCGTCGCGCAAAACTTTCTCCACAATTTCTTCGGACAGAGTCTCACCGTCGGCGGCTATAACTTCTCCCTCTTCGTTGACGATATCGCCTACGATAACTTTACCGTTGAAGGAATGTAGCAGGCTCTCCCGGAGCACATTGTAAACATGCTCTTCGCTTATGTTGATGCGAACGGTTTCGATTTCTTCGCCGTTCATATCTTCATTGCTGTATATTTTGATTTCTTCGATGCCGGCTGCGTTAAGTTTGTTCAGCAGCTCTTCCGAAATATCGGTATCGGCTTCGGCAACGATGCGTCCTTCCGCATCGGTGATTCCGGAAGCCAAAATGCGGCCCAAAACAGTTTCTTTAATCTTGTTCCTGGTAACGCCGAGCACGGATTTGTAAAGTTTATTGCGCTCACGAACGAGATTCATACCGATAACATCACAGTCATCCTCACGCACAATAACGTCCTGCGCTACGTCCACAAGACGGCGTGTCAGATAACCGGAGTCCGCCGTACGCAGCGCCGTATCCGCCAAACCTTTACGCGCGCCGTGAGTGGAAATAAAGTATTCCAAAATGGTCAGACCTTCACGGAAGTTGGACTTGATCGGACGCTCGATAGTTTTACCCGTAGGATCCGCCATCAGACCGCGCATGCCGGCCAGCTGACGCATCTGGCTTTCATTGCCGCGGGCGCCGGATTTAGCCATCATATTAACGGGGTTGAATTCGTCCATCGTGCCGCTCATCAGCATCTTGGAAACTTTCTGAGAAGCGTCCTCCCAAAGGCTGATTGCTTTCTTATAACGTTCTTCGTCGGTCAGAAGACCGCGGCGGTACATCTTTTCAGCTTTATCGACTTCTTTCTCCGTAGCTTCCAAAATAGCCGCTTTACCGCTGGGGATATGGATATCGGAGATAGCGATGGAAATGCCTGCGCGACAAGCGTTATTGTATCCCATTTTTTTAACGATATCCAAAATCTCCGCCGTACGCAGATTACCGTACAACTTATGCGCTTTGGCAACCAGTTTTCCCAGTTCCTTCTTGTCGATGAGTTTTCCCAGATGCCATTCTTCCACTCCTGTTTCCGCGTTGACTTCTTTGTGGAAATAACGCATCTCCAAAGGCAGCTCGCTGTTGAAAATAGTATTGCCCACTGTTGTAGTAACGAGGGACATGCCTTCATTTTTCTCTTCTTCAAAAATTTCGGCATTAGGAACGTAAACCTTTATTTGAGCCTGCATATGCACAACTCCGTGGAAGTACGCCAACTGCGCTTCGTCAATACTGCTGAAGCGCATGCCTTCTCCCTTGGCTCCCTTTCTCACGATAGTGAGATAGTAGGCGCCCAGCACCATGTCCTGAGTCGGAACGGCAACCGGTTTACCGTCTTTAGGAGCTAAGATGTTGTTTACCGACATCATCAGCATGCGGGCTTCGGCCTGAGCCTCTACGGACAGAGGCAGATGGACAGCCATTTGGTCGCCGTCAAAGTCCGCGTTATAAGCCGTACATACCAGAGGATGCAATTTGATTGCCCTGCCCTCGGTAAGAATCGGTTCAAAAGCCTGTATGCCGAGTCTGTGCAGCGTCGGTGCGCGGTTCAGCAGTACCGGATGTTCCTTGATGACTTCTTCCAATACATCCCAAACTTCTTTATCGGCACGCTCCACCTTATGCTTGGCACTTTTGATATTATTGGCTTTCTCGCTGTTGACCAGACGTTTCATAACGAAGGGTTTGAAAAGTTCCAAAGCCATTTCTTTCGGCAAACCGCACTGATGCATTTTCAATTCCGGTCCGACTACGATTACGGAACGTCCGGAATAGTCTACACGCTTACCCAAAAGATTCTGACGGAAACGACCCTGCTTGCCTTTCAGCATGTCGGAAAGAGATTTCAATGCTCTGTTGCCGGGTCCTGTAACGGCGCGACCGTGACGGCCGTTGTCGATCAGGGCATCGACGGCTTCCTGCAGCATGCGTTTTTCGTTGCGCACGATTATATCTGGAGCATTGAGCTCCAATAAGCGTTTCAAACGATTATTACGGTTGATTACGCGACGATAAAGATCGTTAAGGTCGGAAGTTGCAAAACGTCCGCCGTCGAGCTGTACCATGGGGCGCAGCTCCGGAGGAATAACCGGGACCACATCCAAAATCATCCACTCCGGTCTGTTGCCGGATTTCAAAAAGGCCTCGCATACTTCCAGCCTTCTGACAGCGCGAATTTTACGTTGACCGCTCACTTCTTTGACTTCGGCGCGCAGCTCATCCGTAAGCTCCTGCAAGTCGACTTCCTCCAGCAGTTCCTTGATGGCTGAAGCACCCATGGCGGCCTTAAAGCTCTGTGCGCCGTATTTATCGCGCGCTTCCATGTACTCGCTTTCACTGAGCAACTGTTTCTTCGTCAAAGGCGTATCGCCGGGATCCGTCACAATATGGCTGGTAAAATACAGCACTCTTTCCAAATTTCGGACGGAAATGTCCAAAATCTGCCCCATACGGCAGGGGGATCCCTTAAAATACCAAATATGAGAAACGGGAGCCGCAAGTTCGATGTGTCCCATACGGTCACGACGTACCTTGCTTCTTGTAACCTCTACGCCGCATTTGTCGCAGACGATACCTTTGTAGCGAATTCTTTTATATTTACCGCAATGACATTCCCAATCCTTGGTAGGGCCAAAGATTCTTTCACAAAACAATCCGTCTTTTTCAGGTTTCAGCGTTCTGTAATTGATAGTTTCAGGTTTCTTTACTTCACCGTAGGACCATGCTCTGATCTGTTCCGGAGAAGCCAAACCTATACGCATAGATACAAAATTGTTTACGTCTAACAAGAAATGTTCGCCCCCTTCTCTTATGCCTCGTCCTCGGCATCAACTTCATGAATGTAGTCCAGTCCGTCAGTTTCCGTCACTGTCTGCATATTGCCGAGTTCAGCGATCAAATCTTCCGCATCGTCTTCTGCTGCTGATTTTTCCTCAGCGACATCGGATCCCTCATCCGTTTTCGCCTTGGCATCACTGCGCGTCTTTCCTCCGCGGAACGGAGTTTGCATATCTTCATCGGTGTCGCGAAGAGATATTTCTTCGTCGTCCTCGTTCAGAACCTTGATATCAAGGCCTATGCTCTGCAGCTCTTTAACGAGTACCTTAAACGATTCCGGAATGCCGGGATCGGGGACATTCTCACCCTTGACTATAGCTTCATAAGTCTTGACGCGACCTACAACGTCGTCGGATTTTACCGTCAGAATCTCCTGCAGCGTATAAGCCGCACCATAAGCTTCCAACGCCCAAACTTCCATTTCGCCGAATCTTTGTCCGCCGAATTGAGCTTTACCGCCCAAAGGCTGCTGAGTAACAAAAGAGTACGGTCCGGTGCTGCGTGCGTGAATCTTGTCGTCGACAAGATGATGCAGCTTGAGCATATACGTGAGTCCGACCGTTACCTTGTTGTCGAAAGGCTCGCCTGTACGTCCGTCATAAAGCACGGTCTTGCAGGTTTTATCCATGTCGGCCATAGCAATGGAGTCCGCCATATCTCCTTCATGAGCGCCGTCGAATACAGGCACGGAGATTTGTACCGCGCGGATGCTTTCATCACCGAATTTATCTATTTCCACCGTTTTCGGCATACCGTATTTGTCGTAGTCGTAACCGTGAGCTTTCAGACGTTCTACAAGTCCTTCGGCATTGTTTTCTATCTGCATGCCCAAAGAACGGGCCACCCATCCCAGATGGTTCTCCAAAATCTGACCGATATTCATACGAGAAGGCACGCCCAACGGATTGAGCACTATGTGTACCGGCTCACCCGTAGGCAGGAAAGGCATATCCTCTCTCGCCATAATGCGGGATACTACGCCCTTGTTGCCGTGACGGCCCGCCATCTTGTCACCTTCGGAAATTTTACGTTTCTGGGCAATGTGTACGCATACCTGTTCGTTTACTCCCGGCGGCAACTCATCGCCATTCTCGCGGTTGAACACCTTAACGCTGACAATTTTACCGGCTTCACCGTGGGGAACACGCAACGAACTGTCACGCACTTCTCTGGCTTTTTCGCCGAAGATGGCGCGCAGCAAACGCTCTTCCGCAGTCAGCTCCGTTTCTCCCTTAGGCGTTACTTTGCCGACCAGAATATCGCCGGGGCGCACTTCCGCGCCGATGCGGATAATGCCGCGTTCATCCAGATCTTTCAGAGCTTCTTCCGATACGTTGGGAATTTCTCTGGTGATCTCTTCTTTGCCCAACTTAGTGTCACGAGCGTCACAATCATACTCTTCTATGTGGATGGAAGTGAAAACATCGGCCTTCACCAAATCTTCGTTGAGCAGGACGGCGTCCTCGTAGTTATAACCTTCCCAAGGCATGTAAGCCACGATAACATTATGACCCAGAGCAAGCTCGCCGTGATCCGTTGCCGGACCGTCAGCCAAAACCTGTCCTGCCGTCACTTTGTCGCCTTTATACACTATCGGACGTTGATTTACACATGTACCCTGGTTGGAACGCTTAAATTTAAGCAGCGGATAAATATCCAGAGAACCGTCCTCACAGCGTACGCGGATTTCGTTGCCCACAACGCGTTCCACCACGCCGTCATGTTTGGACAATACGCAGACACCTGAGTCGACAGCTACCTTATATTCCATACCCGTACCTATGATCGGAGCCTGCGTACAGAGCAGAGGAACTGCTTGACGCTGCATGTTGGCGCCCATCAGCGCGCGGTTGGCATCGTCGTTCTCCAGGAAAGGAATCAAAGCCGTAGCTATGGACACAACCTGCTTCGGAGATACGTCCATCAAATCAACTTTTTCCGGAGGCAAAGAGAGTACGTCATCCTTCTTGCGGGCGGTAACACGATCGCCCAGGAAATAACCGTTCTCATCCAAAGGTTCATTGGCCTGAGCTACAATATATTTGTCTTCTTCGTCGGCCGGAAGGTAAATAACCTCGTCGGTAACGCGACGATTTTCCTTATCTACGATGCGATAAGGAGTCTCCATAAAACCGTATTTGTTCACAACGGCATAGGTCGACAGAGAACCGATAAGACCGATGTTAGGTCCTTCAGGCGTTTCAATAGGACACATACGACCGTAATGAGAGTTATGTACGTCGCGCACCTCGTACCCGGCGCGGTCACGGGACAAACCACCCGGTCCCAAAGCGGACAGACGGCGCTTGTGCGTCAGCTCTGCCAACGGATTGTTCTGATCCATGAACTGGGACAACTGGCTGCTGCCGAAAAATTCCTTAATGGCAGCCACAACCGGACGTATATTGATCAGCGCCTGCGGAGTAATTACCTCCGTATCCTGAATCGTCATACGTTCCTTTACAACACGCTCCATGCGCGCCAAACCGATGCGGAACTGATTCTGCAGCAGCTCGCCCACGCAGCGCACACGGCGGTTGCCCAAATGATCGATATCATCTTTGCCGCCATATCCTTCCATAATATTAAGCAAATAATTGAAGGACGCAAGAATATCTTCCACTGTTACCGTGCGTATTTTTTCATCGATCCCGGTGGTGAAGATAAGATTGATATTCTGCTCGTGATGGCTGACAGCTAGTCTGCGCAGTCCGTGTTCATTATATACACCGCTTTTTTCGATAATCTCCAGCTGCTTGTCGTCAATAAAAGTGCCGCTTTCAACTATGATCTCGCCGGTTTCCATATCAACGATAGGTTCGGCAATGGTAACTCCATCCAAGCGCGCTTTCCAGCTCAGTTTTTTATTAAGCTTATAGCGGCCTACGCTTGCCAGGTCGTAACGTTTATTGTCAAAGAAAGTGGATTCAATCAGAGAAGCGGCATTTTCCAAAATAGCCGGCTCGCCCGGACGCAGTTTTTTGTAAACTTCCAGCAGAGCTTCATCCCTATTTTTAGTAGCGTCCTTTTCCAAAGTCGCCATCAAAGCCGGATGTTCGCCGAAGAGAGCAATTATCTCATCGTTTGAAGAAAGTCCCATGGCGCGCAGCAAAGCTGTGGCCGGCAGTTTTCTGGTACGATCCAGTCTGGCATTAATAATATCGTTGGCATCCGTTTCATACTCGATCCAGGCTCCGCGATTGGGAATGACCGTAGCGCCGTAGTTCTTTTTGCTGCTGCCCGGCTCTTCCGTAACGGAGTAATAAACACCGGGAGAACGCACCAGCTGACTTACGATTACGCGTTCGGCACCGTTGATAACAAAAGTTCCGGTGTCCGTCATCAAGGGGAAATCTCCCATAAATACGGAAGACTCCTTAATCTCGCCCGTATCCTTATAAACAAGGCGCACCTTGACCGTCATGGGAGCGGAATAAGATTCATCTCTTTCTTTGCACTCCTCAACACTGTATTTAGGCTTGCCCAGTTCAAAATCCTCAAAGGAAAGCTCCAAATTACCTGTAAAATCTTTAATGGGAGAAATATCGTGGAAAATTTTACGAAGACCTTTGCTGACGAACCATTCATAGGACTTCCTCTGAATGTCGATCAAATGCGGCATGGCTAAAACTTCGTTGATCCTTCCATAACTGTACCGAGTTCTATCACCTACAGGAACCGGTTTAAACATGCAACCACTCACCCCTTCTTGTATTATTGCGCGCTAAAGCCTGCGCATCTCATCTTCGATAAAAAAGACAAGGTACTTACCACAAGGACCTTGTCTGTTGTCTGCGATGAATGCACATCCTCAATTCTTTATAAGCAAGATACGCCGTTCAACCACTGACCCGGAGTATGTTGTTGTCAAATAAATAAAAAGTTTAGAAACGCTGTAGTGAAGTATAATATCATAAAAGTAATTTTTTGTCAATATATTTTTATATAATTGAAGAAATCAACATCAATTGTTTAATTTAAAGCAAGACCGGACAGCCCCAAAAGTCTGTCCGGTCTTTTGTCACAACTGCTGCATTCGCCTGATGTCGCAGGATATGACTTTTTAAATACCTACGCTATGTAAAAGATGTTTATCGGAGAGCGTTCATCAAAGTAAAATCGTCTCTGCGATAAAAGCCTCGCTTCTCAGTTCAGTGTCGCGGTAAATAAAAAACCGCTGCAAGCAGGCTTTGCGCCATGCTTTACAGCGGCTTTCCGGTTGAAATTATTTTACTTCTACAGTTGCGCCGGCTTCTTCAAGTTTAGCTTTCAGAGCGTCAGCATCAGCTTTGGATACTTTCTCTTTAACAGCTTTCGGAGCGCCGTCAACCAATTCTTTAGCTTCTTTCAAGCCCAAGCCGGTTGCTTCGCGAACAGCTTTGATTACGTTGATTTTGGAAGCGCCTGCGGAAGCCAGAATTACGTCGAACTCAGTCTTCTCTGCAGCAGCTTCACCGCCTGCAGCAGCAGGAGCGGCAGCAACAGCTACCGGAGCGGCAGCGGATACGCCGAATTTTTCTTCCAGAGCTTTTACCAATTCGGAAAGCTCCAATACTGTCATAGATTCAATAGCTTCAATGATTTGTTCCTTGTTCATTATATTTACCTCCACGTACATTTAAATTTGATTTTAATTTTATATTTCATGCCGCCTTAAGCGGACAACCGCAAATTAAGCGGACTCTTTCGCCTGACGCACAGCGTCCAGAGCGTAAACAACTTTGCGGACAGTGCCTTGCAGCACACCCACGAAGCCGCTGATAGGAGCATTCATGCTGCCCAGCAATTTCGCAACCAAAACTTCTTTCGGCGGCAGGGCTGCTAGCTCTTTAACAGCCTCGGCGCTGATGATCGTTCCGTCAAGAATGCCTACTTTTACTTGGAATACTTTGTTGGCTTTTGCAAATTCGCAAACGATTTTAGCAACTGCAACAGGATCTTCCGGAGAAACGGCAATAGCCGTGTTTTTCTCCAGGGAAGGCTCCAAACCTTCAATACCTGCTTCAGCGGCAGCAATACGCAGCAAAGTGTTCTTTACTACACTGTAGTGAACGCCGGCTTCGCGCATTTTACGACGCAATTCGGTGTCCTGAGCAACAGTCAAACCGCAGAAGTCAACTAAAACGGCACATTTGGCGCCGGAAAGCAGCTCTTTAAGTTCAGCTACTTTAGCAGCCTTTTCAGGTCTAATAACTGCCATTGGATCGCACCTCCTCTTCTGATATTCTTATTAAATCAAAAAGACCTCTCGGCCGTAGCCGGAGGTCGAAGGTCATAAATATATCTTCACGCTCCAGCCTCGGCAGGCGTTGTAAAACTTACGCACGCGGCACCTGCTGTCTATGGCCCGATTATCTTCTGATTTAGTAAAATTAATTGCTAACCTTATTTGTCGCTTTGTGCTTTGAGTACGTCGATCTTCACACCGGGACCCATAGTAGTGGACATGGTGATAGTCTTCATGTACTGACCTTTCGCTCCGGAAGGTTTAACCTTGACGAGAGTGTCCGCCAAAGCAATATAGTTAGCTAAAAGTTGCTCTTCAGTAAAGGAAGCTTTACCGATAGGAGCCTGCACATTACCGGCTTTGTCGGTGCGATACTCGATCTTGCCGGCTTTGGATTCTTTTACGGCGCGTTCCACGTCCATGGTTACGGTGCCCACTTTAGGGTTAGGCATCAAACCGCGAGGTCCGAGAACTTTACCGAGACGACCTACCAAACCCATCATATCGGGTGTGGCTATGCAGACATCAAAATCCATCCAGCCGTCTTTAATTTTGTTTACAAACTCTTCGCCGCCTACAAAATCCGCGCCCGCAGCTTCAGCTTCAGCAATTTTGGGACCTTTGGCGAAAACCATTACGGTCTTTGTTTTGCCGGTGCCATGAGGCAGAACCAAAGCGCCGCGAACTTGCTGATCGGGATACTTGGGATTTACGCCCAAACGAAAAGCAACTTCCACAGTGCTGTCAAATTTAGTAGCAGCAGTTTTCTTGACCAATTCTACAGCCTCTTTGGGAGAGTAGAATTTGTCAGCTTCGATCAATTTCAAAGCGTCGGTATACTTCTTACCCATTAAATATTCCTCCTATGTGGTACAAGCGGCTTAAGCCTCCCACCTTATTGACTGAAAATGATCAGTCTTCGATAACGATACCCATGCTGCGGGCAGTCCCCTCCACCATTCTCATAGCGGCTTCAACGTCGGCAGCGTTCAGGTCTACCATCTTGCTCTCGGCAATCTCGCGAACCTTATCGCGTCCCAGCTTGGCAACCTTTTTCTTGTTCGGTTCGCCGGATGCTTTCTCCAGACCGGCAGCTTTCTTCAACAGAACTGCAGCCGGAGGGGTTTTGGTTACGAAAGTAAAAGAACGATCCTCAAAAACGGTGATCTCGACAGGAATGATAAGACCGGCCTGTTTCTCGGTACGAGCGTTAAAATCTTTAACGAAAGCCATGATATTAACACCTGCCTGACCAAGGGCGGGACCTACAGGAGGAGCCGGAGTAGCTTTACCAGCCGGTACCTGTAATTTTACCATCTTAATGACTTTTTTCGGCATCTAATTACACCTCCTTACTTATTCAGCTTCTTCAACTTGTGTAAAATCAATTTCAACAGGAGTTTCGCGACCCAGCATATTAACGAGAACCTTCAGCTTGCCTCGTTCCTCGTTGATCTCCGATATCTTACCGGTTTGTCCGGCAAACGGACCCTGCTTGATGCGTACTGTCTGATGCAATTGAAAATCAATTTTAGTCCTGCTCACCGCTGGAGCCATATCCGGCATGATCTGCCGAATCTCCTCATCGGTAAGCGGAATTGGTTTGGAGCCTGAACCGACAAAGCCGGTAACACCGGGAGTATTGCGAACGGCATACCAGCTGCGATCGTTGACGATCATTTCCACCAGCACATAGCCGGGGAAAACCTTGCGATCAACGGTGCGCCTTTGCCCGTCCTTTATCTCCACCTCTCGCTCCATAGGAATCTCAATGCGGAAAACCTCGTTCTCCATACCCAAGGAATGTACCTTGCGTTCCAGGTTTGCGCGTACTTTATTCTCATATCCAGAATAGGTATGAATAACATACCAGCGTTTTTCTTGTCTTTCTTCCATCAATAAGCGGAAAGCAACGCTTCCCCTTCCCTCCTAACTGTTGTCATTGCTCCTATCGCAAAAGCATACCGAACAGAACACTGAAGAAAGTATCAATGATCCAAATAAGTCCGGCGCACAGAATAACCGCGATAAGCACCACTATTGTGTTAGCAATAATCTCTTGTTTGGTAGGCCAGGTTACCTTTTTCAATTCTACCTTTGTTTCACGGAGAAAATCGATAACACCCGTACCTTTTTTCTCACTTCCAGTAGTTTCCGGAACGGCCATCTTGTCACATCCTTGCTCTAATGCCCATGCTCAGCACTTGCCAAAAAATTATTTGGTCTCCTTATGGAGAGTGTGCTTTTTGCAGAATTTGCAATATTTATTGATTTCGATACGATCCGGATCGTTCTTCTTGTTTTTGTTGGTCTGATAATTTCTCTGTTTGCACTCAGTGCAAGCCAAAGTAATAAGATTACGCATGTATTCACACCTCGCTTACGTTAATAAAAATAAACCAATCTCAAATTGTCGCTAATATAGAGTAACACAGTTAACAATTTATGTCAACAGAAAAAGAAAAATATTACCGCCCTTAAAAAGCGTGTTCTTTCCTTTATATACGCAAAAATTTAAACCGGCACAAAGGCCGGTTTAAAAAAGCAACTTATTTCTCTTCTACTTCAGCAACAACGCCTGCGCCTACTGTACGGCCACCTTCACGGATAGCGAAACGCAGTCCTTTTTCGATAGCGATCGGGGTGATCAGCTCTACCTTCATCGTTACGTTGTCTCCGGGCATTACCAT
>JAXFPC010000056.1:0-17661 GCA_034180005.1 Acidaminococcaceae bacterium | reverse complement strand
AAGCTTGACGGAACTGCCAAGGGCGGTATCGTCGTTGCTATTAAAGAAGAATTGGGGCTGCCGGGAAAGTGGATAGGAGTTGGAGAAGGAATCATGGACTTCAGACCGTTTGAACCCGATAAATTTGTAGAGGCTTTGTTCAGTTCTGACAAGTAAAAATACTTGACATAAGTAGATAAATTTATTATAATGTGCAAGTCGATGTTTCTTAAGACGAGGAAGGTAAATGAGTGCGGAAGAATTTTTTCAGCAGAGGATCAGATTGGGACGTTTGCTTGATGCGTACGGAGGCTTGCTGACAGAAAAACAGAGAAATTTTTTGCAACTTTATCTTTATGATGATCTTTCCTTAGGGGAAATATCTGAAGAGGTCGGCGTATCGAGGCAAGCTGTACATGATTTGCTTAAGAGAACGGAACAGACATTGGAACGTTACGAAGAGCGGCTCGGTCATATAGAGAAAAATGATTTTTCTAAGCAGCAACTTTTTCGCGTTGTGCAGTTGTTGGAAATCGGACGAGCTGACGAAACAGCTGAAGCGATTATGATAATAAAGTCAATGTGCGGTGAGGACAGGTAATATAGAATGGCTTTTGAAAATTTATCGGAAAGACTGCAAAATGCTCTTAGAATGTTTCGCGGTACGGGGAAGCTTACCGAGGAAGATCTGAAAGCACCTATGCGCGAAGTTCGTATGGCGCTGTTGGAAGCGGATGTTAACTTTAAGGTAGTTAAGGATTTTGTAGCGAAAGTAAAAGAACGCGCTGTCGGAGAAGGCATCGAAGATAGGCTTACACCGCATCAGCAAATAATAAAGATAGTTAACGAAGAACTTATAGAGTTGCTCGGCGGTACGCAGAGCAAGCTTAGCGTTTCACCAAAACCTCCCACGGTGATTATGCTTGTGGGGTTGCAGGGTGCAGGTAAAACGACTACTGCGGGAAAACTTGCTAATTACTTGCGACGCAAGAATAAAAAACCGCTGCTTGTCGCAGGTGACGTTTATCGTCCGGCCGCTATAACGCAGCTGCAGGTTTTAGGTGAGCAGCTGAATGTGCCGGTATTTGCTTTAGGTGATCAGGTAGCACCCGTAGAGATTGCTAAAAAGGCTGTAGAAAAAGCCAAATCATTGGCTTGTGATACTGTTATTATAGATACGGCGGGTCGTCTGCATATCAACGAAGATCTGATGAGCGAACTGCGTGATATTAAAGTTGCTGTTGAGCCGCAGGAAATATTACTTGTAGTTGATGCTATGACCGGTCAGGACGCTGTGACGGTGGCGGAATCATTTAACAGCGAATTGGGTATCGACGGATTGATCGTTACCAAACTGGACGGTGATGCTCGCGGCGGTGCAGTTCTCTCCGTGAAAGCCGTTACTGGTAAACCTGTAAAATTGATCGGTATGGGAGAGAAGCTGGATGCTTTAGAACCTTTTCATCCCGATCGTATGGCTTCGCGTATCCTGGGTATGGGCGATATTCTGACTTTGGTGGAAAAGATTCAATCCACGACTGATTTTGCTAAAGCTTTGGAAATGGAAAAGAAACTGCGTAAAGATGAGTTTACGCTGGAGCAGTTTCTTGAACAGATGCAGCAGATTAAAAAACTCGGATCTTTGGATACGATTTTGGGACTTATTCCAGGAATGGGCGGGATAAGCCAAAAATTGAAAGAAGCCAATGTCGATGAAAAAGAGTTTGATCGCATTGAAGCTATCATTCGTTCGATGACACCAAAGGAGAGAAGAAATCCGGATATAATTAACGGCAGTCGCCGCAAACGTATCGCTATGGGGTGCGGCATGCGTGTGCAGGATGTTAATAAGCTTCTGAAAAATTTTGATGAAAGCAAAAAGATGATGAAGCGTATGCAGGGCATGACTAAGTTTGCTTCCAAAGGCGGTTTTAAACTTCCTTTTGGCAGATAATAAAAATCCATGTTATATGACATCAGTTTAAGGAGGTGAAAATCAACATGGCAGTAAAAATTCGTTTGAAACGTATGGGCGCAAAAAAAGCTCCTTTCTATCGTATTGTTGTTGCAGACGCTCGTTCTCCTCGTGACGGCAGATTTATTGAAAGCATCGGTTACTATGATTCTACGGTACAACCGGCTAACGTTAAAATTGACGCCGATAAAGCTTGCGAATGGATGGGTAAAGGCGCGCAACCTACTGATACCGTAAAATCTCTGTTCAGCAAGAACGGTATTATGAAAAAATTTGCCGACGCAAAAGCAGCAAAATAATTTTGAGAGGTGTGATTTGCATGAAAGAATTGGTAGAAGTAATGGCCAAGTCTCTTGTAAGCGATCCCTCTGCAGTAGTGGTGGAGGAGGAAACTACCGGTTCAACAACGGTTCTCCGCCTCCATGTTGCTTCTGAAGACATGGGCAAGGTTATCGGTAAACAAGGACGCATTGCGAAAGCTATCAGAACAGTTATGAAAGCTGTGGCTACTCGTGAAAACGTCAAGGTTATTGTCGAGATTGTTTAATTGGGGATGAAATAATTATGGATAAAATGTTTGTAAGGGTTCCCGTTGCCGTTAAGGCTAAGGTTACCGAAGATTTGAAACTGAAAATTATTGGAGATCTCCAAACAACCATAAAAAATATGGAGCTTGATCTTGAACAATTCGAGTTTCAAGCCCAAAAGGCGCTGCATCAGGCCGCCAGCGATTTGAGCGTATTACCGGCTTTGCGTGAACAAATCGAAATGGAGCGCGGCAAGAGAACTGCAGCTAAATCCGAGGCTGAAGAAAGACTCAAAAGAGCTGAGGCCTTGGAAATGGGTGCTGAAATCGGGCACGGAACCCTAGAGCGCACTGTGGAGATAACCATAGGTACGGATCTTGATGCTTTGATGGGCGCAGAGATTCTTACCGAAGACGGAAAGGTTATCGCTTTCCGCGGCTGATTCATGGACAAACAAGTTATAATTGGCAAAATTGTCGCTCCGCACGGTGTGCGGGGCGATATTCGTATATTGCCTCTTACGGAAAAGCCGGAACAATTTTTAAAATTAAACTACCTTCTGTTGGATAACGGACAACAGCTGCGTATCGGCAACGTCCGCTTTCACAAGAAAATGATTTTGGCCTCGGCTGAGGAGATTACAAGTATGAACGAAGCGGAATTGTTGCGGGGAAAAAATGTTTCAATATTCTCCGAAGACCTTCCGCCGCTTGAAGAAGGACGCTTTTATGTGTCAGATTTGTTGGGATTAAAAGTGTCGCTTGAGGATGGTAAAGAATTAGGCCGCTTAAAAGATATAATTTCTACCGGAAATAATGATGTTTATGTTATTGAAGTTCCGGGAGGTAAGGATATTTTGCTGCCGGCTCTAAAAATTTACGTGAAAAAAATCGATTTGAATGAAAAATTGATTGTAGTTTCTTTGCCGCAATGGGTGGATGAAGCATGAAGTTTTTGTTCGTCACTCTTTTTCCGGAGCAAATAGAGCAAGCTGCGGGGCATAGCATTTTGCAACGTGCTGTTAAGCATGGATACATTGAAGTGCTTTGCGTAAATCCCAGAGATTTTACGCATGATGTGCATCGTACTGTAGATGACGCTCCGTTCGGAGGCGGTGCCGGGATGGTTATGAAGCCGGAGCCTGTAGTGGCTGCAATTCGCAAAGCTAAGCAGTTGGCTCCGAATGCCTTAGTCGTTGCTATGTGTCCTGGCGGGAAAACGTTAAATCAGTCTTTAGTGGAAAGATATGCAAGCGGCGACAGGGACATCATATTCGTTTGCGGTCACTACGAGGGATTTGATGAGCGAATTTTTGCTTGGGTGGATGAAAAACTTTCTATAGGTGATTACGTGCTCACCGGTGGCGAACTTCCGGCATTGGTTGTTATGGATGCTGTGGCACGTTTTATCCCGGGAGTTTTAGGAAAATTTGACAGTGCTGTTGAAGATTCTTTCAGCACAGGTCTGTTGGAATATCCGCAGTACACGCGACCGGTAAATTTTGAAGGACTTGTAGTTCCGGAAGTTTTGCGGAGCGGTAACCATCTTTTGATAAAAAATTGGCGATTTAAGGAAGCTGTTAAGGCAACTTATTTTAATCGACCGGATTTGCTGACGTCGGAGTTATTGGCGCTGTTGGAAGAACCTTTGCCGGATAAGATGAAAAAAGCTGAGCGAAAACTTTATGAGGAATTGCGTTCAGAAATCGCTTTTGATAAAGAAGTTCATACAGAGGAAGATAAAAATGACTGAACTGTACGTGGCGCTGGTCCATTATCCCGTATATAACAAACATATGGATGTCATAGCCAGCGCAGTAACTAATTTTGATATTCACGATATTTCTCGTACTTGTCGTACTTATGATGTGCAAGAATATTATCTCGTACATCCGTTGGAGATTCAGAGAGATATTATAAAAAAAATAATAGGTTACTGGCAAAACGGCGGCGGTAAAGATTACAACCCCGACAGAGGAAATGCTTTGGCGCGTGCAGTGTGGCAGCAGGATATTGCAAGTTGTATCGGTCGCATTAGAGAAAAGACAGGTCAAGTTCCGGTAACCATTACTACCGATGCCAGAGTTTATCCGAATACAATCTCTTATAAACAGGCTCGCAGCTTATTACAGTCAGGTTCTGAACCGGTGCTGCTTATTTTGGGAACAGCTTTCGGCATCGAAGCTTCTGTTATGCAAAGTTTCGATTATATTTTGGAGCCGATCTATGGATGTTGTGATTACAATCATCTTTGTGTGCGAGGAGCTGCAGCTGTTATTTTAGATCGTCTTGCAGGTGAAGCCTGGTGGAAATAAAAATATCGTCAAAAAATATTTTTCTTTGAAAAAATATTGCAATAAGAGCTTTATTTTGTTATAATACAATTCGTGTAATACGGACGGTCCGCTGTTTAGTTCATACATGAACGTCTATGATTTAGGAGGAAATTATGAACATTATTGAAGTATTGGAACAAGAACAGCTTCGTTCCGATGTGCCTGAGTTTAAAGCAGGTGACACTGTAAAAGTTTATTGTAAGATTATCGAGGGCAACAGGGAACGTGTACAGCTTTTTGAAGGTGTAGTTATCGCTCGTTCCGGGTCCGGAGTGCGTGAGAATTTTACCGTACGTCGTATTTCTTACGGCATCGGTGTTGAGAGAACTTTTCCGGTTCACAGCCCGCGCATTGAAAAAATCGAAGTGGCTCGCCGCGGTATAGTACGTCGTGCTAAGCTCTACTATCTGCGTAATCTTACCGGTAAAGCAGCTCGTATTAGAGAAAAACGGTGATAAACATATCTTTTTAAATAAAAGGGACTGTAGCAGTACAGTCCCTTTTATTTATATAAATTTTGGACAATGAAGATTGTTTGTGCTAAAATAAAGCGTGAGAATTTTTAAGGAGGTATTCCTTTGAGCAATAAGAACAAAAACTGGCAGGATAGTGTGAACGACTGGCTGGTGTCGATTATAGTTGCCGGAGCGATGGTATTTTGCATAAGAACGTTTTTGGTGGAGCCGTATTTGGTGGAGGGGACGTCTATGCATCCTACCCTTAAACATCACGAACGATTACTCGTGGATAAGTTAAGCTATTTTATCGGCAAACCTCAGAGGGGAGAGATTGTGGTTTTTCGTTATCCCAAGGATCAGAGCCGTGATTTTATCAAACGTGTGATTGCTGCGGAAGGTGACTCGGTGGAGATGCGCGACGGCAAAGTTTATGTGAATGGTAAACAGCTGGCAGAGGAATATGTTTATAAGGACGATCCTAAAGGAGCAAATATGTCGAGTTTTCATAAGGTCATTGTTCCTAAAGATACTATTTTTGTTCTGGGAGACAACAGAAATAATTCCGAGGACAGTCGGTTTGCCGATGTAGGTTTTGTTCAGCTGAATCTTTGCAAGGGAAGAAGCATAGCTGCTTACTGGCCTTTGGGTAATATGCGTATATTTAAGGCTGATAAAGGCGGAGTGGAATGAGTAAGGAACTTAAGGTTCAATGGTTTCCCGGCCATATGACAAAAGCAAAGCGCATGATGGAATCTCAGATAAAGTTGGTGGATGCGGTAGTGGAAATATTGGATGCCAGAATACCTCGTTCCAGCACAAATCCTTTATTGCAGGATATTTTAGGTTCCAAACCGAAGGTGGTTGCTTTAAACAAAGTCGACATGGCTGACGATGCCAAAACTGAGCAGTGGTTCAAAAAGTTTAAGGAAAAGGGGATACGGGTCTGCAAAGTTGATTGCGCTTCCGGTAGAGGGGTTAAGCAGCTTGTGGGGCACGTGCAGGCGGCAGCGCAGCCTGTGATTGAAAAATGGTTGCGCAAGGGTGTAAAAAATCGTCCCGTGAGAGTGATGATTGTCGGTATACCAAATGTAGGTAAATCGACGCTCATAAATCGCTTGGTAGGAAAAAACAAAGCGGTTGCAGCTGACAAACCGGGTGTAACAAGAGGACAACAGTGGATTACCATCGCTAAAGGTCTTGAACTTTTGGATACCCCAGGGGTGTTATGGCCTAAGTTTGAGGACGAAACGGTAGGCTTTGCTTTGGCGACAACCGGAGCAGTGAAAGAAGAAGTTTTCGACAGAGAACAGGCAGTAGAAAAATTGCTGGAATTTTTACAAGAAAAATACCCGGAGCAATTAAAAAGTAAATATGGTGTAAATTTTGACGACGACAATAACGCGCGGAGTATAATGAAGAAGATTGCTTCCGCTCGCGGTTGTCTCAAAGCCGGCGGTTTACTGGACTTGGAAAAAGTGGTCCAGCTTGTCTTAAGAGATTTTCGTTCGGGAAGCTTGGGTAAATTTACACTGGACGAACCGTGAATATAAGACCGCCGCAAGGCGGTTTTTTACTGGAGAAAATACTATGGAGGAGCGTACAATGAACATTAAGGAAATCAAAGTTTTGTTATCCGGAAATCCTGCGCCGCAACAGTTGGAAAAATTGGAGTGTGACGTCAGAATTGGCGTAAAGAAATTGATGGAGGCGTATCATAAACGCATGGCCAGACTTGAGAAAGAGCGGCTGCGTTACGAAAAAATGTTGGCTTTTGAACAAGCTGCTTATGCTGCCGGGGCGGAGTATATCGCAGGAGTTGATGAAGCAGGAAGAGGACCTTTGGCAGGCCCGCTTGTTGTAGCAACTGTTATTTTGCCGAGAGGAGCTTTTTTTGAAGGATTGAACGATTCCAAGCAGCTTTCCGCCGCCCAAAGGGAGCGATTGTACGCGGAGATTCTATCCAAGGCTGTTGATATTCGCGTGAACATAGTAAGCGTGAGCAACATAGATAAAGAAAATATTTATCGCGCTACAAAGAGAGGGATGGCTGAAGCTTTGCGAGCGTTGCAGGTTAAACCGCAGAAGGCCTTTCTTGACGCTATGGAAGTGTCTATAGAAGGGATGGAGTGCAAGTCCATCACTCACGGAGATGCGTTGAGCGTATCCATTGCTGCCGCATCCGTTATTGCTAAGGTGACACGTGACAGATTGATGGATAAGTTGGATAAAATTTATCCCGAATACGGATTTGCATCTAATAAAGGTTACGGGAGTCCTTTGCACATGGAAGCCATCATGAAGTATGGCGCAACCGTTTGGCATCGAAGAACATATGAGCCTGTTAAGTCAATGAATTTACCTTCAGTCGCTGAAGAAGAAAATATAATTTACTCACCTCAAACAGACGCGTACGAGTATGAGGTGCATGCCTAAACTTGGGCTGTACGGCGAAAATCTGGCTTGTTATTATCTGCGACAGAAAGGTTATGAAATTGTAGCCAGAAATTTTCGTTGTCATCGTTATGGTGAGATTGATATCGTAGCCATTAAAAACGATGTGATAAGCTTCGTAGAGGTTAAAACGCGTTCCTCGGCTGCATATGGTTCTCCGGTAGAAGCTGTAAACCGACAAAAACGTATACGAATATATCGTGTTGCCGAATACTATCTTCAGCTTCACGGGTATGACGACGGAAGTGTAAGTTTATCTTTCGATGTTATTGAAGTGTTGGCGAAACACGGCGCTGTAAAAAGCGTCTTGCATCATCAGCAGTGTTTCTAAGGAGGAAGAAGTATGTTTGCTAAAGCGGTAGGAGAAACTACACATGGTATCGACGGTGTTGCAGTAAGAGTTGAAGTGGATGTAACCAATGGACTGCCCGGATTTGATCTTGTAGGTCTTCCGGCATTATCTGTTAGAGAATCCAGGGAGAGAGTGCGTTCTGCATTAAAAAATTCCGGATTTTCCTTTCCTATGAGTCGCATAACTGTGAATTTGGCTCCGGCAGATCTAAAAAAGGACGGATCTTCATTGGATTTGCCCATAGCCTTAGGAATTTTAACTAGCACCAGAGTTTTGGAACAGGAAATGTTGCAAGGAAAAGTATTTGTTGGAGAGCTTTCTCTTGATGGGAATATTCAGAGAGTGTCGGGTGTGCTTTCAATGATTATTGATGCTAAAAGGTGCGGATATCAAGAAATATTCATTCCGACAGGTAATGCCGCAGAAGGAAAACTTATCAAAGGAATAAAAGTACATACTCCCGAAAATATAAACCAGATTGTGGAACATTTGCAGAGAAAAAAATTCTTAGATGAATTACGCAAAGAAAATATTTTGCAGAATACAAGGTGTTACAAGGAAGATTTTGCCGATGTAAAAGGTCAGCTGGTGGCGAGACGCGCTTTGGAGATTGCTGCCTCCGGAGGTCACAGCGTTCTTATGGTAGGTTCGCCGGGCTGCGGAAAAACTATGCTGGCTCGTCGTATGGCTACAATTTTGCCGCCGCTTACAGAAGCGGAAGCGTTGGAAGTAACGAAAATTTACAGCGTCGCCGGTCTGCTGCCTCAGGGAGAAAGTTTAATGTTAGAACGTCCTTTTCGCAGTCCGCATCATGGTATTTCCGCCAGCGCTCTGCTGGGAGGGGGATCAGTGCCGCGTCCGGGAGAAGTAACACTCAGCCATCACGGAGTACTTTTTCTTGACGAACTGCCTGAATTTGAGCGTAATACGCTGGAGATGTTGCGCCAGCCGCTGGAGGATGGAGAAGTGAATATTTCCAGGGTAAGGGCCGCTTTGACATATCCAAGTAAATTTTATTTAGTGGCGGCGCAAAATCCTTGCCCCTGCGGATATCTGGGAGATAGGAAACATAAATGCACATGCAGATCCAAGGACATAGACAATTACAGGAGAAAAATTTCCGGACCGTTAATGGACAGAATTGATATTCAAATAAATCTTGCTCGTGTAGAGTTTGAAGATCTTAAAGCTGCAGCTCCTGTAGAAACTTCCGCTGTGATAAGAGAGCGTGTTGTCAGAGCGAGAAGCATTCAGCTGGCAAGGTTGGAAACGTTGGGAATATTTTGTAACGCTGGCATGGGAAGGCGTGAGGTGGAAAGATATTGCCGACTGGGTGAAAAGGAGCAGGCGTTGTTGGAGAAATATTTTGCCGTTTTGAATTTAAGCGTACGCAGTCACGACAGAATTTTAAAAGTGGCAAGAACCATAGCTGATCTTGACGGCAGTGAAGATATTGCTGTGGAACATTTGGCAGAAGCTATTCAACTTAGGACAAGTGTCAACGGATAGATTGAATGCGGCAAAATTTCATAAAAAGATAAAGAAAAATGCTGAGGAAAATATCTCTGCTTTTATGGTAAGCATTATGGTAAAGAGCATGTTGCGGAGGTTAAGAGATCGATTGTCAAGGAGGTTTATAGTTCGTCGTGGCAAAATTTTTGGCTTATATTTTATTTTTATACAGGATATGCTTTGGGTCAAAAGTTAGATTTTGAACGAAGAGACTGTCTGCTCAATAATCGGTTTAGAAACGAGGGAGCGACATTTATGATGCTGTTTTGTGTCGGCATAAGAGAGTCTGGTTGATGAGTGTCGCGTATCTGCAGAAGGTTTTTCGATTGCAGCCGAGAATGACATGATTAAAAGAATGATATTTAACATGTATCTTATTGGATGGTAAAATTTGATGCCGACGCATTGAGAATGTATTCCTTTGAAACAGCGGAATACATAAAACTGTAGAAGGTTATGCGAAGAAAAATTTCAAGCAAGGATCACGACCGATGCGGGCAGCTAAGTTTTATAATTGTCGCATTGTCAACAGTTTAACCGAGTCGCGGCAAATAATTTATTGACAGTGCAAGGCAAAGGGAATATAATATAAGGGCAAGTTTGCTGATGAAGGATGCATTTGACACGCATCCTTCTTTCTGTTTACGGGAGCAATTATTCCTGGAGCGCAGACGTTTAGAAAAAGGAGAGAAATCCAATGATCAGAAATGATTTAAGAAACATTGCTATTATTGCTCACGTAGACCATGGTAAAACAACTCTTGTGGATGCGATGCTAAAGCAAAGCGGTATTTTCAGAGTCAACGAACATGTCGAGGAGCGCGTTATGGATTCCAATGATTTGGAGCGCGAACGCGGCATTACCATTTTGTCCAAAAATACTGCAGTTATGCACAAAGGCACAAAAATAAATATTCTTGATACGCCGGGGCATGCTGATTTCGGCGGTGAGGTAGAGCGCGTTTTAACGATGGTTGACGGCGTACTTTTGCTCGTGGATGCTTACGAGGGACCGATGCCGCAGACTAAGTATGTTCTGCGCAAAGCTTTGGAGCAACATTTAAAACCCATCGTTGTTATTAATAAAATTGATCGCCCCGACCAAAGGGTTAACGAAGTCATCGATGAAGTTCTTGATCTTTTTATCGAGCTTGATGCCGACGAAGATCAGTTGGAATTTCCGGTTGTTCTGGCTTCGGCGCGCAATGGTGTCGCCAAACTTGCAATGACTGATGAAAGCGACAATCTTGAGCCGTTATTCAAAGTTATTTTGGAAACTATACCGGCTCCTGATGTAGATACGGAAGCGCCGTCGCAGATGCTTGTCAACACACTTGACTATGATTCTTTTGTAGGTCGTATTGTTGTCGGCAGAATAGTGCGCGGTACAATTCATAATGGTGAAAATATTACTCTCATCAGCGGAGAGAGCAGTAAAAAGGCGAAAATCGGAAGATTATATACTTATCAGGGATTGAAGCGCACAGAAACTGAACAGGCTGCAGCAGGTGATATCGTAGCTTTGATAGGCTTGGCTGACGTGAATATAGGCGATACGATAGCCGATTATAACGAGCCTGAAGCTTTGCAGGGGCTGACCATTGATGAACCGACTCTTTCGATGATTTTCTCTGTAAACAACAGTCCTTTTGCAGGCAAGGAAGGCGAATATGTAACCAGCAGACATTTACGCGAGCGCCTGTATAAAGAGATTGAAACAAATGTGTCCATGCGCGTGGAGGATACTGATACTCCGGAAGCTCTGAAAGTTTCCGGGCGTGGCGAACTGCATTTGTCGATTTTGATTGAGACTATGCGTCGCGAAGGATATGAATTGCAGGTCGGAAAACCGAAAGTAATTATGCATTACGATGAAAACGGCAATTTGCAGGAACCGATGGAAGCTTTGACGATTGATGTGCCTCAGGATTATATGGGCGCTGTTATGGAAGGGCTTGGTCTGCGTAAAGCAGAGCTGCAAAATATGACGGAGATGGCCGGGTATTTGCGCATGGAATTCAAAATTCCGGCACGTGGTTTGATCGGTTTCAGAAATCAGTTTTTGACGGATACCAAAGGCAACGGTATAATGAATCATGTTTTTGCAGGTTATGAGAATTATAAAGGCGATATTCCGGGACGCACGCGTGGCAGTTTGGTTGCGTTTGAAACAGGTGAAACAACCTCTTACGGTATCGGTAACGCTCAGGAGCGCGGTACTATGTTTATAATACCGGCAGAAAAAGTTTATGAAGGTCAGATTATCGGAGAAAACAGTCGCGAAGATGATATGGATGTCAATCCGTGTAAGAAAAAGCATGTTTCCAATATGCGTGCTTCCGGCAGCGATGATGCAATCCGCCTTATTCCGCCTAAGACTTTTTCTTTGGAACAAGCGCTGGAACACATCAATGATGATGAACTGGTAGAGGTTACGCCCAAGTCCATCAGAATGAGAAAGCAGATATTAAATCGTCTGGAGCGCGGCAAAGCACGTAATCGTAATAAGAGTACACAAAACTAATGTTTGACAAACGTGTGATGTTTTGATAACATAATCATTACTGGTAGTGTTTTATATTGTTCGTTTATTTCGTTTATAAAGTGGGCGACCCGAATACAATTTTGGAGGTAGCAATCATGGGTTTAAAGAATACGGCGATGAAGTTTTTTGTTGGGGAAGAGGTTGAAAGTCGACAGGAGGATTTTTCCGGTCCGAGGCTTTTGCGATCCGGACAGTTGAATATTCTCGTGCGTTCTCCAAAAGCTTTCGATGATGTGCGTGATTATGCTGATTCATTGATGAACGGTAGCGCCATAATGGTGAGCTTTGACTCTGTTGATGCTACTCTCAAGAATCGTATTTTTGATTATTTGAACGGTGTAAGTTATATTGTTAGAGCTTCCGTGTCAAAAATCAGCGAGGATTTGCTTTTATATGCTCCGCAGCATGTTGAAGTGCATGAAGAAAGTGTAGCTAAACGCAGTGGGGTTCGTTCCTGGTTGGGATGATAAAATTAAAAATCGGCTTCCGTGAGGAAGCCGATTTTTTTATGCTGTTATTAAATTGTGCGACCGGGATAGACTTTCAAAGCTTCTCCAAGAATGTAAATAGCTTTTGCAAGAGCTTCACTGTTAATAACGTAAGCCATACGACATTCGTTCACGCCGCGGCCGGGAGTTTTATAAAAACCGTTTCCGGGAGCGAACATAACAGTTTCACCGTCGATGTCAAAATGCTCCAGCAGCCAGATGGCAAATTTTTCCGCATCATCCACCGGGAGCGCCGCCATAACATAAAATGCTCCCTTGGGGTCGGAGGCTTGCACACCTGGGATCTTTTTCAACTCAGCTACAATGGTATCACGACGCTTTTTGTATTCTTTATTGACGTTCTGAAGATATTCTTCCGGTGTATTATAAAGCGCGGCAGCGGCTACTTGTTCAAGTGTCGGGCAGCACAGACGCGCTTGGCAGCATTTCATGATCTCTTTTCCTAAAGTTTTATTCTTGCTGATGATGCACCCGATGCGAGCGCCGCAAGCGCTGAAACGTTTTGATACGGAGTCGATGATGATAAGATTATCATCGAGGCCTGCAAGTTTTCCAAAGCTTGTATATTCGCCGTCGTAAACAAACTCACGATAAACTTCATCGGAGATTATGGCCAAATCATATTTGCGCGCAATATCGGCGAGCAGATTCATTTCTTCAGTGCTGTAAACAACGCCTGTGGGATTACCGGGATTCGGCAAAAGTATGCCTTTAGTACTCGAAGTTATCCTGCTTTCTATCTCCGACTGCGAGGGCAGATGATAACCGTTTTCGACATTTGTCGGTACTGCCACAATGTTCGCTCCGTACTCCGTAGCAAAAGTAGTATAATTAGCGTAGTATGGCTCAAAAACCAGCAGTTCGTCACCGGGATCGCAGAGAGCCATGATTGCAAATTGAAGTGCTTCGCTGCCGCCGTTGGTTATGAAAATATCATCAAGAGAATATTCCATGCCCCATTTTGCGTAGTATTTTTGAATAGCCTGTAAGAGGACCGGTTCTCCTTTGGAATTTCCGTACGCTATAACCTTTTGCTCAAAGGCGCGGACGCTGTCCATAAATTGCGGCGGAGTTTCAATATCAGGTTGTCCGATATTGAGATGATATACTTTCTTGCCGGCAGCTTTAGCTGCATCTGAATAAGGAACAAGCTTGCGAATGGGCGAAGCCGTCAAGCTTTGTACACGCTGGGAAAGTCTCATTGTATCCATACCCCTCGATTAAAATAAAGTCAGCAGAAGCTGCTTCGAATATTATAACATATTTTATGTAAACCAGTGTTGTATACATAAATATTGTCATATGGACAAAGCATTGCATATGCGTTGACATTTCCCGGGTATGGTTATATAATAATGACCGTAGTTCAAAAATTCTGTGAAGCGGAGTAGTAGCTGTGAGCTCATTTAAGAAAGTCTGCGGTAGTTGCGAGCAGACATGAGCGAGTAGTCGAACTCGCCGTGAAGAAGCCGCAAGGAAATGTGCGGACGTGTCGGCTGCGTGAATGCTAAATGAGTGGCGATATCAGATCGCAATCAGGGTGGTACCGCGAAAGTAATTTCGTCCCTGGCCTTTCGATGGGTCAGGGATTTTTGTTTTTGACCTGTCCGTCAAATTATGGAACAGATTTTATTTGGGAGGTAAGTTATGCTTCAGGAAAAATATGCGCCGCATATTATTGAATCAAAGTGGCAAAAATATTGGGAGGAGAATAAGTCCTTTAAAGTTGATCTTGACGAAAATAAACCGAAGTCTTATGTTTTGGAAATGTTTCCTTATCCGTCCGGCAATCTTCATATGGGACATGTCAGAAATTATTCAATCGGGGACGTTGTAGCTCGCTTTCGCACTATGAACGGGTATAATGTTTTGCATCCTATGGGGTGGGATTCTTTCGGCATGCCGGCAGAAAATGCTGCTATCAAACACGGTATCCATCCTAAAAAATGGACTCTGGAAAATATCGCCAACATGACGAAACAGCAGAAAGCTTTAGGTTTGTCGTATGATTGGGATAGAGAAGTAGCTACTTGTAAAGAAGATTATTATAAATGGACGCAGTGGTTTTTTTCATTGTTTTACAAACGCGGCCTTGCCGTAAAAAAAGAATCTGCCGTAAATTGGTGCGATCAGTGCAATACTGTTTTAGCTAACGAGCAGGTTATCGACGGCAAATGCTGGCGCTGTGACAGTACTGTGGAGAAGAAAAATCTTTCTCAGTGGTTTTTCAAAATAACAGATTATGCTGAAAGATTGCTGAAGGATCTTGATTTGCTGGACGGCTGGCCCGAGCGTGTAAAAACTATGCAGCGCAATTGGATTGGGCGCAGCGAAGGGTTGGAATTCAATTTTAACATTCCTGAACTGAATGATACCGTCGCTGTGTATACAACCCGTCCGGATACCGCTTTCGGCGTAACTTTCATGGCTTTGGCGGCGGAGCATCCATTGATAGAAAGAATTTGCGCGGCGAAGCCGGAGAAGGCCGAAGCAATTAAATCTTTCTGTCAACGCGTACGCTCTCAATCGGATATCGAGAGAACATCAAGCGAATCGGAAAAAGAAGGCATTTACACCGGCATTACCTGCATAAATCCTTTTAACGGTAAAGAAGTACAAATTTGGATTACGAATTATGTTCTCTACGATTACGGTACAGGAGCTGTAATGGGTGTGCCCTCAGGAGATCAGCGCGATTGGATGTTTGCTCGTAAATATGATATTCCGGTTATCATAGTAACGCAACCTAAGGGAGTTAAACTTAAGCTGGAGGAAATGACCTGCGCTTACGAAGATAAAGACGGAGAAATGGTTAACTCCGGTAAATTTGACGGTATGGATATGCATGAAGCTATGTCACTGATAATGGATGAAGCGGAAGCGCAAGGGTTCGGTAAGCGTCGCGTAAATTATCGTCTGCGCGATTGGCTGATCTCTCGTCAACGCTATTGGGGAGCTCCGATACCGATTGTTTATTGTCCGCATTGCGGAGAAGTGCTGGTGCCTGATGAAGATCTTCCGGTACGTCTGCCGGATGAGGTTCGTTTCGATGCCGGAGCTACATCGCCGTTGGCAACTTCCGAGAGCTTTGTGAATTGTACATGTCCCAAGTGCGGAGCTCCGGCGAAACGCGAGACTGATACCATGGATACATTTATCTGTTCTTCCTGGTACTACTTGAGATATACCGATCCACATAATGAATTCTGTGCTTTTGATAAAGCGGTCAATAAATATTGGGGGCCTGTAGATCAGTATATCGGCGGCATTGAGCACGCCATTTTGCATTTGCTGTACTCGAGATTTTTTGTCAAAGTCCTGCAAGATGAGGGATTGGTCGATTATCCGGAACCGTTTACAAATCTGCTTACCCAAGGTATGGTAATCAAAGATGGTGCCAAGATGTCAAAATCCATCGGCAATGTAGTTTCGCCTGAAGAGATATTGGAAAAATACGGTGCGGATACTGCTCGTTTGTTCATCATGTTTGCCGCTCCTCCGGAGCGCGAACTGGATTGGAGTGATGACGGTGTTGCAGGTTCTTTCCGCTTCCTGGATCGAGTATGGCGTCTTGTGTACGGTTTCATGCCGCAATTGGAGCAGCGCGTATCCGGTTACGATTTGGCGTCATTTGACGAAGCTGACAGGGAATTGCGCAGAGTTTTGCACGGTACTATAAAAAAAGTTACTTCGGACATTTCCACCAGGTTCAATTTTAATACTGCTATTTCCGGAATGATGGAACTTGTTAACGCGTTGTATAACTATAAGTCGATAAAACCTGAAGGTAATAGCGGTCTTGTGAGTGAGGCCGTTTCAGCTTTGATACGTATGTTGGCGCCGTTTGTGCCGCATATAACGGAGGAATTGTGGCGCGGAGTTTTTGACGAGAACAGCAGCGTTCACAGTCAAGCATGGCCTGAATACGATGAGGAGGCATTGAAAGTCGACAGTGTTGAGATTGTTTTGCAGGTAAACGGAAAAGTGCGGGGGCGTTTAGTAGTGCCGGCAGAAGCTTCGAAAGAGGAGTTGGAGCGTATTGCTCTAAATGATGCGAATGTGCTCAGCCACTTGGCGGGACTTACCGTGCGTAAAGTCGTTTGTGTCCCAGGCAGATTGGTCAACATTGTCGCCAACTGAGTTTTGTTCGCGTTTAAGTGCAGCTGTGCGATGTGTGTACTCTGTCGGACTGCCGCCTGAAGAGAATTTTGCAGTTTGAAAATTTTAAAGGCTTTGCCTGATAACATTCATTGAAGCAGAAATCCTGAAAATAACGAATGGTTATTTTCAGGATTTCTTTGTTTTTGGAGGAAAGTATGGATAATGAAAAAAAGAAATATTTTCTGCTGTGCTTTTTGTTGCTGGTTTGTTGTATGACAGGATTTTTAAAATGTGACGATAAAGACGAAAAACTCATTCGTCCGGCAGTTGAAGTGTCCGATAATGGGAGTGTACAAAAAGATATTTTAATAAAAGTTTATGTAAGCGGCGCTGTTATGCGTCCAGGTGTTTACGATATTCCTCCTAATTCTCGTGCTGAAGTTGCAGTAAAGGCGGCAGGCGGACTATTGCCTAACGCCGATCCGGAAAAATTCAATCCGGCAAAAAAACTTAAAGACGGTATGCAAATCAACGTTCCTGTACGCAAGAGGGAAGCCTGCTTGAAAAAAAGAGGAGAGCAAGCTGAAAATATTACCGCAGCGCAGATGAATAATAATATTGTCAGCAAAGTCAGGACCGTAAATATTAACACGGCGAGCATGCAGGAGTTGGAAAGTATCCCGGGCGTAGGACCTGCCATGGCGGCGAGAATCATAAATGAGCGGAATAAGTCTCCGTTTCGTGCAGTTGAAGAATTAACGAGAGTAAAAGGGATAGGGACGGTGAAGCTGGAAAAGATGCGTCCCCATATTACGGTAGAATAACATGGATATTGTAATTACAGCTGCGCTTCTGTTTCTTTCCTCCACCTACATCGGTCTGCAAGTGGGAGCGGCGTCAATATATGTATGGCTCTG
>JAXFPC010000035.1:0-23037 GCA_034180005.1 Acidaminococcaceae bacterium | reverse complement strand
ATGTTAGTATCGGTGATGATTGTGGCACCTTTTTGCAGAGCTGCAAGCGCCTTCTCAACTACGCCCTCGGAGAACAACAAATTACGCGCGTAGTCAAAATCAGCCGACGTATGGATAACTCTTTTTACAATATCAAGTTTATCATCGTCAATGCGCAGTTGACCAAGTTCTTCACCTATGATTTCCATACTGCGCTTTTCAATATCCTCAGGTAAAACGTTTTGTAATTTCATAATCTACCTACCTTTCAATACCGACTCTTGCTTTTACTCCCTTTTCAAAAGGATGTTTACGTTTACAAATTTCTGAAACATAATCAGCCATATCCAACAATGGCTGTTTAGGCGCACGACCTGTTAAAACGACCTCCAGTTCGCGAGGTTTATTACTTAAAAAATCAAGCAGTGAATCAAGTTCAAATACGCCTGTGTTTATCGCCCCGATGACCTCATCCATGATCAAAAGATCAATGTTCTCTTCTGCGCATTTCTTCTTCACAGTGGCAAAAAGTCTGTTGTGTTGCTCCAACACTTCCGCTTTTTCTTCCGCAGTCATCTGAAAAGTAAATTTAGCTGTTTCCATACCGCGCAAAACTTCAATGTTGGAAATTTTTTGCAAACTGTTAAGCTCTCCGGTGCGCCAGCTCTTTAAAAATTGTACCAAAAGAACTTTGTTGCCGTGACCGCTGCAACGCAGAGCCAATCCGATTGCTGCAGTTGTTTTCCCTTTGCCGTCACCGCAGTAGATGTGTATCAAACCACCGTCCTGCATTACAATCCCGCCTCCAAAATTTCATACACTTTGAACATATCAAGATGTTTGCGAATATTTTCAGCCAGCTTGTCATACTGCTGTTCTTTGTAAGCAGCAAAGCTTACGGATTTTATATCGTCAATTTTAAGTCCTTTGCGAGAGAGCAAAGCTTCAACAATTTTTACCGCTATACCGTCACCGTCAAAAACGCCATGCACATAAGTACCGTAAATATTCATCCCGTCGGAAACATTTTGAGAGCCTTCGGCCATGATCTCCCCCGCTTCATTGATGGGAGTGATTGATGTAATAGCCTCGGCTTCCGGAAAATTCGTTACGCCGGAATGTATTTCATAACCGTAAAGAGGCGCTCCGCTTAACGCTGATAAAATGCCTTTTACTTTACCGAAACATCCTTGCATTTGAATCGTTCTCTTTTTCTCGATGAAAGAAGTTTCTACGTCAAGCAATCCCAATCCGGGAGTGTCTCCTCCTTCTTCAACACCGTAAGGATCGGAGATATTTTTCCCCAACATCTGATACCCGCCGCAGACTCCGAAGATGACGGTTCCTTTGCGAGCTTTTTGAAGTATGGCGGCTTCAATACCGCTTTGACGCATCCACTTCAAATCCCCTATAGTATTTTTGGTTCCGGGGATGATTATCATGTCAGGATTACCAAGTTCCTTTACTGAAGCAACATAGCGCAACGAAACTCCGGAAATGAGTTCAAAAACGTTAAAGTCAGTATAATTGGACATTCTGGGAATACGTATAACCGCTATGTCAATCAGCTTGACTTCCGTGTGCGAAGTGAGCCTTTCCGACAAACTGTCCTCATCTTCTATGTCCACATCCAACATGGGCAATACACCGACAACCGGAACACCTGTCCGCTCTTCGATCATTCTCAGACCCGGTCGTAGAATCTCAATATCACCTCGAAATTTATTGATGATGATACCCTTTACCATAGCACGCTCATTGTCTTCCAATAGCAACAGCGTTCCGTAAACCGATGCGAACACTCCTCCTCGATCGATATCCGCTACGAGCAAAACCGGCGCTTGCGCCATTCGCGCCATCCCCATGTTTACGATATCATCTTCTTTGATATTTATCTCCGCAGGACTGCCTGCGCCTTCAATCACAACGATATCATTTTTCGCGGATAACGTTTCGAAAGCTTCCATGATTTTTGGCCGCAAAGTGTGCTTCATCTTGAAATATTCGGAAGCGGTCATTGTTCCTATAGCTTCACCGTTTACGATAACCTGGGAGCCGCTGTCACTGGTTGGCTTGAGTAAAATAGGATTCATCAGCACGCTTGGCTCTACACCGGCCGCTTCCGCCTGCACAACTTGAGCTCTGCCCATTTCGGCACCGGCACGTGTTATAAAAGAATTCAAAGCCATATTTTGAGATTTAAAGGGGACAACTTTTTTACCATCTTGATGAAAAACGCGACACAGTCCGGCAGTAACCAAACTTTTGCCGGCGTTGGACATCGTACCTTGTACCATTATTGCCTTGGCCAACTAAAATCACACTCCCGTATAAAGAAATTTTATTATATTCGAATAATCCTCTATTATGGGCACGGCAGTTTCACCGTTAACAATTCCGGCAATGAACGGCACCTTTCCTCTGCCATGTTTGCCAGTCAGTGAGCTTGTCACATGATCTCCGCAAATAACTATCCTGAGCTGCGGAAAATTTCGGAACAACTTTGCGACAAATTCCCTGTCTATGCGTTCGAGAAAAGCTGTCTTGCTCAAATAATCTTTACGATGTGCAGCTTCGTCGCTGCCGTTGAAATGAACCAAGACGAAGTCGTTATTTTGCAGTAAATCCGCAGCGGCAACGGCTTTTTCTTTGATATTAGTGTCCACATCACCTGTTGCTCCCGGCGGTACCTTGACGCACATCTTTAAGGCTTTTCCTATACCTTGCACAATTTCGGCTTTGCAAACAACAGCACCTTTACGACCGTGCAAATCTTCAAAAGAAGGTAAGGTATCCTTCGTGGATACTCCCCAGGGATACAATCCGTATTTTATTCCGGCGTGCGAAAAAAGACCCAATTCTTTCTCAGCCCCAGTGAGAAATATATCAAGCGGCTTCGATTTTTTTCGCAAATCCTGCAAAAGTTCATCGTAAACTTCACCGACGCTTTCATGTGGAGGAGTAATCCATGCTGAAAGAAGATCTTCGTTATGCGGAAGAATGAGAAGATTTCTGTATTCGGAAAGATGGATGAACCTGACATCGCCGTTAATATTGCTGCACTGTTCCGCCGCTTGCCTCATGACATTATTGTTAAGCCCTGCTCCGTTAAAAGCCGTCATTTTTCCTGCAGCGTCGATAGCCACAAGATTGCACCGCATCACCAGTTCATCCTCTGCTATATCGCTGCCGTTGGCAAGCAATTCCAAATAAGCTCTGTTCTTCGGCATGGCATCTTTGGGAACGCCGAGCAAACGCAAGATACAACTGCAACTTTCCGGAACAATATCATCTTGGCAAATGCTTATCTTCCCTTCCTTACCCGAGGCACTGATTTTATTCATGTACGGACGCAGAGATTGTTCCCAAGGCGTACGATTTTGCCACAGAGTGAGCGGATCGTCTCCCAATCCGTCAATCAACAGCAATAGTGATTTCATCATTGACTATATCCTTTACTGCCTTCAGAAAATTTCTATTATCGCGTCTGCTCTTGACTGCCGCGCGATAATAGCCATCCGAAAGACCTTTATAATTACTGCAGGAGCGTATCAGATAGCCTGCCTGCTTAAGCTTAACAGGAAGCTGTAACTTTACGGGAGCATGAAAAAATATGTAGTTAGCTTCTCCCATAGGCTCGAAGCCAAGCTTACTAAACTCCTTGAGCATAAAAGAGCGCTCTTTGTTGATTAAATCTCGTGATTTTTTAAGATATGCTTCTTCTTGCAGAGCAGCTATGCCGGCAGCCTGAGCCAGAACAGACACGTTCCAATCCTGACCGGCTTCGTGCAAAGCAGTGTGCAGCTTACTGTTCGACGTAAGACAATAACCTAGACGAACTCCCGGCATGGCATATGTTTTTGTAAAAGCCTTCAGAATAATTAATTCCTTAAATGCCGTAAGATATTTTTTCATGCTGAATACTTTTTCATCGGGAACAAAGTCCATGAAGCATTCATCCACCAGAAATTTTGCTCCGATGTCTCGGCACTTTTGCAGAACCGCTTCCAATATTTTCTGCGAACATAACTGTCCCGTAGGATTATTGGGGTTGCATATAACTACTAAATCAATATCTTCGGTAATTTTATCAATAATATCCTCGAGAACTTCAAAACGGTTTTCTTTCTTCAACGTATAGTATTCAATTTCACACGCGACAGTACGCAACGCCTTTTCGTAATCGGAAAAAGTCGGCGCTAAAAGCAAAGCTTTTTTTGGTTTCAAAGCTGTGGCGAGACGGAATAAAACGTCAGCTGCTCCATTGCCGAAAAATATGTTTTCGGCGGGAACATCTAAAAATGCAGCAGTGGCAGCGGCCAACTCTCTGCACATGGCGTCAGGATAATTAACACATAAGCTGAACGCATTTTGCATAGCTTTTTTTACGCCGGCTGGCAAACCTAACGGATTTATATTAGCAGAAAAATCAGCCTTTAATTTATCAATAGAAAAATCCGGTTCATAGATGTTACCGCCATGGCTGTATTTATACATATGGTACACCTTCATTTAAAAAAACTTTTCCTGCAGCGGTCCGTGCAGTACCGAAAGTAAAATAATTAAGTGAGTTAATGAAAATACGGTTATGCCCAAAGTTGATGTCATGTACATCAAGCTGTTTACCGTTCTTATATCTTCCGCACAAACGGAGCGCAAATCATCTCCAATGGTCTCTTTATGAACCAATTTGCCAAAATAAAAATGATCTCCTCCCAAACGGATACCTAAAGCTCCGGCTGCTGCAGACTCAGTCATGGCTGAATTAGGACTGAGGTGGTTATAACGGTCGCGCCAAAAAATACGCCAAGCTCCCGAACTGTCGAGATTTAAAAAATATGCAGCCGCAATCATCATGATGCCGGTGATTCTCGCAGGAAGCAAATTGGCTAAATCATCCGCTTTAGCCGCTATTCTTCCGAAGTACAAGTAGGTATCATTTTTATAACCTATCATAGAGTCCATCGTGTTGATGCCTTTATAGAGGAAAGCTAACGGTGCTCCTCCGATGAACATAAACAACATCGGCGCGATAATTCCGTCCGCTGTGTTTTCAGCTACAGTTTCCACTGCCCCTTTAATGACCTCTTCTTCCGACAAATTCTGCGTATCGCGTCCAACGATCCACGACAACTTTATTCGCGCGTCAGCAAGGTCATTTTTTAGCAAAGCCTCGTAAACTTTCATGCTTTCATCCCGCAGCGATCTGGTTGCAAAAATCTGATAGCACATCAAGGTTTCGAGAATCAAAGCCAACCAGATGTTAACTTTTGCTGCAAGCTGAAGCAAAAACCATGGAATAAAATAAGAGAGACTTACGACTATCAGAAAGAGTATCCCTCCTCCTAAAATCAGTCCGCCATTACTGAAAGAAAACATTCTGCGCAGTCTTTTATCCATAAAAGAGATCAAGTTACCGATCAGACAAATAGGATGCGGCAGCCCATGAGGATCGCCTAAAAAGAGATCTAATACATATCCTCCTATAACCGCCACTAATGTAAACATCACTTCACCTCTTCAGATTTTACGCTCGCACAGGCATATTTTGCACATTTTTTTACGAAACTCACGGCAAATGACGTATTACCCCACAAATGAAGATGCGGATAGCCTGCCCAAATGTTGTCGAAAGCATTTATACACTCCCAGCTTCCTTTGCCGGAAGCTTTTTCGGCGACAAATGCGCTACCGTTGCAAGTACTGTCCGAGTAATGAAATTCGTGTGCATTTATTTTGCCGCCTTTACTGCAGAGCAGATTATCCGCCTGCGCCTGCAAGTGAACATACCCGAATCTTTTTAGTCCAGCTGTCATGCGAGATGCGCCGGGGAGCACTCCCACCCATTTAAACTCATCGTCATCGCCTATAAATTTTTCCAGGAGATACATAAAGCCGCCACATTCCGCAAAACAAGGAAGCCCTTCTGTAAGAGCTTTTTTTATCGAGACAAGCATGGATGAATTAGCTGCAAGCTGCCGGGCATAAAGTTCAGGATAACCTCCACCCAAAATTAAGCCGTCGCAAACAGGCAGCTCCGCATCGGCAAGCGGACTGAAATAAATCAGCTCGGCTCCCAGCTCCGCCAAAAGATCCAAACTGTCCTGGTAGTAAAAGCAAAACGCTTTATCCATCGCTACAGCGATTTTCGGCGCAGCTATTTTTTCAACTCTCATATCAATATAAGGCAACGGAGGTGCGGAAGCTGCAAGTGCAAGCAATGCATCAAGATCGACTGATTTCATCGCTTGCTCCGCCAAACGCTCCACTATTTCCCGCAAATTACCTATTTCTTCCGCCGTAACAAGACCGAGATGTCTGCTTTCAAAATTGCAGTTTTCCATTCTCGGAAAGTATCCCAAAAGTCTTACGCCGCTTTCTTTCTCGATTATATCTTTGTAATAAGCATATGACATGGGAGAAACATTATTAATTATGGCACCTGCTATGCCGCTGTCTTCACGAAATTCCTTGAATCCTTTAACTTGCGCGGCAATGGAAAGAGCTGCTCCCTTGCCGTTCACTACAAGAACAGTAGGAAGCTGGCAAGTGCGCGCCACATCATAAGCACTTGACGTATCTGTTTTACCAAGACCGTCATAATAACCCATAACGCCTTCAAAAACTGCCACATCAGTATGTTGTGCATTTTTTGCCACAAGATAACGTGCAGTTTCTTTACCCAGCATAAATAAGTCAATATTACGTGACTTCGCTCCTACGACGCGAGAATGAAACATCGGATCAATATAATCCGGTCCTGATTTAAACGCGGAAACCCTAAGCCCCTTGTTTATGAGAGCCTTCAACAGAGCGCACACTATTGTAGTTTTACCGGTGCCGCTTCCTGTAGCGGTAACCATAAAGCGAGGTATCTTAGCTTCAGACATTTAGATCTTCCTTTTTCAATGCAGTCATAACGTAAACAGGATTTTGGGCCATCATCAAATTGTAGTTACCCAACTTTTTCCCGCGAGCAGCAAAAATATTTACAATATCCAGTTCATACTCAGGATGCTTTTGATAATACGCAGCTGTTTCGGCAAGCGTTTCTACAGTAATGGCATTGATAACGACTCTACAGCTACTGTTTTTACTGTAAATAATGTCCAACATTTCGCACAAATCTCCTCGACTGCCGCCTACAAAAACGCAATCAGGAGCAGGCGCATGTAAAATATTTGCCAAAGCTTCGCCGGGGCAAATTTCCAAATTAGTCGCGTTAAATATCGCTTTATTTTTTTCTATCAGCTCCACAGCCAAAGCGTTTCTTTCAAAAGCGTAAACTTTTCCTTGATGAGCAAGCCGTGCCAGCTCTATGGAGCATGATCCGGTTCCGGCTCCGATATCGTAAATTACGTCCGTCGCTAAAGGCTGTAATTTGGACATGGAAACACTACGCACTTCCTGCTTCGTCATGGGAACTTTGCTGCGTACGAAAAGCGAGTCATCCAAGCCGTGTACTGCTTGAATACCGCTGTGAACATTTTCGTTTATAATCATCATTACCGCAAGAGAATCAAAGTGCTCATTGCTCAGCTCAACAGCAGTACCCACAGTTATCTTTTCCTCAGGATAAGAAAGATTTTCACCGACATAAACGGAAACATCCTGCAAGCCTAACTCACACAGCTGCCGGCAAAGTGCCTGCACAGAGTTGTCGCCTCCCGTAAGAGAAAAAACTTTTTTGTTATGTGCCACAGCTCCTGCCAGATTTTGTTGTCGTCCATGCATGCTTACTATCTTAGCGTCATCCCATGACATATTTATCTTGGAAGCGAAGTATACCATACTGCTGATACCGCAGTAACGAGTACACAAGCAGTCCGGCAGTTTCCCGCTTATTGTTTTGGCGAGGCTGAAAAAACCTACGTCTCCCGAAACAAGTATCGCGATAACATCTCTCTCCGGATCCGCGGCTTGAGCAATGGCAACTATCTCTGAAGTTTTTATGGTGCTATGGCATACTTTCGCCGGTGTTTTGTAGTGTTCCAACATCCTCTGATCGCCGATAAGAATATTACTCTCCCTCACGGCTTTGTCTGCAGCCGCAGTAAGTAACTCCGGATTACCGGGACCGATACCCACAATATTTATTCTAAGCATCCGCGTTCTCCTCACAAAAACCTAAAAGATAATTCAAAACGTCGGCAAAGCCTTCACCGGATTCTTCCTTAGCGCGTCCCACCACTATCAGCTTCGTTCCGGCGGCTGCCGCAGCTTCAACCTTGTCGCTGAAACCGCCGGCTTCTCCTGAATCCTTCGTAACCATATACCGTGCCTTAAACTTCTTCAACATTGCTACATTCAGGTCAACGCTGAAAGGTCCCTGCATACAAACTATGTTGGAAGGTTTATAGTCCAGTTGCAGCGCAGTTTCCAAAGATTCTCTCATAGGAAGTATACGCAGCGCAGTACGCTCGCGATAGTCAGTGACTTTTGTAAAATCTCGCAGATTTTTACTCCCCGTCGTCAAAAAAATATTGCCGTCCAAATTACTCAGCAGTTCTACCGCTTCATCAAAATCTTTTACCATTGTGTACTCGCCCTGCAAAGCAGCAGGACGCAGCAAGCGGATGTAGTTGCCGTTCTCCGCGGCGCAGGCCGACTTGACAGTATCCGTAACTACAGTTGCATAAGGATGAGTTGCATCAACAACACAGAAAGGTCTGTACTGCTGCAACAGTTTTTGCATCTGCGCCAAGTCGAGTCTGCCGGCAAGTACGGTCACATTCTCCTGCTTTTCAATCAGTGAGGCACCGTAATCGGTTGCAACGGAAACATATATTTTAAAAGGCGCATCCTTCAAAGCGCTTATCAAACGTCGGCCTTCACTTGTTCCGGCAATAATCCAAACCGAAGGCTCCATCACATTTTATATCCTCGAGGAGTTACAATACGCCCGTTAATAACTTCAGTCTGAGTATTGCCGATAATGACTGTAGAAAACATATCCACTTCCTTGTCACGCAGTTCAGCCAAAGTCGTCAGTTCATAAGCTTCGCCTTCACGTCCGATATTGCGTACGATGCCGGCAGGAATATTTCCCGGCTGATTGCGCAGAATAATATCCACGGCTCTTTGCAGATAATCATGGCGTTTCATACTGGAAGGATTGTAAAGACAAATGCAAAAATCAGCTTGAGATGCACAGTCAAGTCTCTTTTCAATTTTTTCCCACGGCGTCAGCAAATCACTTAAGGAAATCAAACAAAAATCACTGATCAAGGGAGCACCTAAAACAGCTGCGCCGGAGCAGGCAGCCGTAATTCCTGGGATTACCTCTATCTCCACTTCAGGATGCTCGGCGGCAACCTGGCACATAATGCCGGCCATACCGTAAACACCCGCATCGCCGCTGGAAATCATTGCCACTGTCTTGCCTTTTAAAGCTTCTTCCAAAGCAAGACGACAGCGATCGACTTCCTTGCGCATACCTGTGGACAGAAATGTTTTTCCTGCAAAATCATCCTTAATTAAATTTACATACACATGGTATCCGGCAATAACATCACAAGCTTCCAAAGCTTTGCAAGCTCTGTTGGTCATTTGTTCAACGCCGCCGGGACCCAACCCGACAACAAAAATTTTAGACATACATTCATCTCCTAGTCTTTTTTTAATCCAGATTTTAAAAGATCAAGCTCCAAATTTTCCACAGCCACTGCAAGTGTCACACCGTCAGCGCTGGTTTTACGCAGTATAAGTTTTCCGCCTCGCGCGTCGCATACGGCGCTGCGCTCGCACACATTATTAACTCCGGTTATACTCTTCACAAATGCCGAAGGAGTAAACTCTCCCGACACACTGTTTAATTGCTCCGCCGTATAAAAATTTACAGGGTATCTGTATTTTTCGGCGAAAGCAAGTACACCCTCTTCGTCTTTTTTTAAATCGACAGATGCGACACCGACTATCGTACGCAAATCAAGCTTCAAATCTGCGACACACCTGAGTACCAATGACTCAATTTTTTCCATTTTCGTGCCGCGGCGACAGCCGATTCCGAGATGAACTATCTTAGGCAGCAATCGAACTGTTTTCTCAAAAGGAGTTACACTTCTATCCAAAGTTATTGCCATACCTACTGCAAGGCTCTGATCTTCAACGATTCCTTGCGGCAAAGAGTTCACCAATTTAAATTCTTCATCATGATAAAAGCCGACGCTTTCACCGCCCACAATTGCGGCTGCAAAATCCTTGGCTCTGGTCAGCGAGTCGATAATCATATTATTGCGTGCAGCCCATTCATCCACAGCGAAAAGTCCGTTGACATCCGTGGCCGTAGTCACGCAGGCCACAGCACCTAAAGCTGCTGCCAGATAACGGGAAAACTCGTTGGCTCCGCCGATGTGTCCGGCTAAAAGAGGTATTATAAAATTTGCTCTCTCGTCAACGGAAATAACCGCAGGATCAACAAGCTTATTCTTGATATAAGGCGCAATCGTTCTTACAGCTATGCCTACCGCGCCGACAAAAACGATCAGACTACACCGCGAAAAATCTCTGCGACATGCTTCGTTATGGTCAGGTAGCATAGCCTTGAGACCGCTGGACTCAGAGTACTTAGACACTGTTTCTCCATGAGCTTCACAACCGATATCGGACAAAGCGGAACATATTTTTTTACTCAGCTCAGCTCCTCGTGCTGAAAATGAATAAACTACCGCCAACATTTTCAGTTCTTCTGCCCGGGCTTTAAACCCAGCTTAGCCGGATCGGCAACGCGGAATCCGTGAGTGAAATTCGGATTGTAAAGTTCACTGCGGTCATACTCGTTGCCTAAGAAATATCCTACAGTAATCAAAGCTGTTTTAGTAATATTATGCTTAGCTGCAGATTCAGCCAAGGTACCTACCGTGCAGTAAACAATCTTTTCATCCGGCCAGGATGCTTTGTAAACGATTGCCGCAGGAGTATCTTCCTTGTAGCCGCCTTTGATAAGTTCCGTCTGAAGTTTGTCAAGCATTCCGGAACTGAGGAAAATTACCATAGTGGCATTGTGCGCCGCATAGTCGGCAATTTTTTGTTTATTTGGCACAGGAGTACGCCCTTCCATACGGGTAATAATAACTGACTGACTTACATTGGGAAGCGTATATTCCGCTTCAAGACATGCAGCGGCGGCACTGAAAGAACTTACCCCCGGAACAATTTCAAATTCCAGATTATACCCGCGCAGCAAATCTATTTGCTCTCTATGCGCGCCGTATAAACTTGGATCTCCGGTATGCAGACGAACAACAAGTTTTTCTGCCTGAGCTGCCGGCACCATTGCGGCTATTACTTCTTCCAGCGTCATATCCGCGCTGTTCATAATGACGCACTCAGGTTTGCAATAATTCAGCAAATCTTTATTGACAAGCGAACCGGCATAAATAACCAAATCAGCATTCTCTAAAAGCTCTTTTCCTTTTACCGTAATAAGGTCAACTGCGCCGGGTCCTGCTCCGATAAAATAAATCATAATCAGAAAATCTCCTTTTCTTTAACTAATAACACAGAAAAATAACTGCTTTTAGGATCAATTTCATTCATATCTTTGTAAATTTTTTCGCCTGGCAAACCGCAACGTTCAATCATTGCTACATTTTTCTCCAAACCGCGTTTTTTAAGTTCTCCCAAAACGGTTCCAAGCTCGCTGGCTGATTTCATCAGTATTTTATTTCCCGGTAAGTCCAGCATCTTTGCAGACTCCTTGTAGCTTCCCGGCAAAACTATCAACGGTTCGGCTCTTTCACAAAGAGAAACATTCAGTGCGGCGGCTACCGCGCAGAAAGAAGGTACTCCGGCTACCAGCTCGGCGTCATATCCGTCTGCCAACACAAGTTTGTGTACGTAGATGCAGGTAGCATATACCGTCGGGCATCCTAACGTTATAAACACGACATTGCGACCGGCATCAAGTTCTTTCTCTATGAGGTCGGCATCTTGCCTATGCACTCTGTTCATGAGTTCCATATCTTTTGTCATGGGCATGTAGATGAGCAGCTGCTCTTTTTTTTCAATATCAACCAACTGCTCAACGATACCTTTAGCTGTAAGGACATCATTATCGCCCTTGGGGATAGCTATAACATCACATTCCTTCAGCAGACGCACTGCCTTTAAAGTCATCAATTCCGGATCTCCTGGTCCGATGCCAACACTGTACAATTTGCCTCTCATAATTTCTCTCCATTCTGGTGTAATTTTATGATATCATCAGCCGCCGCAGTTTTCCCCAAAACTCCATAAACGTTGGAAAACATAACAGCGCCGGTTTTTATTTTTCCATGCACGCGATGCTGCATGTAAAAATCAATCCTTTCAGTGATCTGCTCCATCACTTTTGAAAAAATTCCCTCTCGCATAAGCACCTTGGTAATCTCATCTGTTGTCAAGCATTTATAAATTTCTTCACCGACGGCAAGTGAAGCCCCGTTGAACAAAGCTGCCAGTGCAAACAGTTCCGTGCGGCAGTCAGCATAACGCGAGTGAGTATTCATAACGCCTTGCCCAAGCTTGACCAATTTACCTGAATGCCCAATTAAGAGGAGCGTTTCAAAGCCGCAGTAAACGGCATAATCCAATAATTCACCTACAAAATTACTGCAGGTCACCGCATTATCAAGGTTAAGTTTCAGAACATCTCGAGAATAATCTTCTCCATAATTTCCAAAAAACACCAGCAAATTTTTATTGCCGCGAGCTTTTTGCCCGTTCATTTCAACATACATAGTTTCCACGAGAGCTTTCTCGCTCATCGGTTCAACTATACCGCTGGTTCCCAAAACGGAAAGACCGCCTACGATTCCCAACCGAGGATTAAATGTTTTTTTTGCAATCTCCACTCCCTCCGGTATGGAAATTGTCACCAGTAGGCCACCTTCATAACCGTATGCCGCCTTAACTTCTTCCACAGCTTCCGTAATCATGCGACGCGGCGTGGGATTTATGGCCGGCCCTCCTACAGCGCAAGCAAGTCCGGGTTTGGTTACTACACCGACACCTACTCCGCCTTTAATCTCTATACCAGGATGCTGTTGTTTCTCAACCTTGGCGTAGACAAGAATATGATTCGTATCATCCGGATCATCTCCGGAATCTTTTTCTATGGCGCAGCTGATATAATTATTCGTACGCTCTATTTTTAACGGCTCCAAAGCAAGTCTGATGCCCTTCGGTGTATCAATGTTTACTACGTCAACGCGTTCACCGCTCAGCAACATAACTGTTGCCGCTTTAGCGGCGGCGGTGGCACAGCTTCCGGTTGTGTAGCCGCAACGCAGACTCTTTCCGTAGGAAAACTGATATTCTTCCATTAACTTCTCCTTTATTTTTTTGTTTTAAATAGAATTATATATCGATAATAAAAATAAGCTTCCGCCTATTCCGACGAAAGCTTAGAACAGTTCTCACACTCACATAACACTTCGAAGAAAGGAACAAATTCGCTACTTCACGTGAAAATGCAAAGATACAATGCTGTTTCCATCACTCGTGGAACAGATCAAAAAAACGCTGGTTGCTGACTTAAGCTGATGCTTGCACAGCGGCGGGACCGTGTAGAATAACTTCTTCTTACCAGAAAATATCATACTTCATGTAAATTATAGCACACAATATTATAAATGCCAACCAAAAACAGGTGTGGGGACTTTTCAATCAAGATTTTACAAACGGCGTACAAAGTTGACAAACCGGCAGGAAAAGCTAAAGTGTACCGCTTTTTATAATTTGCTTCAACGCAATAGCGCTCAAAAAGTCTTTGTATCCACTCTTTACCGAAACAAAAATACTTCAAAGCTTGATCGACATTACTCTGAAAATATTCATGATTTAAAATAACAACTGTAGCAAAATAGTTCTCACAAAATCAAGAAGCAGACAAGCCGAAGCTTGTCTGCTTTCACAAATTCAGAATTGATTTAAAGGACTCTGCATGCCCCGTAATATCTTGCACCCCAATAGCCTGTAAAGGCGGATGCTACGGTCACGCCTGTGCTCGTACCTGCATGGATAAAGTTACCGTTGCCTATATATATACCGCAGTGGGAAGCTCCCGGTTCATAAGTGGTAAAAAACACCAAATCTCCCGGACGTAATTGGTTTATAGAAATCTTTCTACCGGAATAATACTGTTCATCAGCCATACGCGGAAGAGAAATTCCCGCTCTTGCAAAAGAGTATTGAGTAAAACCTGAGCAATCAAAACCGTACGGCGTCGTTCCGCCGAAAACATAAGGCGTCCCCATAACGCTGTAGGCAGCCCGCAGGACGGATCTTACTTTATTATTGCTACGGTTTGGCGGCATCTCTTTGTTCATCAAAGCCTTATATGTCGCCGGTCCGACTACTCCATCAACTTCCAATCCTCTGTCGAGCTGAAATTTTTTTACGGCCTTCTCAGTTTCCGGACCAAAATCTCCATCTATATTACTTATAGTATAGTTAAGTTCAACTAGACGCTTCTGAATGGCAATCACTTCCTGACCGTCATCGCCGCGCTCAAAAGATGCGAACGCAGTGGCAATACCAGTGAAACTCATTACTATAACAAAGCAAAGCAACAGCAGTCTTCTCTTTAGCAAAGGCAAACACGTCCTCTCACACTTAGTACGAGATGTATTATATCATATTTTTCTCTTGCTGTAAAACAACAAATTATAAAAATTGTATACTTAGCAATTTTTACACTAAAAAATCATTTATAATTACAGTTTCGCAGCGCTCTTTGTGCGAAGTTCCAACTCATTCGTACTATTCGTCATTCTTAATATGTCGAGCAACTATATAAAGCGGTCGATGTTTGATCTCCTCAAAAATTCTCCCTATGTACTCACCCAAAATTCCTATTCCGATAAGCTGAATTCCTCCCAAAAACAAAATGCTTACCGTCATCGTCGCCCATCCGGCGACAGCATCGTCAGCAATAAATTTTACATACATAACATGGAGCAGCAACATAATGCTTATAAATCCGAAAAATAATCCTATGTAAAAAGCCCAACGCAACGGCAACTTGGAAAAAGCCGTGATACCGTCCAAAGCGAAGTGCAACATTTTTTTGAGACTGAATTTTGATTTCCCGGCAAAACGCGGCGGAGCTACGAAATCTACCATAGCTACTTTAAACCCAAGAGTGTTCACCAAGCCACGTATAAAACGAGCCCGTTCTCGATACAACCTGAACGCTTCTACAGCGCGCTTGTCCATTAACCGAAAATCGCTGCCTCCCGGAGTAATCTCCACATTGGAAAGCACATTTATAATCTTATAATAAAGTTTAGATGTAACGCTTTTAAACAGGCCTGCATCTTCGGTAGCAATTCTTCTTGTCTGGACAATCTCGCTGCCATTTTCCCACAGTGAAAGCAACTCCGGCAGCAGTTCCGGCGGATGCTGTAAATCTCCGTCCATGGTTATGACGGCATCTCCGTCAGCATGATCAAGACCGCAGGTAATGGCCATTTGATGTCCATAGTTACGGGATAGTAAATAGGCTTCCACATGCTTGTCGTCGGCGGACAGTTGAGAAATTATCGCCGCAGTTCCGTCAGAGGAACCGTCATCTACAAAAATTAAATTATAATCGTATGTACCGCCTTTCATGATATCAACTATTCTTTTGTGAAATTCTCTGATATTATCCTGCTCATTAAACACAGGAACCACAATGGAAATTTTTTTCATAAATCTCTATATTCCTCGTTCCAACATGAAGTCCTTCTTATGATTTTAGCACAGTAATAATCTGCGGTCAAAATAATCCTCACGGAGATTATTTGTCTACACGGTCGTAATTATTATCCGGCTGTAATTTGACAACTATATAGGGCTAAAATATAATTATTCATACAGAGAAATGTTTTTCCGTCAACAACTCGCAACATTTTAATGTGGAGAATGATTATGTGGAATATTTTATTTGCGCTTTTCCTCTTCGGCATGCTGATAACCTTGAGCATCAGAATCTTCAGAAAAGCACTCTTAGAACAACAAACCATATCGGTACAAGAGCTAGCTCTGCTGGTCGCGCTCTCTTTAGGATGTCTTTCAGCTTTGCAGGCAGGTGTATCTGCAATCTATCGAACGCAATTGTTGTTCTTTTAACCGAAACTAATGCTATTTTAACACGCGCAGCTTTCTGCGCGTATTTTTTTGCGGAATATATCTGTACTTCGCTTTCAAAATACTATTCAATTTGCTTTCGCGCGCAACATATTTTACCGGAGTTCTGAAAAATTTTGAGAAACATTTTGTCTAAAAAACCAAACAGTCACGTGCATATTAGCGAACATTTCTGTCCGCATTATATTTTATTCTCACCGAAGCATCTCCCTTGCAACAATAAAATTATAAGCTTACGAATTTTTACAAAAGCGTTTAATTCCCGGAGTCGCAAACAGTCAATATATTTCGAAGAAAAAGATAAGGCAGCCATAATTGGCTGCCTTATCGCAAAACCGAAAATATTCACATCATCTAACCATTTTTGGTGGAGATGAGGGGAGTCGAACCCCTGTCCGAAAATATTATCATACAAATTTCTCCGAGCGCAGACGTCATACTTATTTTCGCTTCCAAACCGCCTGACGACGGGCTGCTTGTCCGCTAGCTTCTAAAATTTCCCTCTATATACCGAAGCTGCAATTAAAGGTATCCCGCAAATTTTCTGTTCTGCCTCGTCTGCGGGAAAAACTCGGCGAACAGTTAGCAATTAAGCTGCTAAAGCGTATTCTTCGTTAGCGTTTATATTTAAACGTCCCACCGATTAACGTGCAGATGGAACCACGGCTCGCTTATCATACAACACCTATCCCCGTCGAAACCAGTACATCCCCTTTAAAAACATACTGCAACCGAAGCTGGCTTCATGATGCATCAGATGTCATTCTAGCACGTTCTGCTCGAAAAAGCAACTGTCATCTGTTACGTTCCTTAAGTGCACGTTCCATTTCTCTTTTAGCATCCTTCTTGGCCAAATCCTGCCTTTTATCGTAGAGCTTTTTCCCGGCAGCCAGAGCTATTTCAGCTTTTACCAAGCCGTGCTTAAAATATAATTTAAGCGGCACCAAGGCCAGACCTTTTTCTTTCACCTTACCCAACAGTTTATTTATTTCCGAACGATGCAACAGCAGCCTGCGACTGCGCACGGGCTCGTGATTAAAAATATTGCCGTGATCATACGGACTTATATGCAAATTATACAAAAACATTTCGCCTGTTTTTGTTATCTGAGCATAGCTGTCCTTTAAATTGGCCTTCCCGGCTCGCAAAGATTTTACCTCTGTACCGGTCAAAGCAATACCGGCTTCATAGGTTTCGATTATTGAGTAATCATGTCTCGCTTTACGATTTTCTGAAATGATTTTTATTTTTTCCGTCATAATCTCTCATCCTGTGCAGTTTACTTAAATTCAGTGTTTCCTGCGCCGTCTTTTTTCTGTTTTAACTCTGCCGCGATCAGCTTTTTTGTTTCGGCGGCTTTTCTTATCTTTACCGGAATGTTCAGTATGAGCTGAAGCACCTGCGCTGATTTTGGGAACCGTTTTCTTTGAAAGAAGCAAAGCTTTTATATGCTCTCTGACGTTATCGTCTTCCCCGGCCATGATGAAGTCAATACTCATCTCACTAATACTAACATGGAGAACTTCAACGCGAACCCGGTCTCCTAAACGATACATTTTGCCTGAATGACTTCCTACCAAAGCATAGCGCTCCTCGAAATATTCGTAATAATCATCTATCAGGCTGGAAATGTGAACCAGTCCTTCTACTCCGTTTTCCAACTCCACAAACATGCCGAAAGCGGTAACTCCGGAAATCACGCCTTCAAATTCTTCGCCCACATGTTCAGCCATGTACTCAGCCTTTTTTAATTCCACAGTAGCTCTTTCAGCTTCCGCTGCAGCACGTTCACGCAGAGAAGAGTGTTCGCTGATAACATTAAGCTTTTCCAACAAATTTTCTTTGTTCTGCTTCTTACCTGCGTAATTTTCTCCCGACATCCTCAGCAACCTGTGTACGATAAGGTCGGGATATCTTCTTATAGGGGAAGTAAAATGCGTGTAGTTTTTGGCGGCAAGACCGAAATGTCCTAAATTTTCAGTTTGATATACCGCCTGTTTCATAGAACGAAGAGCGACCGTAGTCACCAATCTTTCCTCAGGTCTGCCTGTTATTTCCTCGACAGCCTTTTGTATTTCTTTCGGTTTGACATCTTCGCCCGGAGTAAATTTAATATTAAAATTAACAAGCAACTTGGACAACTGCTTCATTTTTTCTTCATCCGGTATGTCATGAACGCGATATACAAAAGGCAATTTCATTTTAGTCATGTGAGAAGCCACTGTTTCATTGGCGGCAAGCATAAATTCTTCAATCAGCGATTCCGCACTGCCATGGATGCGTTGAACTATTTTAACCGGTTTAAGCTTTTCGTCCAAAACAACTTTTTGCTCAGGGACATTAAAGTCAACCGCACCTCTACGCTTCCTCATATCGTGCAATATTAGGCGCAGACGATCCATTTGCCGCAGCATGGGAACAATATCGGCATACTTGACGCACTGCTCCTCGTCACCGTCTAAAATGTCGCGTACAGTGTCGTATGTTAAACGATATGTGACATTGATTACCGCCGAAAAAATTTCATACGACTGCAATTCTCCTCTATCGTTTATTTTCATCTCGCAAGCCATAGCCAGGCGATCCTCTCCCTGATTAAGACTGCAAATACCGTTGGAAAGGCGCGGAGGCAACATGGGCAACACTCTGTCTACAAGATAAACGCTGGTACCTCTGTTGTAAGCTTCTCTGTCCAAAGCGTCATTTTCCTTGACATAATAACTGACATCGGCTATATAAACTCCGAGCAGAAACTCTTTGTTATTAAGCTGTTCTACATAAACGGCATCATCCAGATCCTTGGCATCCGCTCCGTCAATAGTAACAATGACGCGTTTGCGCAAATCTTTACGATGTTCAAGTTCTCCCGCATTTACAACGGTCGGAACCTTTTCCGCCTCTGCCAGCACTTCCTGTGGAAATTCCAACGGCAGATCGTTTTGCTTGATTATGGAAAGTATCTCTAACCCGACGTCTCCCGGATTTCCGAGAACTTCAATTATTTTGCCTTCCGCCTTCCGGTGCTCCATAGGCCATTGCGTTATCTCCACAACTACTTTTTGCATGTTTCTGGCACCGTGAAAATGCCGGCGCATAATGTAAATATCCTGCCCAATGCGCTTATCGTCAGGAGTTACGAAAGCAAAATCTCCCGTTTGATAAAACACACCTACAACTTTACTGTTGGCATGATTTATAATACGTAGAATTTCTCCCTCCGGTTTTTGTCCGCTTATCCTGCTGTTGACTCTGGCCAGCACACGATCATTGTTCATAGCGCCGTTCAACGCTTTCGGCGGAATAAAAACGTCAGGTCTGTCGCCTTTGTTATCCGGTATCACAAAGCCGAATCCTTTACTCGTAAGCTGTAGTTTTCCTGCTACCAAACCCATTTTTTCAGGCACTCCGTAGGTATCGAAACGAGTCTTAATAATTTCTCCGTTATTTTCTAAAGCCAAAAGCTCCTGCCAAAAAATATCTGGAGTACGTGTAGAGCACAGTGCCTCCAACAGCTCCTCAGAAGTCATCGGAGCATAGCTGGTCTCACGCATGAAATTCATGATAGCTGCTCTTATTTCTTTTCTTTGCATTATACACCTCAGTAAAATTCTTATGCCCTGAAAAATTCTTCTATGGCCTTAAAGACCTGCTCTCTTTCTTTATCAAGAGTTAAAATATGTCCGCTGTCGTTAAACCAGATGAGTTTCTTTTTTTTACTCGATAAATGATCGTATATGTACTGAGCGCTTTTAGGCGAAACAGTTTTTTCTGTTTTTGACTGAAGAATAAGCACCGGCACCTTGATACTGCTCAAAGCATTTTTACACTGATGCAACAATCTGAAAAGACTTATAAGCGGCCTTGTAGGCATTCTTGAATAAGAAAGATTGTACGGCTGAGCTTCTCCGTAGTCTTTCTTATTTTTTGCAATGTACGGTACAAAATATTTTAGAATTCTTAAGAAAGGCAGCCTTTTGTCCGGTACAAAAATCGGTGTCGCAATAAGCGCTATTTTTTCAACAGCATACTCCTTGGCAAGCTTTAAAGTCAAAAGTCCGCCCATGGATAATCCGGCAACCATGACATAAGCAAAACGCGCCTGCAAATCTTTAAAGGCTCTTTCCGCAACTGCATACCAATCAACAGCTGTCGTCTGCTTTAATTCCTCTTCAGATGTTCCGTGTCCGGGCAAGCGTATACCGAGAACATTGAATCCTCTTTTCTGCAGATACTCTCCTAAAAGTCGCATCTCCGCAGGTGTACCTGTGTACCCGTGAATCAGCAGAACCGCTTTGTTTGAAGTTCCTTCCAGAAAAAATTCTTCAGCCCCTTCCTTAACCTGCACGCCACTACCTCCGTAAAAATATCTTTTTTAATATCCAACAACATTATAACATATTGCCGTCTGATTTTTACAAAACATAGAAAAAAGCGTTCATCCCTTTAAAGAGACGAACGCCTTTGTTTACCGTTATTTAAACATTCCCAGCAACATTCCGCCGTGAGAAGCTATAACCGGAGCGAACACTAAGGACACGATGGTCATCAATTTAATGAGAATATTCATCGCAGGTCCGGAAGTATCTTTGAACGGATCACCTACGGTATCGCCGGTGACAGCAGCCTTGTGAGAATCTGATCCCTTGCCGCCGTGAACTCCGGATTCGATATACTTCTTGGCGTTATCCCAGGCACCGCCGGCGTTAGCCATTAAAATTGCTACAAGAACGCCGGATGCCAAAGATCCACCGATCATTCCGCCCAACGCCTCTGCGCCGAAAAGCATACCCATGAGCAACGGAGCGACAATAGCCATCACTCCAGGAAGAATCATTTCATGCAATGCAGCTGCTGTAGAGATTTCTACACATCTGCGATAATCAGCTTTGCCAGTACCTTCCATAAGACCCGGAATCTCTTTGAATTGGCGACGTACTTCAACAACCATTTCGTTGGCAGCTTTACCTACTGATTCCATAGTCATGGCACCAAATACGAAAGGAAGTGTAGCTCCTATGAACAAACCAATCAAAGTGACAGGACTGAGAAGATTTATAGCTTCCAAATTTACCACGTGCGCATACGCGGAGAACAATGCCAATGCTGTCAAAGCGGCAGATCCGATAGCGAAACCTTTACCGATTGCCGCGGTAGTATTACCTACGGAATCAAGAGTATCGGTAATTTCACGAACTTCATGGGGAAGCTCGGACATTTCTGCGATGCCGCCGGCATTATCGGCAATCGGTCCGTATGCGTCAACAGCTACCGTAAGACCGGTAGTTGAAAGCATACCTACGGCTGCGAGAGCGATACCGAAGAGTCCCATGCCGGTATTATTAACGCCGCCCATGCAGAAGAAAGAAACTATAACGCCGAGACAAATCAGCAGCATCGGTATAAATGTAGAATACATACCGACTGCCAAACCGGAGATAATAACGGTAGCATGACCTGTTTCGGAAGAGTCGGCAATTTTCTTAACAGAGTCATAATCGGCAGATGTATATACCTCTGTAATTTTACCGATAGCCAAGCCGACAATCAATCCTGCAGCTATAGCCGTAAACGCAGCCAATGAACCGAAAATCATGTTGGAAAGAACTCCGGCAGCGATAATAACAATAACACCGCCAACATACGTTCCGTTGTTCAACGCAGTCTGAGGATTGGTGGACTTGCTGTTAGCAGCAAACAAAATACCGATAATAGATGCCACAATGCCGGCAAAAGCGAGTGAGAATACATACTCCACTCCTTCGCCGCCCGGATAAGCAACTGCGCCAAGAGTGATGGCCGAGATAATAGCGCCGACATAAGACTCGAATAAGTCCGCACCCATACCGGCAACGTCGCCGACATTATCGCCGACATTGTCTGCTATAGTGGCCGGGTTACGAGGATCATCCTCGGGGATGCCTGCTTCTACTTTACCTACAAGATCTGCGCCCACGTCGGCAGCTTTAGTATAGATACCGCCCCCAACACGTGCGAAAAGCGCAATAGAGCTTGCGCCTAAACCGAAACCGGTAACAATATCAACGTTTTGGAAAACAGCATAGCTGATTGCAACACCGGCAATACCGAGACCGACTACGCCAAGTCCCATTACCGCACCACCGGAAAAAGCAATCTTCAATGCTTCTGGCATACCGTGACGAGCAGCTTCAGCCGTACGAACATTAGCTTTAGTAGCAACGTTCATTCCAAAGTAGCCTGCGCAAATAGAAAAAATTGCGCCGGCAATAAAACACACGGCTGTCAAAGGTGAAAGAAAAGCGGCGATAATCGCAGCTACAACCAATACAAAAACAGAAAGATACTTGTACTCTCTGTACAAGAACGCCATCGCACCTTCATGAATGTAGCCTGCAATTTCTTGCATGCGCGCATTACCGGCGCTGGCTTTGCCGATATTGCTGGACATCATAAAGGCAACTGCCAAAGCCAGCAATCCGACTGCAACGGAAATGGATAAGTAGGAACTCAAAACCCTAACCCCTTTCTTTAATAAAAAAATATAATAGCAAGAACGTTCTCACGTTCTTTTGACAAAATAAATCAAGCGTTCATCTTTGCTAACGCCAGAGTAATAACGGCAAAAGCACAGCCCAAAAAGATGGTAGCTTTGGCCAGAACCGTATCAAGATCATTACCTTTTCCGAAGAAAGCGCCGTCACTTCCTCCCAAAGCACTTCCCATGCCTCCGCCTTTTCCCGACTGAAGCAATACTGCGGCGATCAAAGTAATGCAGACAATAATCTCTAAAGCTACCAAAACAGTTTCCAGCACAGGCTAACCCCCTTACCTTTAAATCAGTACCATAGTATTTTAACATAAATCCTATTATGTTACAACGTGCTTTTCGAAAATATTTGTCGCATAACGATAACCTGGTGACATACTTTTCAATCAATCTCTGCTCTTTTATATTTTGTAAAAATA
>JAXFPC010000044.1:0-4946 GCA_034180005.1 Acidaminococcaceae bacterium | reverse complement strand
GGGCATTTTTGCTAAATCGTTAGACGGTTTACCCCGTGCGTGGGTTCGAATCCCACCCACTCCGCCATATAAAAGATAAGCATTCAAGGAAACTTGAGTGCTTTTTTTGTTTTGTGAGCCGTGGCTGTCTGAATTTTTCCGACATTGCAGTCAGATAATTTTAGCGGCAGATAAATTTGTCGAGTGTCGGTTTGGGTTGCTGTACATTTAAAAAGCAGGCATAGCATACCCAGGAACAAAATATTGAGCTATGTTTGTAAGCGCGGTCGTTAAGCGGGAAATATTTTTCAGCTGCGCGGTTTTTGGAACATTTTGGGAATAGAAAAAGCTCCAATCTAAAGGATGTGAAAAATGTTGCAGCGTACGGATGCGGGGCTTATGAAAAGAATGTGAATTCCTACCGATGGACTAGAATTATGTTGACTTTTTATTATTAAAATATATAATAATACAGTATACATTACGGGAGAATATTTATTTTTTGTTGTTTCATTGAAAAAGGAGAAATGCATGAACAAGATCTATAAAGTTGTCTGGAGTAAGGCCAGAAATTGCTACGTGGTTGTTTCGGAATACGCAAAGAGTAACAGCAGAGGTACCAAGGTTTTAGCTGCCGCTCTTATTTCGGCGTTTGTTGTAGGTTCAGCAGGGAATGTTTATGCCGCAACGGCAGCTACGGCTCCGTCAGGTGGCGGGAACGTGAAATCCAACGGCACGGACGTCCTTGTTGAAACAGGGGCTAGCAATGTGTTTGTTGGAGCTGAGGCTAAGGGTAATAATGGTAACGGCAGTCAGACTGTTGCTGTCGGTTACAAAGCTGACGCCACCAATGCCAACGCTACAGCTATAGGCGCATTGTCCCAGGCGCTACAGGCTGCTGTAGCTTTGGGTATCAATTCCAAAGCTATGGCTACACACGCTTTGTCTATCGGTTCGGATTCTCTTGCCGAGGGTGAAAAAAGCATCGCTATAGGACAAGGTTCAAAAGCTCGTAATGAAGGGAGCTTAGCCATAGGCGCGGGGGCAGAGGCAAAAGGTGGTCTGAATTACGGTGTAAAAAACGGCGCTATAGCTATCGGTTCTAACGCTACTATTTACGGCGGTTCTTTCCTCAACAGTAGTAACGGAAAGGTTTATTCCGCAGGTGGAAGGTTATCTACTGCCATAGGCGCAAGCGCTTTGGGCGGACTTATATATAAGGATAATCCTACCGGTGGTGTGGTAGCTGATTTTGCAGATACAAGATACAATATGTCCAGTGGAAACATCACAGTTGATGCAGCCAATTTTGAACAGAATATTTTTCAATTGGCTGGTGTTGATACCGGCAAAACAACTCTTAGAGTAAATGAAGTTACAGCAATAGGCGCGGACAGCAGAGCAATCGGTGATCAGTCGATCGCCATCGGTGCTCAGGCTATAGCCGGACATTCCTCCGTAGCTATCGGCGGCAATGATTACGGCAATGTAACTTCCGATGCGCAGAAAAAATATAAACTTTTAGTAAAAGAAAATCTTCCTCCAAATCAAGTTGGCGGGATTTATTCAACCACATCGGCAATGGACGGTTCAGTAGCTATCGGTATCAAATCTTTTTCCAGATCCTCTTTGGGAACTGCTCTAGGTATGGCTGCACAAGTGAAAAGGAATGCCGATCTGGGTACAGCGATCGGTTCCGGCGCCATTGTCGGCGACGGCATTACAGCAACTGACGGCGGCGTGTCCATCGGTGCCGGAGCGAAAACTTTGAACAATTATACTTCGGCTATCGGTACGGGTGCCAACGCTATCAAAGAAAGAGCTACAGCTGTAGGTTTCAATGCTCACGCTGACGGCGAGAATGCTCTTGCCTACGGTTCCAAGTCTGTTGCGAAGCAGGATAATACTGTAGCCATAGGCACTAATGCAGTGGCTGATGCTGCAGTGGCCGTTGCTTTAGGCGGCAGTTCGGTGGCTAAGGGTGACAATTCCATGGCGATTGGTTCCAATGCTGCTACCAGTGGTACCAATGCTATCGCCATAGGAACATTTTCCGAGGGTACGGGTTCTTCATCTTTGGCTTTAGGTTCCAATACTAAAGTTTCCGGAGAAAGATCGGTAGCTTTAGGATCCAATATTACAGGTTTGCAGACAAAAGGTTCCGTTGTTCTTGGAGATAATTCATCTTCGGTGAAAGGAACTTTAGGTGCGCCTGTTCCGGTGGCTACTGTTGAGCAGGCAACTATAAATACAAGTTCGGGTGAAACGGTTACGTACTCCGGTTTTGCCGGCCAGGTCTCGGATGAAGGTCAGTATGTGAGCATCGGCAGAATGGGAAGAGAAAGACAGTTGAAAAATGTTGCTGCGGGCAATATTTCTCATAACTCCACCGATGCGGTAAACGGTTCTCAGCTTTACTCCTTAGGTGTGCGGTTGGCTGAGAATACAAATACTCATTTCCACACCGGAAACGGCAATAATGTTGGAGGAAAATTTGACAACAACAGCGGCGAGTTGATGACCGCTGCGGGAGCTGTGGGTAAAGACAGCTTGGCTGCAGGCATTTCCGCCAAAGCATTAAACGAAAAAACAACATCTGTAGGCACAGATGCTAAGGCTGTAGCAAAAGGTTCGGTTGCCGTCGGAGCTAATGCGTTGGCCGGTGTAACGAGAGCTGATTATTCAGGATACGAGGCAGCTGCAAAAGATTATTCCGACAAAGAAACTATTTATAAAGCAAAATCTGCCGAACTTTCGCAGGCAACTGCAGATTACGATCAGGCGGTGGCAAATTACAATGATGCCGCAGCGGAAGCGGCAAATGTTACTGCAAACTATAATGCGGCCGTAACGGCCAGAAATTCCGCAAAGTCAGCTTACGATGCTGCTGTAGCTAATCCAGCTACTGCTCCTGCAGATCTTGTGGCCAAGAAGACTGCATATGAAAATGCGGAGAGAGCTTTGGCGTTGATTACAGACTTAAAAAATGAGGCAGTGTCCTATCAGGGAGTTGCGGAAGCTGCAAAAAATTCTGCGGAAACCAAAAAGACCGGCTTAGAAGGCGAGGTAGCTACAGCAGGATCAGTCAGAGATACGGCTAAGAATGCATATCAGGATAAGCTTAACTCTCTGGAAATTCAAAATGCCGTTATGCATGACTCCATAGCTATAGGTACGGATGCTACATCATCCAGCGACGGCTCTATCGCCATCGGTAAAAACGCAGACGCTACAGGTACACACAGTTTGGCTTTAGGTTCCAACTCCAGGACTGAAAAAGGTAATACATATGCCATAGGCACGAATGCAAAAGCACTCTTTGACAGGGCATACGCTATCGGCAATGAGGCCGAGGCAAAAGCAGCTTCAGCATACGCCATAGGCGATAAAGCTCAGGCTTTCGGCAGATCGAACATTGCAATAGGCACGAGAGCTCTTACTGGAGATAAGAATGGAACTGAAGATAACAACCAGAGCGCAGCAACTGCCATAGGTTATGCAGCACAAGCTACTGCCAAAGATGCTACCGCTATCGGACGCAGTTCAAACGCAAGCGGCCAAGAGGCGTACGCTATTGGTTTGTCTTCCGTTGCAAGCAATGAGAATGCTATTGCCATGGGAACGCAAGCAACTGCAAGCGGCAGTATGTCTATGGCTATGGGTAAGAAGGCAGAAGCTTCTGCCGAAAAATCATTGGCGTTGGGCAGCAATAGCAGCGCAACTAATGCAAATTCAGTTGCGCTGGGCAGCGGCGCTGTTGATAAAGTCTTCACCTCGGTTGATACCGGTTCTATCGCAACGGTAAATAATGGAACATTTACTTATTCCGGTTTTGCCGGAGAAGACAAAGGAATCGGAGTCGTTTCCGTAGGTAAAGACGGCGAAACTACACGCCAGATTGTTAACGTTGCTCCGGGAGAAGTCAGCGCTTCCTCTACGGATGCGGTAAACGGATCTCAGCTCTATGCTGTGGCTAACCGCGTTGAAAGCGGTTGGCAGGTAGCCGGAAATGATAAGACCCGTGTAGCAAATATCAGTCCGGAAGAGAAAGTAAGCTTCCTTAACGGAAATCATACGACCGCACAAGTTGTTGCGGACGGAACGGGAGCAACTGTAAAATATAATACTGTTACTCAGGCGCTGAAAGTTGAAGACGGAAAGGTTGCTTTGGACGGAAACGCTACGGACGGAAGCGGTACCGGAACTGCGCAGGACAGCAGTGCTTTGGCTACAGCCGGAGACGTCATGAACGCCATAAACAGCGCCGCATGGAATGTAGATTCCGCTACTGCAAGCGGAAAGGAGAAAAAAGCAGTTAAAGCCGGCGATACAGTAAAGTTTGAATCCGGAGATAATATTGAGCTTACGCAGGCAGGCACGGCGTTCACTTACGCATTGAAGAAGGATATCACCGTAGACTCGGTAACCGTCAATAACGGTCCGGTACTCAACAGCGCGGGCATCAACATGGGCGGCAAGAAGATCACCAACTTAGCGGCAGGCACCGAAGACGGCGACGCTGTAAATAAATCGCAGCTCGATAAGGCGGCAGCGGGAGTGAAGACTGAAGTTGCAGCCGGAAGCAATGTGCAGGTTGAGGAAACCAAAGGCACAGCAGGTCAAAGTATCTACACCGTGCATGCGGATAAGGCTGTTGTGGAGAAAGAAGGCGACGGGCTGAAGCTTACAACGACGCCTGAAACCGATCCTAACGGTACGACCACGACGAAATATAAATTAGGTCTGAACACGGTAAGCTTGGCAACAGATGCTGACGGCAAAGTGGAAGACGTAGCTGACGGCGATAAAAATAAGCTGGTGACTGCGGGAGATATAGCTGATGCCATTAACAGCGCCGCATGGAATGTAGATTCCGCTACTGCAAGCGGAAAGGAGAAAAAAGCAGTTAAAGCCGGCGATACAGTAAAGTTTGAATCCGGAGATAATATTGAGCTTACGCAGGCAGG
>JAXFPC010000026.1:0-20914 GCA_034180005.1 Acidaminococcaceae bacterium | reverse complement strand
TATTTTTTCAATGGATTCGGAGGGGATATTATCCAGACTGTACTTACCGTCAAGATTTACCGAAACACCGTTCACCAGTACCAAAGTACCCTTCTCAATGCCGCGAATCATAAGTTTACTGGTCATAGTACCCATCGAAGCTCCGTTAATTCCCTGTGACTGCGTTATGACTCCCAGAGTGTTCTTCAAAACATCGTAAGCATTCGCTCCGCCGCTTTTCTCTATTTTTTCCGCATCGTAAATTTCAATAGAAGCCGGAGTGTCCAATTCCTTAGTGTCTACACGCTGTGCAGTAATCACCATAGGGTCCATATCAAAGACAACCAATTCTTCCTCTGCCAAAACTCTTCCCGACGGCAATAGCAGACCGCCGCACAATAGAGTCGATAGCAAAATACTCTTGTAGTTTTTTTGTTTCATGTTACACTCTCCTTTAACGTTTTGCAAAATATATTGCAGCAGCATCACACCCAAACTTACATGGTCGCGTGATACGGCTCGGCAATCTGATTTGTCCTTACGCACAAATATCCGCTGCTCTGTTCAAGCGCGGATATGTGAGAGTTGTAACGCATATTCTGATCAATACTGTAATTATATTAAACAAATTAAATTAAGTCAATTCATAGTATTATATTTTATTATTAATATCATCTGTTTTGACAAAGAATATTATATCTGAATATACTACAATATCACAATAGCTTTTATATTTTATTTTTATATTCTGACATTGCGGAAAGATAATTTCAAGAAAGAAAATTATCCTCTCAATATTCACTACAGTTTTATTCTGCTCACAACATAAAAAATACCGACGGTAAATCCGTCGGTATTTTTTAATATTTTTATTCTGCGAACAACGGTGTGGAAAGATATCTGTCCCCCGTATCAGGTAAAAGCACTACAATCTTTTTACCGTAATTTTCCGGTCTTTTGGCCACTTCCATCGCTGCCCAAACAGCGGCACCGGAAGAAATACCGACCAAAATGCCTTCACTTCTGCCGATGAGTTTACCTGTAGCAAAAGCATCCTCATTGCTGACTGTGATAATCTCATCATAAATTTCTGTATTCAAAACTTCCGGAATAAATCCTGCCCCTATGCCCTGAATTTTATGTACACCGGCCGTTCCTTGTGAAAGAACAGGAGAAGCAGCCGGCTCTACTGCGACTACTTTAATATTCGGGTTACGTGATTTTAAATATTCTCCGACACCCGTAATCGTACCGCCGGTACCTACACCGGCTACAAAAATATCAACTTCTCCGTCCGTATCACTGTATATTTCCGGTCCGGTAGTTGCTATGTGCGCTGCCGCATTGGCCGGATTTACAAACTGCCCGGGGATAAAACTTCCCTCAATCGAAGCTGCCAATTCCTCTGCTTTAGCTATCGCTCCCTTCATACCGAGAGCGCCGTCGGAAAGCACCAGTTCAGCGCCGTATGCCTGCATCAGCTGCCGGCGTTCCACAGACATGGTTTCCGGCATAACAATAATGATCCTATATCCGCGAGCTGCGGCAACAGAGGCAAGTCCGATACCGGTGTTGCCGGAGGTCGGCTCAATAATCACGGATCCCTCGCGAAGTTTTCCATCAGCTTCAGCTTTATCTATCATTGCTTTGGCTATTCTGTCTTTGACGGAACCGGCAGGATTGAAATACTCCAACTTAGCGTAGAGTTTAGCTTCCAACCCATTATTTTTTTCAATGTGTGTAAGCTCCAAAAGAGGCGTACCTCCGATAAGCTGGTCTGCTGATGTAAAAATTTTTGCCATAATAATTCTCTCCTCGCTTGTTAACAATAATTAAATTCCAAAACATATTTCATGCAATATATAGATTTGTATTATTGAGTCTTCAAATTCCGTAGAACCTATCTCAAGAGCTCAATTTAAACCAATCTACTTAGTAGGTAAATGTATATTATCTTATCTTTATGATTTTGTCAACAAAAAATTTGCGGCTGCCGAAGCAGCCGCTTGCATTTACACGATGGAACAGATTACCTTGTACGTCCCTCTTTAATCAGGAGTATATCGTTGAACAATCCAACACATCAGTTGGGCGCCTTTCCGAAATAAGCTTTCAGCAGCGGAGGCACAAAAATATTAATTGCCAACAAACGCGCCATCTGATAAACAAGAATGATCGAAACATCTTCGCCCATACTCATTCCTGCCAAAGCCATCTCAGCAATACCTCCGGGGGCCAAAGCAAGAAAAGCTGTAGCCAGAGAAAAATTATACCTTACTGCCAGAAAATTTGCCATGAAAACACTCACTGTCACAAGCACTGCCGTTCCTAAAAAAACGAAGGGAAGAATTCTTTTCGTCTTGCTCAAGCTGGCGGAATCAAGCTGCATCCCCATGAACAAACCGATACTCACCTGCGCAGGAGACATCAACCAAAAAGGAACAGACTGCACACTGTTCACAGAAATTGAGAATATCGAGGTAGCTATGATCGATCCCAAGAATGCGGCCGTAGGCATATGAATTTTTTTAGCGACAAACCCGCCCAAAATTGTCAGAGGCAATAAAATCAACCAATGTGTCGCCTGCGGATTAACTGGAGGGACAATGCTGCCTACTCGCGCGTTCAAAAGCAAAATCACCAAAAACGGTACGGATATTACGACCCCAAGCAATCTCATAATCTGCATTACAGCTACAATATTGGGATTGACTCTTTTATCCTCTTCCGCCAGCAACATGGTCATGGTTATACCACCGGGCAGCATCCCCATTACGCAGCTTTGCAAATCCGCTTTCGTCATTCTTGCGGTAATCACAGCGATGACAAAGCTGACCACCATGATCACAGCAGTTGATTCCGTTATGCCGACAATTTCTTTAAGAAAATTTTGCCAAGCGGCGACATTAAAATTTGAACCGATACCGTACCCTGCTATCATCAATCCGTATTCACGCCACTTTTTCGGCCAGGAAACACCTCCGGATGCAAAAGTTTTATACAACAGGGATGTCGCAAGTCCGCCGAGTAAAAAAGGTATGGGCAAATGCAAACTTACCAGCAATCCTCCCAAGAACAAAGCCGTAAAAAAAAGTAGAATCCTGTCAATCATATTGCAACGCTCTGACGGCGTGTTGTCAACACCTTTCCAAAACTTTCATGATGCGGCATATGAGTTCGCTGCGCATATTATGTTGAGTTGAGGAATAGATGACTATATCCTCCTCACCCAGCTGCATCTCCTTCATGAACAGCTTTTTTTGCGCCAAAGCCGCACTTTTTGAAAGTTTATCCGATTTTGTAAGCACTATCTGGACCTTAAGGTCACAGGCTCGCAGCCACTGATAACACTCCATATCGTTAGCCAAAGGCTTATGACGAATGTCAATCAGCTGGCACACTAAAGCCAAATTATCGCTGCCGGAAAGATATTCGCTGATAAAGCCGGACCATTGCTCTTTATTGTTTCTGTTGGTTTTGGCAAAACCATATCCCGGCAAATCGACCAAATAAAATTCCTTGCGCTCTTCCGTGCCGTTCTCGCTGTGTTTAGCCTGCAGTTCATAGAAATTTATGGTTTGTGTCTTGCCCGGGGTTGAACTTACACGCGCCAAACCGTTTCTGCGGCACAAAGAATTGATCAAAGAGGATTTACCCACATTACTCCTGCCTATAAAAGCGGCTTCCGGCAAAATTTTATCGGGGTACTGTTCGGCATGTACTGCCGAAGCTATGTAGTTTGCACGAATGATATCCCAATTTTCAGAAGTCATATTAATCCTCCAAGGCTAATTGTAAAACCTCATCAAGGTGGCGTACCGGAATAAAATTCATTTCCTCACGCACCTTTTCCGGTAATTCATCCAAATCTCGCATATTTTTATATGGCAACAGAACTTTTTTTACACCGTAACGATATGCAGCCAGCATTTTTTCCTTAATGCCGCCCACCGGAACCACGCGCCCGGAAAGAGTAATCTCTCCTGTCATGGCAAGACTGCCTACAACACGTCTTCCTGTAAGAGCCGATACCATGGCGGTCACCATGGTCACGCCGGCAGAAGGTCCGTCCTTGGGCACCGCCCCCTCCGGCAGATGGATATGCAAATCTTTATTTTCGCTGAATCCTTTAGGAAGTTTTAATTCCTCCTCTCTGCTCCTTATATACGTGTACCCGGCCTGTGCCGACTCTTTCATTACGTCTCCCAACTGTCCCGTGAGCGTAAGCGTTCCCTTACCCGGCATGGTAAGAACTTCTACCTTGAGCAGTTCGCCGCCGATGCTCGTCCACGCCAAACCGTTGCACACGCCGACCTCGGGAGACAGAACAATATCTTCATCCAGAAAAATAATCTTACCTAAATATTTTTCCAAATTTTTATCAGTTACCTGCGCCGATTTGTTTTCTCCGCTGACGATTTTATAAGCGATCTTTCTGCACACGGCGCTCAATTTCCTTTCAAGACTGCGCACCCCCGCCTCTCTCGTATAATCACGTATGATGTGACGCAACGCCTTTTCGCTTATGGAAACCTTATGCTCGGCTAAACCGTTCAGTTTTTTCTCTTTCGGGAATAAATGCCGTTTGGCTATCTGAATTTTTTCCTCTTCCGTATAACTGCCGATCTCTATAACTTCCATTCTGTCTAAAAGCGCCGCCGGAATCGTAGCTGTGGTATTTGCCGTCACAATCCAAAAAACATCTGACAGATCAAAAGGCACTTCGATGTAGTGATCACTGAACTTATCATTCTGCTCCGGATCCAAAGCTTCTAAAAGAGCCGAAGCCGGATCTCCGCGAAAATCAGAAGCAAGTTTGTCTATCTCGTCCAGGAGGAAGACCGGATTCATACTTTTACAATCCTGCATACCGTGAATAATCCTTCCCGGCAACGCACCGATGTACGTCCTCCTGTGACCTCTTATCTCGGCTTCATCTCGCACACCGCCAAGTGACACACGCGTAAATTTTCTTTGCAATGCTCCGGCGATACTCTGTGCCAGAGACGTCTTGCCTACGCCTGGAGGTCCCGCCAAACACAGTATAGCTCCGTGAGAATTTTTGGCAAGCGCACGAACCGCTAAATACTCCAAAATACGTTCCTTAACTTTTTTCAGGCCGTAGTGTTCATTATCCAACACCTTTTGCGCCCTGTGCAAATCGAAATTGTCCTCGGTGTACTTTCCCCACGGCAAGTCTAAAACAGTGTCAAGATAGTTGCGTATTACGGCACCTTCAGGTGTCATAGGCTGCATTTTCCCCAGCCGTTCGACCTCTTTATACATTTTTGCAGCAATTTCCTCCGACAAAGGCAGCTTACCTATGCGTTCTTTGTATTCCGCAATCTCCGTCTGAAAATCTTCGCCGTCGCCGAGTTCCTTGCTTATCGCTTTAATTTTTTCGCGCAGATAATATTCCTTTTGGTTTTTTTCTACCTGCTGTTGAACCTGTTTTGCTATATCTTTCTCCAGAACGGAAATTTCCAGCTCGCTTTGCAAAGTAGTATACAAAAGCTCCAACCGTTTTTTTACATTCACGGCTTCAAGCAATTCCTGCCTTTTTTCATCTGTCAAGTCCAGATACACAACAATCGTATCGGCAACGCGTCCGCTGTCATGTTGCGACTTAAATGTTTGAAGTATCTCAGCATTAACTTTTTTGGTAAGCAGAATCCATTTTTCAAAGGATTCTATTGTCAAACGGCGCAAAGCTTCCACATCTTTATCAAAAATAGCTTCGCCCTGTAGTAGTTCGGCCTCTGCCACGAACTCTCCCTCTGTTCGAACAGATGTCAGCCGCACCCTCTCCAAACCTTCGACAAGAATCCTTTTAGCTCCGTTCGGCAGCGTCAGCTGCTGCTTTATTTCAGCCAGAACTCCGTATTCATAGACGTCTTCCGCTGTAATTTCAGACTTGCGAGCATCTTTCTGAGCAGCCAGCAGTATCATTCTGTCTTCCAGCATGGCAGCCTCTATAGCCGCAATGGATTTATCACGCCCCACGTCAAGGTTTGTTACCATCCCCGGAAAAACTATGGTTCCACGCAAGGGAAGTAAAGGTTTTTTTATAACTTTTGTACTCATTATTTCTCCTATACAAAAAAGGGAAAGGTTATACCTCCCCCTAAAAAGTCAGCCCACTATCATATCCGGTTCCTTGTGCTCGCGCACCGCAGCTTCCGTAACGACGCACTTCTTTACATCCGCGCGAGAAGGAACATCATACATAACATTACGCATAATAGCTTCAATTATTGCTCTTAAGCCACGTGCTCCGGCATTACGCGTAAGAGCCTCCTCGGCAATAGCCTCCAAAGCCCCCTGCTCAAAATCAAGTTCCACTCCGTCCATGGAAAGAAAATGCTGATATTGCTTAACCAGAGCATTACGCGGTTCTGTCAAAATTTTTATCAGAGCCGGCTTATCAAGAGATTTTAAAGTGACCACTACCGGAAGCCGTCCTGCAAACTCAGGTATGATACCGTATTTCATGATATCCTCAGGCAACACTTTCTCAAAGACCTCATCGTTATTTATCTCTTCTTTTTTTCTGACATCAGCTCCGAAGCCGAGATTTTTCTTACCAACGCGTGCGTTTATGATATGTTCCAGACCGGCAAAAGCGCCGCCGCAGATAAAGAGAATATTCGTGGTATCGATTGGAATAAGTTCCTGATTCGGATGTTTGCGTCCTCCCTTGGGCGGAACGCTAGCCACTGTCCCTTCCAGAATCTTCAGCAAGGCCTGCTGAACTCCTTCGCCGGATACGTCACGAGTTATGGAAACATTTTCCGATTTGCGCGAAATCTTATCAATTTCATCGATGTAAATTATGCCTCTTTCCGCCGCCTCAACATCATAATCGGCATTGGTGATAAGCTTCAGCAAAATATTTTCCACGTCCTCGCCTACGTAGCCCGCCTCGGTCAGAGTCGTAGCATCGGCAATAGCGAAAGGCACCTGCAATATCTTAGCCAGAGTCTGCGCCAACAACGTCTTACCGCTGCCGGTAGGACCGAGCATAAGAATATTGGATTTTTGTAACTCCACGCCATCCTTGTCTTCCGGATGTTTCATTTCATAGTTGATTCTTTTGTAATGATTATAAACTGCTACGGCTAAAGTTTTTTTAGCTTCATCCTGACCGATAACGTATTCGTCAAGAATCGACTTTATTTCCTGCGGCTTGGGCAATTCTCCTAAAGCCGGAAAATTCTCTTCGGCATCTCTCAGTCTTTCTTCATCCAGCATTTCTTTGCAGTATTCGATGCACTCGTCACATATGTAGACATTTCTTCCTGCAATCAGCTTTCTTACCTGCCCTTCGCGTTTGCCGCAGAAAGAACAGGAAACATCACCGCTGTGATCGTCATTATACGCCATCCTAAAACTCCTCGTTATATTATTTCGCTGCTCTGCTGCGCACGACAACCTCGTCTATCAGTCCGTATTCTTTGGCCTCTCCGCTGGTAAGATAATGGTCTCTTTCAGTGTCGGCAGCTATTTTTTCTACAGTCTGTCCTGTATGTCGCGCCAGCACTTCGTTCATTTCCTGCCGAATGCGCAATATTTCTCTGGCGTGTATTTCTATCTCCGTAGCCTGACCTTGCGCTCCGCCCAAAGGCTGGTGAATCATCACACGGGAATAAGGCAACGCGAAACGCTTACCAGGTGTACCTGCGGCCAAAAGCACAGAAGCCATGCTGGCAGCCATGCCCATACAAATCGTGGAAACGTCAGGTTTTATATACTGCATGGTATCATAAATAGCCATACCTGCGCTTACACTGCCGCCGGGACTGTTAATATACAGATGAATATCCTTATCGGGATCCTCCGACTCCAAAAAAAGCAGTTGGGCAATAACAACATTGGCCATACCGTCATCTATCGGGCCGGTAACAAACACTATCCTATCTTTAAGCAGACGGGAATAAATATCATAGGAACGTTCGCCGCGGCTGGATTGTTCCACGACTATAGGTACATAATTCATTTTCTCAGCTCCTTTGCTTCGATCAATTTAAGAAAAAAGAGGCAAAAGGTATACCGAACCCCCTGCCCCGAAAAAACCAGATTTATTTTGCTGTATCGATTACTACGCGAGCTGCTTTACGACGCAGTATATTTGCTAAAAGCAGACCCATCGTGCCGTTATTTTTGATAATGGATTTCACTTCATCCACGGAAGCTCCGTGTTGGTTGGCAATGGAACCGATTTCCGCATCCACATCAGCCATGTCCACCTGAATTCCTTCAGCCTTGGCAATAGCGTCAAGCACCAAATCAGTCTTAACATTTTCCTCGGCAGCAGCACGCTGATTTTCACGTAACTGCTCCATCGTCAAACCGGTATACTGCATATACATGTCCAAAGACATTTTGCGGCTTTCCAGGCTGAGTTTCATTTCTTCAACCATTTGGCTGATCCTGTCCTCAATCATTATGGGCGGCACTGTAAACTTTGCGTTATTTACTGCGGCATCAACCAGCGCGCGTTCGTAAGCGATCTTAGCATTTTCCGCAGCAGCCTTTTCCATACGCGCCCTGTAATCCGCACGCAACTCTTCTACAGTTTTAAATTCGCTGTTGGCGGCAACATATTCATCATTGAGTTCGGGAAGCTCTTTGCGCTTCACATCCTGAACGTTAACTTTAAATACGGCTTCTTTGCCTGCCAACTCTTTAACAAAATATTCTTCCGGGAAAGTAACTTCAACGTCGGTAGAATCGCCTTTGCTGAGACCTACAAGCTGATCCTCAAATCCGGGTATGAAAGAATTGGAACCTACTTCCAGAGGATAACCTTTACCTTCGCCGCCGCTGAAAGGTTCGCCGTCCACAGTACCCGCGAAATCGATGATTGCAAAATCACCTTTTTCAATTACAGCTCCGTCCTCGGCAACAACCATTTTTGCATGACGATTGCGCAGACCCTCCAACTGAGCGTTGACATCATCATCGCTCACAACAGGTTCCTCTTTGTCTACATGCAACCCTTTATAATCACCCAATTCAGGTTCCGGCTTTAAAGTCACTTTAACAGTGAGCTCCATGTCCTTGCCTTCTTCAAATACGGATTCTTCAACCTTCGGATCCTCTACAGGGATAAGTTTTTGCTCGTCCAACGCAGCAGTGTACGCTTTATTGGCCAAAATTTCAAAAGCTTCCTGCTTAACAGCATCCTTGCCGTAATGCATTTCAATAATATTACGCGGAGCTTTGCCCTTGCGGAAGCCGGGAATATTTGCGCTGTTGGCTATTTTTTGCACTGCCTGCTTAAAGCCTTTTGCCACCTCTTCAGCAGGCACTGTTATTTTCAATGTGCCTTCATTTTCAACTCTCTCAAAAGATACGCTCATCAATAAAATCCTCCCTTAAATATATAAGTGAAAAATATAATCAGATTAGATTGCCTGCAGCTCACTAATACATCTGACGCTAATCGCTCATAACATCATACCATAATTAATTATTCTTGACAATAAAAAAAGCCCGACAAAAACTTCTGACGGGCGAAATATCATGGAGCGGAAAACGAGATTCGAACTCGCGACCCCCTCCTTGGCAAGGAGGTGCTCTACCACTGAGCTATTTCCGCATCAACAACGTATGTCATTTTACTGCATAAGAAAAAATTTGTCAAGAAATTTTTCTTAATCATCAACGCATATTTTCTATAAAGTCTTCAAAACTGTTTATCAGAGCAGGATGTCCCACAACCTTCAAATCCCGCAGAAATGTTCCGTAAGATTCATAGCTTGTTTCGGCCAGCTCCATTTTCAAACCTTCCTTGACATACTCATCCATCATTTTGACGATGAAGCGATTAATATCCAATGAGTCCTTTTTAACATTCAGCGGAATGATTCTCTCCTCGGCAACATACTTGCTCACGACAACTTTCCAACCGCCGGGTACAGGAGGAAGACGTGTAGCCTTAATAAAATAATTATCGGGAGAAAAACCTACGTACCCATCCATTTTGTTGTAAAGCTTAGCTTTTTGTACAGGAAAACCGTTAGCATTACCCCACTTGACTATTTCATCACAGACTTCATTATTATGTATCACACTCGGGAATGTGGCTTCAGCCAAAATTTCGCACATATGGTTACCTCCTTAGAACTCCTTTTTTAATTTTACTCTATCCAAATATTATTTTCAACGAAAAAATCAGCCGCCACCAAGTGACGGCTGAAAAATTCCGGAGTTAAATCTGTCCGATCGATTTTAAGATAGCCTGAGCTATGACGGCGCTGCCTATATACGTACCAATAAAAACGATACAAGCCAGCACGACGATACGCCAACCTGTCTTAGCAAAAGCATCCAAATCTTTACCTATGGCTACGCCGGCGTAAGCCAAAATCGGAGTACAAATGGCTACGAAGCCGACATTTTTTACATAAGAATTAATCCATTCGGCTCCGGGGAATCCCGGAACAGTCACTATGCATCCGAGTGTGACCACATATGCTGCAGCCGGAATCCCGCCGGGAAGAAACCTGGCCATCATCATTCCGGCGAAAGCAATGACGCAAAGTATCAAAAGTCCCGGTATGGACTGAATAATATCAGCTTTAGTTCCCAAAACATTGGAAACAATGCTCATAAAAGTAACAATGCCTAAAACTACGATTGTGTCCTTAATGCTCATTTGCTTTCCTCCTGTTCCGGTTCAACACCGTATCTCAATTTGTGGAATTTTTTGTAGAGCCATTCCGTCATCGGTAAAGCAAGCCACACTGACATATACAATCCGTCAAGACCGGAAAGCATATTGCTGGCTGCGCCGAAAGCAGCAAGCTGATCCTTCATATCGGGATACATAGCCACCAACGAACCTACAGCCGCCGTCATCATGCTCGCTGAACCTACGCCTGCCGCCATAGCAAGAGCGTACGGATGGAAAGGAAGTGTCGACGCGGCAACGCTGGCCATGATGCCGAAGAAAATCGTACCGAAAACAGTACCTGCGATATAAACTCCCATAACCCCGCGACCTTCGCTGCTGTCCAGTCCGAATTTTTCACCAATCAGCGCTACGTTAGGCTCTCTGGCAACAGAATGAGCAGCGCCTATCGTTTCTCTCTTCAATCCCAAGTAAACCGCTACCGGCACACCGATAAGCACCGTGCCGAGATTGCCAAATTCCTGCAAAATAAGCGCGGGAGAAGCTGCCAATATCTTAGGCAATGTCGGTCCCACCAAGGTTCCATACCTTGCCATCAGAAGCATCAAAGTCACACCTATCAGACTGCTGGCATCAATCATTTCCTTTTGCCCTGACAATTTCAGAAATTTCGGCGTGGTCAAAATGCCCATCAAAAGAGCATACAACATCGGCAGCAACACTATGCGTCCTACGCCCACTTTGATAGTATGCACGCCGATAAGTTCGGCAATAACTATCAGCGCCAAAATAATTCCGTGAAGCTTAAGATTTTTCATTTACTGTCCCTCCCAAAATTTTATTTACTGAAATAAGCTTCGGATTTTTCAAGATACTCTTCTTTAGTAAGCAGAGGTTCAAACTCCGTCAATATTTGCTTTGCTTCACAGGCGTCGTCGATCAGCAAATCAATCAGCATCATGGCGAAAGATTTTGCCGGCAGCAGCACCGCCGCTTCAAAATCTACACAGGCAAAATCAGCCGTATGCAAAAGGCCTGTCGTTCCTCCGACAAAAGGATGAATAACCGGCATCAGATGAGAAACATCTCCCATATCTGTAGAAGCGCTGAAATGTCCGGAATTTTTAATTTCCACATTCGGATTTACCAGCTTTGCATTTTCCACCATTAATTGATTCATACGCCGATTGCATTGAAGGGGCATCATACCCGGCAGCGTTTCCACTATCGTTTCCGCGCCCACGGCACTGCCTCCGGCAATAAGCGCCGCATCGACTTTGGCGTGCGTCCTGTCGATAGCCTCCATGGTCTTGGCTCTTACGTACAGCTCCATACGCACATCGGCAGGCACGGAATTAACAAAATCACCGCCCTTGGTTATAATGGGGTGAACTCGTACAACGTCCTGCTCCCTGAAAGTTTCACGCAAGGCATTTATTCCCATCAGTCCAAGCATAGCTGCATTCAAAGCGTTGACACCTTCATGAGGAGCATCGGCAGCGTGCGCGGTTTTACCTATGTAACGCACTGTTTTGCCGACAAAACCGTTGCTGCTGTCGCCTATGGAAACAGTCGGCAGCGGCATATTTTTATCAGCATGCATTTGCATCGCCATATCGATATCGTCAAAAGCGCCTTCGTAAATCAGCTGCCCCTTGCCGCTTAAAAAATGTAATTTCCCTTCACGCACTAATTTTTTGCGATACTCTATCTCGATATATTCCTCGGCAGGCACGCCAAAAAACACAACATCACCGCTCAAATGCGGCAACACACCGGAACGCATTATTCCCGCAGCCGCACCGAGCATAACAGCTACCTGCAGATTGTGTCCGCACGCATGAGCGGCACCTGTAAGAGGGTCGGCCTTGCTGCTTTCAGGGCAGCCGACGGCATCCAGTTCACCTAAAACAGCTGCAGTTGGTCCGGATTTCCCGCCTTTCGCTCTGGCCTTGACACCGTTTATTGCCAGACCACGCTGAGGCGTCAGTCCAAGTTCTTCCAAAAACGTTGCCACCTTATCGGAAGTTTTAAACTCCTTAAATCCCAGTTCAGGCTCGCTGCCGATACTCTCGGAAATACATCTGAGCTTTTCGGCGTACTCATCAATGGCTGCGCAGACCTTCGTCTTTAACAGCATTTTATCCATTTTTACTGCCTCCTGTAAAATTTACCAAGTTTGCCTTTTCCATTTTTCTGAAAACGGCGATTTATTCTATTAGTTATTCTACAAAAAAACTGCTACTCCTCTATTCCCACTGAACAACTGTTGTTTTATTTTCTCAGTCTGCACATTTATAATTTTTCTTATTTAAATTCCACGTCCGCTGTGCTAAAATATTGTAGACATAATCAAACGGCTTTCAGCCGTCTAATTTTTAAGAAAGGAGTCTTCGGCGTGTTTGACCAACTAAAAAAAGATTTGGACGCGATAATGCTCCGTGATCCAGCGGCAAAATCAAGACTGGAGGCGGCATTGTGTTATCCCGGGCTGCATGCCATTTGGCTCCACCGTTTGGCCCACAGGTTTTATTTAAAAGGCTGGGTTGTTTTTCCCCGACTCATTAATACTTTTTCCAGATTTCTTACCGGCATAGATATCCATCCCGGTGCAAAGCTCGGCTCAGGATTGTTCATTGACCACGGCATGGGTCTTGTCATAGGCGAAACGGCCGAAATAGGCAGCAACGTCACCCTATATCAGGGAGTAACGTTGGGCGGCACCGGTAAATAAAAAGGTAAACGCCATCCCACAATCGGCGATAATGTCGTCGTGTCCAGCGGTGCCAAAGTACTCGGCTCTTTCAGGGTAGGAGATAATTCCAAAATCGGAAGCGGCAGCGTTGTACTACACGAAGTGCCTCCTAATTCGGTTGTAGTCGGCGTTCCCGGACGAATTGTCAGCAACAACGGCGTCCGCGTTAACAATGCCTGCGATTGCGAAGAACTGATCGACCTCGATCATGACAAACTTCCCGATCCAGTAGCCGATTACGAAGAAAAATTGGCAAAACACATGGATGAGATCAACACCCGTCTGCGAGAATTGGAAGAACTTATTTATAAAAATAAAGAAAATTCCTAAGAGGATATGTTATGAGCAAAACGTTATCTACACAAGAAGCTGTAAAAGAGGCTCGTCGCTGTTTGAACTGCGTTCGCCCCTCCTGCGTAACCGCCTGTCCGATAGAAAACAACATCCCCGGATTTATCCGCGCGCTCGGCGAAGGCAACTTCGGTTCTGCTTATGAGATAATTTGCGAGCAAAGCAGTCTGCCAGCGGTCTGCGGCAGAGTATGTCCCCACGAACGACTTTGCGAGGCGCAATGCGTTCTCACTAAGAAAAAATCCGGCTTGCAAATTGGCAGTCTGGAAAAATTTATTGCCGATTTTGCTCATGCTAATGATCTTCCTGCCGGAAAGCCTACCGAAGGATTGCGAGGAAAAATTGCCGTCGTAGGATCAGGTCCTGCAGGTTTAACCGTGGCAGGCGATCTGGTCAAAATGGATTTTGACGTCACTATTTTTGAGGCACAAGGAGAACCGGGCGGAATGCTTCTTTTCGGTATCCCTGAATTCCGCCTGCGCAAACAGGTGGTGCGACGCGAAATCCAGGAACTTATCAACATGGGCGTGAATATAGAAACCCAAAAACTGGCAGGAAAAGATTTTACTGTGGACGATCTTTTTCTGAACGGCTTCGATGCTATTTTTATGGGAGTAGGTTCCGCTCTGCCGCGCACTCTTGATATACCCGGCAAAGAACTTTCCGGCATCCTCACAGCTGCATATTTTTTAAGCACTGTTACCCTTGCCAACGACGGTAAACTTGATGACAGTGAAACCGTCATCCATCCGGGAGATAACGTTGTCATCATAGGCGCAGGCAACGTGGCTTTGCATGCTGCACGCACGGCAGCGGAACGCGGCGCCCGCAATGTGACCGTTGTATACCACAAAGATGAGGCAAGTGCTTCGGCTTTTCCTGAAGAAATCCGATCAGCTGCCGCAGCGGGAGTAAACTTCAAATTTTTACAACAACCCATAGCCTATTTTAATAAAAAACAGTTGCGAGCTGTAAAAAATATCCGTCGCCATACGGATGTCGCCGATGAAACCAAAGTAGCCGGTCTGCTACTGCAAAATATCGTTAAAACCGCAGAAGGTGCTTTCATTAACGAAGGCGGTCAGGAAGTTCTTCCCTGCGACTGTGTTATTCTTGCCATAGGGCAAAAACCTGCCGCGCGCATAGTCGCCATGACCAAAGGCATAGAAGTCAATACTAACGGTTATGTTATAACTCGTGACGATCCTTACGGAATGACGACAAGACCCGGAGTTTTCAGCAGCGGCGACGTTGTTCGAGGACCCGACACCATTGTTTTGGTGATGCAGGAGTCTAAAAAGGTAGCTCAAGGTATCGCCAGATATGTGGACGCAAAAAAATTGCTGGCATCCTGCACCGAATGATTTCGCAAAGATTTTTAATCATAAAAATGCGTTTTTATTTTACCGAAAAATAAAAACCGGAGTTCCGGTAAGTATAACTTACCGGAACTCCGGTTTTTTATATCAGACAAAATACACCTGAAAAATCACAGAAGTTCTCAATCGCGTTTGCGTAAAGCGGTAAATGCTTCTTTTAAAAGCAATAGCGTCAGCACCAGCAGTATAACGTCAAAAACTACAACGACGATACTGCTTTTCGGCGAGAACAACATCTGCACCAATGCCACGATAGTAGTTACCAACATAAAATACATCGGATACATGATAAAGCCTGCGTTCTTTTTAAGAGCCTTGGTAACCCAAACGCCTAAAGCCAACAATCCGATGGCGGCAACTAACTGATTCGATGCTCCAAAGATGGGCCAAATCAATTTCCAGGCAGCTACATCGCCTGACTTGACAAAAATAAGAGCCAAAGCTATGCCTACGGAAATCGCTGTAGCTAAATATTTGTTCAAAGACATGCCGGTGATTTCCTGCAGCTGATAACGAGCCAAACGAGTCGCCGTGTCCAAAGATGTCAGGATAAAAGAATTGAGCGCCAAAAGACCGATGGCCGTACCTAAACGAGGTTCTATGCCGATCAGAGAGGCAAATTGTCCCAAACCGTGACCGTATACAACTGTCGGTCCTCCTTTAAGCATTGCGCCGGACATCATAATCGTGCCCAAAGCAATGACGGCAACAACGCCCTCCAACAACATAGCGCCGTAACCTACCGGAACGGCATCCGTTTCCCTGGTCAGCTGTTTAGACGTTGTTCCGGAAGCTACCAAAGAATGGAATCCGGAAATAGCTCCGCAGGCAACGGTAATGAATAACAGCGGCCAAATCCAATCCCCGGCCGGAGTAACGAAGCCTTTAAAAGCCGGCAGCTTCACTTCGTAGCTTGCTCCGCCCAAAATCATGCCGACGCCTCCAAGAAAAACGGAAAAATACAACATATATGATGCCAGATAATCACGAGGCTGCAGTAAAAGCCATACCGGAAGAATGGATGCGGCAAAAATATAAACAATAAGGAAGATACGCCAAGTATCCACGCTCGCTGCAAAAACAGTCTGCACCCAGGGACTGTTCAATCCATAAACAAGAGAGCCGAAAAGAATCGGCAACATAACAATGGTGCTCAATTTTAACGAAACGCCCATTCTGTAAATGCATACACCGAAAATCATCGCCATACCTATATATACCGTGGCGCTGAAAGCAACCGCGGGATCGGCGGCAAAAGTTTGAGCGGCAAGTTCCAGAAAAACAGCCACAACCAAAGTCAAGCTTACCCAAGTAAAAGTAAGGAACAATTTCTGTCCTCTTTCACCGATCCACTGTCTTACAACTTCACCGATGGACAGACCCTTGTGACGAACGGAAGCAACCAAAGCACCCATATCATGTACACCGCCGAAAAAGATGCAACCGAAAATGATCCACAGGAATGTCGGCAGCCAACCAAGCATCGCAGCTGCGGCAATAGGTCCTACAACAGGACCGGCACCGGCTATAGAAGCAAAATGATGACCCATGAGTACAGCGGGATGAGCAGGACAATAGTCTATATTATCCTGAAATTCCGTAGCCGGCGTTTTCTTGTCCGGATCAAGACCGTAAAACTTTCTTTGGAATCCGCCATAAAATTTATAGGCGATACCAAAGCACACCAAAGTAACCAAAAACAGAGTTAAAAGCAAAATAATCTCTCCTTCCAAAAAATTACTGATTTCAATCACACACTGTTTCTCTGTTCCACTAAATAAATTAAATCGTCAAAACGTTTTTCTTTATCCCCTTTCCTATAGTGCAAAATCTGCAGCCATCCCCGCAACCCAAACCAATATGACTTTATCAGCAATTCGGAATGATCGCTGTCCACAAGCAGGAAACGATGCTGCATCACATCCTCCTTGGATTGCCAATTTTGTTTCAGCCATTGCTCCGAAGCTTTACCCGCATGGCTCATTATAATATAATCATCTGCGCTGTAGCGACCTATTTCTCCGGCCAGGCAATCTTTAACAAAATCAATATGGCGGTGAAAGCCTTCCATTCCGCCGCCTTGCCAAGGGACGAAACCGCATTCACGCAAAAACAACTCCCAACGTTCCATCGATATGCAGTTCCTCCTACAGGTTTTCTTCTCGCCAGCCTTGCAACACTTCACAGAATTTATTCCAGCGCCGCGGCAAAGCCTCTAACGCCAAATCAGCCTTGCCCTGTTCCCAACCTTTCAGCATAGCTCCTTCATAGTGCAAAACATTGTTTTCCGGATATTTGCGCAAAATCGCATCCACCAAAATGCCGTTAATATAAGCGTCATGCAAAAATCCGAGCAAATCCTGCAACCCTTTTAAATTGCGTAGTAAAGAAGCGGATATAGTTATTTCCGGAACCGCCTGCAAAGCGTACCTGAAGCGTTTCAACTTGATGCGTATTCTGTGCAGCTGCTCCATGTCAGTCATGTCATTGTATTTATCATGAAGCTGAAGTAATTTATCGGTCCATCCGCAAAACCTGTCCGAAAAAAATTCTTCCAGTTCTTTCTCGCAACGTTTTTCTCCGGCTGCAGCAGCATAGATAAACACCTGCAAACGCAGCAGGTCAAGAGTTATCTTATTAAGCGTTATGCCGGTCAAAGCAGCCGATAAAACTTCCTCCCGCATTTTCGACAAGAGAGCGTCCAATATAAACACTCCACTGTCTTCATTGACGTTGCGATGTCTTTGAAGCTTGGCGCAAGCCAACAAGGCTACATCGTATTCTCTTGTCGCGGATAACCTGTCGGCGTAATTCTTGAGCAAAGCTCTGTGAGCAGCCAACTCCTTTTCCGGCAACAACGGTTTTAAAAGCGCCAACAGAGAACGTAGCCTGCGCAGTCTCACACGCAGCTGTCTCACTGCAAGTTTGTCATCGCGTTTGGCAAGCATCTCTTCCCATAAGTTGCTGATAGAGTAAAGATGCCACGGCAGATGACACAAAAGTGCCGTAGCTGCTAGACGATTGTCATAATACTTAAGTTTTTCCAGATAATAAGTGCCTTTCAGCAGTGCTGCTCTTGCTTCGAGCAATGGTTCTTCCAAAACGAACTTATACTTTCCGGCAAGCAACTTCTCGGCAAAAGTCGTCGCGGCAGCGGCTGCCTTTGCTGCTCTCGCTTCAAACTCAAAAGTCACGTCGGCGATAAGATGCACTTTATCTCTTACAGTCATCCGCCCGTGTCTGCATATAATTTTTAATCCGTCAAAGTTTCCCGATTTTAAAATATATTCTCGATAACAATAAAGGTCATTGTCGTAAAAGTATTTTCTTTTGCTGTTGTATTTTACTGAACAATTCGGCAGCTGTCCTACGACAAAAGTTAAAAAGCGGCAATATTGTTTGATGCCGACTGCCTGCAAACATATCTTCTGTTTCATCCAAATTCCGCCCGAAGTTTTTAGGAAAATATTATTAATCGAACAAGTAATACAGCCAACACAGCCGCCGCTGTCAGTTTCCCTATAAGTGCCAAAAATCTGAATTTGGCAGCCTTAAAAGCCAAACTCACCGCATCATCCCTGCTTCCGCTGCGACGATACTCGTAAAGGAACGCTGCTCCGAAGGCACCTGCCAGGCCACCGATAAAAGAACCTAAAATCGGAAATACACCTGTTCCCATAACAGTGCCGATAAAACCTCCGATGCCTATGACAAAAACGGCAAACCAGGAAACTCTTTCCTTTTTGATGCCAAAATAAGAAACGACGAACTCCCAAATTTCTCCGAGCAAATATACAATTATCATGCTCACGAGAATCGAAGCATTAAAAAATTTCTCCGAACCGAAGAACGCGCAAAGCAATGCGGTACAAACCATCAACGTGCTGCCCGGCAGATCGAACAAAGTCAACACAGGTCCTATGACAGCCACCACACCTGCAGCTATATATTCAGGAAATATTTCCATGTACCCGCTCCCAACCTTTTTAAATAAAAAAGGCACAATGCCTTGGGAACATTATACCATATAACTATATATAGTAAATATCTTTGTTACATTTTGCCAAAATAATTGTAAAAACATTGTCTGCAAGTGTCGTTAATGTTAAAATAGTTACCAAAACAATACCGAAACGGAGGTTTTTTATGGATACATATCTGTCGCCGCTCACACCATGGCTGCCAGCCATCTGCACAATGGCAGCTTTTACGGCAGCTCGCTATTTATATAAGTTAATCGTCATAAAAATTTTGCGGAACTTTACAGGCAAACTTTCTTTGCAACGCAGCGAAGAAATACTGGACGCTTTTGAAGCTCCCATAAATGTCTTTCTCTATGTGTACGGTCTTTATATCGCGCTGAACATATCTCCCCTGGCCGCGAGCTACAAACTTGAATTTCTTGATCATATTCTGCGCAGCACCATCGTTCTGACAGTTTTCTGGGGATTTTATAATCTCAGCGGCACCACCCACATGTTTTTCCTCGACGTGCTTTCGCATTTCGGTATCCAAACGGAGAGCGCTGTTTCCAATATTATTTCCACCATATTACGCTTTCTGATCATCTGCATGTGTTTTTTAACTGTAGCTAAAGAGTGGAACTACGATATAACCGGTTTTATAGCTTCGTTGAGTATAGGTTCCTTGGCTGTTGCCTTCGCTGCAAAAGATGCTTTAGCTAACATTTTCGGCAGTCTGATCATATTGATAGACAAGCCGTTTAAAACAGGTGACCTTATCTCTGCCAACGGAGTGGAAGGAGTAGTAGAGAACATCAGCCTGCGCAGCACGTGTGTGCGCACATTATCGCAGGAGTTGGTTTATATACCTAATTCACTGCTCTCCAATACTCCTATCACAAATCATACCAATCGAGAAAAAAGGTGCGTTGATTTTGTTTTAGGTCTTACTTACAACACAACCCGTGAACAGATGGAACGTATATTAAACGATATCCGCCACTATCTGCAGGCGCAGGACTTCATTTACAGTGACGCCGTGAGAGTGAATTTCCTGACCTACGGAGACAGCAGTCTCAATATCCGGATAACTTTTTACGTATATACAAGCGTAACCGCAGAGTATTTCAATTATACCGAACAAGTTAATCTGGAGCTCATGAAGATTATGCAGGCTGCCGGAGTAAGTTGCGCATTTCCTTCAACCAGCATTTATTTCGAAACGCCTCTCGAAAGCAAATAAAATTTACGACTGCAATCAATTATTAAAAATTTCTTTAATGCAGACGTACGCATTTCCTTAAATATTTTATGCAAAAAGCCTTCGCAGCAATGCGAAGGTTTTTTACATAAAAAAGAGGATGCTTAAAAGCATCCTCTTAAGGGGAGAAAAGTTTTTTATTTTGCAACAGGACCAATCATAGCCAACATGGTACCTGCAGCTACTGCAGTACCGATAACGCCTGCTACGTTGGGGCCCATAGCGTGCATCAACAGGAAGTTGCCGGGGTTAGCTTTCTGACCAACTACTTGAGAAACACGCGCTGCCATCGGAACTGCGGATACGCCGGCAGAACCGATATGCGGATTTGTCTGACCGCCGTCAACGATGCACATGAGCTTACCGAAAATAACGCCTGCTGCGGTACCGCCGATAAATGCTACCAGGCCTAAGAAAATAATCAGGATAGTCTGATAGTTAAGGAAAGAGTCTGCGGACATGGTCAAACCGGTACCGGTAGCCAGCATGATGGTTACGATGTTCATCAATGCGTTCTGTGCGGTGTCGGAAAGACGATCCAGGCAGCCTGCCTCTTTGAAGAGGTTACCCAACATGAGCATACCGATCAAT
>JAXFPC010000002.1:0-5868 GCA_034180005.1 Acidaminococcaceae bacterium | reverse complement strand
TGCTCGGCATTAAAAATCTCTACGACACCGACCACGGCATAGATTTTTCTCATCAGATTATGTGTGCTTTAAAGGCCAAGGCTTTGATGCACAGAGATCGCGACTACGTGGTTAAAGACGGTCAGGTAATTATTGTTGACGAGTTTACCGGACGTCTTATGTTCGGACGTCGTTTTTCGGAAGGTTTGCACCAGGCTATAGAAGCCAAAGAAGGCGTCAAGGTGGAACGCGAAAGCCAAACTTTGGCAACTATTACGTTCCAAAATTATTTCCGTATGTATAAAAAGCTGGCAGGAATGACGGGTACTGCAAAAACAGAGGAACAGGAATTTCAAAAGATATACAACTTGAGCGTTGTCGTTATACCGACGAATAAACCGATGATTCGTACCGATCACGCCGATGTGATTTACAAGACGAAGTTGGCCAAATATAAAGCTGCTGCAAATGAGATAGAAGAATGTCACAAATCGGGACGTCCGGTGCTCGTAGGCACCACGTCCATCGCCCAGTCCGAAGAGCTTTCAGCTATGCTTAAACGTCGCAATGTTCCTCATAATGTTCTCAATGCGAAATATCATGAGAAAGAAGCGGAGATAATTGCCGGAGCCGGACAGTACGGAGCTGTTACGATTGCCACCAATATGGCCGGACGCGGTACGGACATCGTTCTCGGCGAAGGGGTTCCGGAACTTGGCGGATTACATATTATAGGCACCGAGCGTCATGAAAGCCGCCGTATAGATAATCAGCTGCGCGGTCGTTGCGCGCGTCAGGGAGATCCGGGGTCATCAAAATTCTTTTTGAGTTTGGAGGATGATCTGATGCGTCTGTTCGGCAGCGATAATATTGCCGGAATCATGGATAAGCTCGGAATGGAAGACGATGAACCTATAGAACATTCGCTGGTTACCAAATCCATAGAAAGCGCTCAGAAAAAAGTTGAAGCACGTAACTTCAGTATTCGTAAGCATGTGTTGGAATACGATGATGTTATGAACCAGCAGCGTGAAGTAATCTACGCCCAACGCAGAAAAATTCTGCATCAGGAAGATTTGAGCGGCAATATCAAGGAAATGATAGAGAAAGTAGTGGCGCGGACTATGTCCATGTATGCTCCGCCTGAAGTATATTCTGAGGACTGGGATTTGGAGGCTTTGATAAATTACGCCGAGGATTTTTACGCTCCTCACGGATTGCTAAAGGTGGAGGAACTGCAAAATCTGAGCCGCGAAGAATTGGATGAGTACCTGCATAAGGTCGCCGATGATCATTACAATGCCCGCGAGGCTGCCGTCGGCTCCGAGCTGATGCGGGAACTTGAGAATCTTGTCATGTTGAAAGTAGTGGATAATCACTGGATGGAGCATCTGGATTCAATGGATTTGCTGCGTGAAGGTGTAGGTCTGCGCGCTTACGGACAAAAAGATCCTTTAGTTGAGTACAAATTTGAAGCTTACGATATGTTTGAGGCTATGATTGATGCCATTCAGGATGATGTTGTACGTTACATTTATCATGTTAATGTTATCACGGAACCTGTAAATGATTATTTGGCAGGTGCAGGCACTAACGATCCTGCCGTTGAGAATAAGGAATCTTTGGTATAAAATTTTGACTGCCATGCTCATCGTGCAAGTAAACACGTAGGTATGGCAGTTGTCGGTATTGAGGAAAATAAGCTTAAGAAAGGTTGTGAGCAGATGTTGATTGACGAATTCAGACCAGCAATAAACAATTTACAAATCAAATTAGAGGAAATGAGGGGATCTCTTTGACATAGCTGTCAAAGAAGAACGCATTGCCGAACTGGAACACAGGATGGGAGACCCGTCCTTTTGGGATGATACTGAAAAAGCTCAGAAAATTTCCAGAGACGTTAACGGACTCAAAGAGGAAGTTGACGGATTTCACAAGCTGAGTGCAGATATTGCAGATTTGGAAGTCCTATGGGAAATGGCATCTGAAGAGCATGATGACAGCCTTGTGCCTGAGATGGAAGATCTGCTGGAAAAAATTAAAGCGACATTGGAACATTTGGAACTGGGTATGCTCCTTAGCGGAGAATACGATGCCAATAATGCCGTTGTAACGCTTCATGCTGGTGCCGGCGGTACGGAAGCGCAAGATTGGAACTCCATGCTTTTGCGTATGTTTTCACGGTTTGCGGAGCAAAACGGTTTCGAGGTGGAACTTTTGGATTATCTTCCGGGAGATGAAGCCGGAGTTAAAAGTGCTACCATACAATTTAACGGGCATAATGCTTACGGTTTTTTGAAATCTGAAAAGGGCGTGCATCGTCTGGTGCGTATTTCGCCTTTCGATTCCAATGCCAGAAGGCACACTTCTTTTGCTGCAGTGGATGTTATGCCTGAGCTTGATGATACTGTGGAAATTAATATCAACATGGATGAGGTGCGCGTGGATACTTATCGTTCCAGCGGCGCAGGCGGCCAGCATGTAAATAAGACATCGTCAGCTGTTCGTATGACTCATGAACCTACAGGAATAGTAGTTCAATGTCAAACTCAGCGTTCGCAGATTCAAAATCGCGAGCGTTGTCTGCAAATGTTGCGCGCAAAGCTCTATGAATATGAGAAAGCAAAACAGGATGCTTTAGTGAGCGATCTTGCCGGTGATTATCAAAATATAGAATGGGGCAGTCAAATCAGGTCATATGTTTTTCAACCGTATACTCTGGTTAAGGATCACCGTACGGGGTGTGAATCAGGAAATATACAAGCTGTCATGGATGGAGATTTAATGAATTTTGTGGAAGCATACCTGCGATCCAAGCAAAAAAAAGTCTGAGAAGAGTTCTATTATTTTGTGATTAAAAGAGTTGGTGAGATGTGATGAGAGTTCGCTTAAACGTTGTATTGACGGCTGTAGTAGTCGTGGGTATTCTGTTTAGTGTTTTACTTAATCTGGACAGGCATAAGATAGAACAGAATAATGATAGTGTAGAGATGGCTATGGAATATGAAGGGCTACTCAAACTTGCTGCATTAGAGGGACTTTCCGAGAAGACTGTTTTAGAGGACTTTAAAAAGGCCGGCATTAATTCTTTGATGGTTTTTGATACAACTTTGGAGCGTTTGGGCAAAAAAAACGTCGTTAAAGTTGCTACCGGCGGTGAATTGCGTCAGGCTGCCGCTTTAACATCGAATCTCGGAGTTTTTAACGCGGTTGTCGCGAACGGACTGCTTGAAGAAAATGCTGTTTACGTTGCGACTGGAGAAAACAAAGAAGCTTTTTCGCACGTCCGAGAAGATCTTACCTTAAGGTACGGAATGTCACGTGTGAGTGCCGTTACTGAAGACGGGTCCGTTATCAAAGTTTTGGGAAAAACGGAAATGTTACCGGAAGACAAATTTGATGAACCGCTAGGCATTCTCCAAGCTCCGTTGGGATTGTCGGCCGATGATTTGAAGAGTGTTGCTGCCGGAGGGTTCAATGTCATTGTGCGTCCGCAAAACTACGTGAGCGCGGATGAGGGGAAAATTAACAGCATTTTCAAGCGAATCGCAGACTCAGGTGTCAAAGTTCATGCTTATATGCCGGCAGGCAGAGAGGTAGTAGGATATCCCGATAAAATAGATTATATGGGAAAAAGCATGCGGGCGGCGGATATGAGTCTGATTATGTTGGAACATTATACCCAATTGCGTTTTGCACAAATAGACGGATTGATACCTTTGGCGGAAAGTTTAGACTATAAGGCTGCGCGAGCTTACGTCATAGATCCTTTGGAACAGAAAAAAATCAGTGTGGATACCGCTTTGCATCGTTGGGCTCTTACAGATGAAGAACGCAACATCAGAGTTAATTATATCAGACCATTTCTGATTCCTAAGGACGGCAAACCGATTTTGGAAACAAATTTAAAGTACGTCGAAGACATTTCAGCAGCTGTTAAAGATCGCGGTTACAGCATAGGTAAGTCCGGCGTTTTTTCTTCCGTAAATAATGCTTACGAACCTTATTTCCCGGAAAAGTGGAAACTTGTTCCCGTGGCTGCCGCTATTATAGCTGCTATGATAATGTATATTGCGCTGCTTTTTGAGGTGAATTTCGGCAGACAGATGTGGTTATGGCTGATATTGACAGCAGGAGTTACAACATTGCTGCTTTTAGGCAGAGGATTGTTGACGAGACAATTGCTTGCACTTATTGCAGCTTCCGTTTTTCCTGTTTTGTCTATGCACTGCATTATGAGTTTTTGGGATAAAAATACGCAAAGCGGAGATAATTTGGTGCAAATAATTTGGCGAGGGATTTGGCAGTTGGCATTTGCCGTAATCTTATCGCTGACGGGAGCTCTTTTGTTGTCAGCTGTTTTGACGGACAGCAGGTTTTTGCTGGAAATAGATATTTATCGCGGCGTCAAGATTACTTTTATATTGCCGGTATTTCTGACGGCGTTGCTCTATATAAAAAAATATGACCTATTGCGTATAAGCGGGAAAAAATTTTTTGCAGCAGCGGGAAAAATTGGCAAACTTTTGGATGGGAATTTAACATTTAAACATATTTTGTACCTTGTAATTTTTCTCGTTGTAGCATTTTACTTTGTCGGACGTAGCGGTCACACCGGCGGTGTTCCCGTTCCGGCGATAGAGCTTAAATTGCGCGCGTTGTTGGAGCAGCTCATGTATGCTCGTCCGAGAGAAAAAGAGTTTCTTATCGGGCATCCGGCTTTTTTCTTGGCTGTTTTTGCCGCTTATCGTAAAGCTCCGCGACTTTTGCAATTTGTACTTGTCAGCATTGCCGTAATCGGGCAGGGGAGTTTAGTGCAGACATTCTGTCACATGCGCACGCCTGTTTTCATGAGTTTAATTCGTGCATTTGACGGCTACGCAGTGGGTGTTGTACTGGGAACAATCGGAGTTATTTGCGTTGCTTTAGCGTTGCCTTTATACAGAAAGATCAGAAGGGACTTAAGCAATGAGTAAGATAGTAATTTCCGGATATTACGGTTTTGCAAACGCCGGCGATGAAGCTATGCTCACGGCAATTATTGCATCTCTTCGAAGTCGGGAAGGCGACGTTCATTTGACGGTAATATCAGGCAATCCTGATGTTACATCTGCCAGGCATGGAGTAATTTCACTCAGTCGTTTCAACTTTTTGGGAATATTGGCAGCAGTCAAAGATTTCGATCTGTTGCTTAGCGGAGGCGGAAGTCTTTTGCAAGATGTTACCAGCAAAAGAAGCTTGCTGTATTACCTTTTTATTATAGCTTTGGGTAAATTGCTTAAAATAAAGGTAATGCTTTTTGCGCAGGGTATCGGACCTATAAATTCCGGATTTTTGCGTAAGCTTACTAAATATGTTTGCAGCGGTGCGGATCTTATAACCGTCAGAGATAAAGATTCTCTCTACGAACTTAAGCGTTTGGGTGTTCCGGAAGAAAAGGTAACTTTGACGGCTGATTCGGTTTTGACTTTACCTAGAGAAAGTACTCTTGACGGCAGAAAAATTTTAACAAATCACGGTGTGCCGGCGGATAAAATGTTGGTTGCTTTCTCTGTGAGAGTGTGGGGCGATGATGATGCATATTTGCTCGAATTGGCAAAAGCCGCAGATTTTTTTGTGACTCATCATCATGCGCACATCATTATTTTGCCGCTACAATATCCGGTAGATTTGGAAGCTTGTGAAAAGCTGCAGCAATTCATGGCTTTACGGAAAGAAAGCACGGTGCTGGATGCCTCTTTCGATACTTCTCAATTTCTCTCGTTGATGGGGAATTTTGATTTGTTGATAGGGATGCGACTGCACGCGCTTATTTTTGCTGCGGTAATGGAAACACCTTTTGCTGCCGTTTCGTATGATCCCAAAATAGACGGCTTTGTGAAGGATATT
>JAXFPC010000071.1:0-2894 GCA_034180005.1 Acidaminococcaceae bacterium | reverse complement strand
CAGATAAAAATAAAAAATATTTTCGTAAAAACAAAAATATTTTCAAAAGTACATGCCGCCGCAAAATTTCGTCTGTTCAAAAGTCTGTCGCGCAGATAATAAATCCCCCTTATGCAGCTGCTGCGCCGGCATAAGGGGGATTATGTCTGTCTTTCAGTTGAATATTACTCTCGGCTGCTGCCGCAAGTTTTTGCTTATAGGGACAGCTGCTTGTCGTGGCGGAGAAGATGCTTAAAGTGTTTACGCTTTAACGTCCGCAATTTTAGAAGCTTGCACGGAGGATGTGCAACACCTCCTCCGGCGTAAGTTTTTTATAGCCGCCATCCAGAATAAATACGGATTTGGCTATGTCCGGCAGCATCTCTTCCGTGGCGCCGAGTTCGGCGAGGTTCATGACAAGTCCCAGTTCGCGCATGTACGCTTCCATGCGGTTCAGTCCTTCGGCGACGATTTGTTCGTCGGTTTTTCTCTCGGGGGAAACATTCCAGACATTTAAAGCATAACGTCTGAATTTAGGCAGACCGTAGGGAGCAATTAATCTGTAATAGGGCAAAGAAACTGCAGCCAAAGTCATGCCGTGGGTGGCATTGGTATGCGCGCCCGCCGCCTGTCCGAGCATGTGGACTTCCCAATCGCCTCTTTTTCCTTTGGCGACCAGTGTGTTCAGCGCCCAGGTAGCAATCCACATGATGTTGCTGCGCGCTTCATAATCTTCAGGGTTTTGCAGAGCGACGCGGCTGCTGTTGATGAGTGAGCGCAGCAGACCTTCCATGACATAGTCGGAAGTATTGTCGTCCGTTCCGGAAAAATACTGCTCCAGAATGTGGGACATGATATCGTAGAAACCCGCCACCATTTGGTATTTGGGAAGCGTATAGGTGAGCAGCGGATTGAGGATGGCGAATTTTGGAAAAACAGTATCTTCGAAGACGCGTCCTATTTTCATTTTAGAAGCGGTGTCGGTGATCACGGAGCCGCCGTTCATCTCGGAACCGGTGCCGACCATGGTCAGTACGCAGCCTACGGGAATAATTTTGTTGTCTACCGGCTGCATATCGAGAAAGTATTTTTGCCAAGGATCATCGCTGCAATGAGCCGCAACGGAAACGGCTTTGGCATAGTCGCAGCAGGAGCCGCCGCCTACGGCAAGGAGCAGGTCGATATTATTCTCCCTGGCGATACGACAGCCGTCCTTAAGTTTATCCACGGTGGGGTTGGGCATCACACCGGGATCTTCAAAAATATTTTTGCCGCAGTTTTTTAAAATGGCTACCACCTGATCGTACAGGCCGCTTTTCTTTATGGAACCGCCGCCGTAAATCAGCTGTATATTGGCTCCGTAGTGTTGCAGTTCGTCCTTCAGCTTGTCAAGCGCTTCAGGGCCGAAGTGCAGTTTGGTAGGATTGGAATATGAAAAATTGCCCAGCATAGAAAAACCTCCTTATAAAGCTTCATATATCATATTATATACTATTATCACAGCAAGTTGATATGGCATTCGGTTTGACAAATGGCGAAATTTTTGTAAAATGTTTTTATAGCTATGAGTATGGGGGAACGGATATGCACTACGTTGTTGATAAGAAAAGTGGCAAGCAGGCTTATTTGCAGCTGTATGAAAAACTGCGGCACGATATTGTGGAGCAGGTCTATCCTTACGGAAGCAAGCTTCCCTCCAAACGGATGCTGACGGCGGCATCAGGCGTCAGCGTGATTACGGTGGAGCACGCTCTCGCCATTCTCTGCGACGAAGGTTATGCGGAGGGCAGGGAGCGCAGCGGTTACTATGTCATCTATAAAGCGGGCGATTTTTTTGCCGGAGGAGAGCAGCTTCCTCTGCCGGAATATCACGGTGAAAGTGCGCGGAGCAGCTCTCTTGTGCGCGGGGAGTTTCCCTTCTCCGTTTTAGCGGGGACCGTTCGCAGAGTCGTGGCAAAATACGGTGAAGCTTTGCTGGTACGCTCTCCCAATCGCGGCTGCCCGGAGCTGCGTCGAGCTGTGGCGGCTTATTTGCACCGCAGCAGAGGCATCAAGGTGAACTTCGGTCAGATTATTATCGGTGCCGGATCGGAATACTTATACAGCTTGTTGGCGCAGCTGCTTGGCAGGGAACACACCTTCGCCGTTGAGGACCCTTCGTATGAGAAGATAGTCCGAGTGTACGAAGCTCACAGAGTACGCCTGGAGAAGTTGCAGCTGGGCGCGGACGGCATCTTGTCTTCCGCTTTGCACGGCGCTGCTGCCGATGTGCTTCATGTTACGCCTTACAGCAGTTTCCCGAGCGGAGTGACGGCTACGGCTTCCAAGCGCAGGGAATACGCGGACTGGGCGGAGAGTCGGCACGGTTTTCTTATCGAGGACGATTACGCGTCGGAATTTACCATTTCCGCCAAGTCGGAAGATACGCTTTTCAGTTTGAGCCGCAGCGACAATGTAATTTACTTGAATTCCTTCTCCAAATCGATCGCTCCGTCGCTTCGCGTAGGTTATCTTCTTCTGCCGGAGCGGCTGCAAGTCGAATTTGACCGACGGCTCGATTTTTACTCCTGTACCGTCCCCGTGTTGGAGCAGTATATTCTGACGGAGTTGCTTAACGGAGGAGATTTTGAAAGGCATATTAACAGGATGCGGCGCAAGCTGCGGAAAACGCTTGTGGGGAAAAGGGCCGCTTTGTAAATAATTTTGTGGAGAAATGTTGACAAGCGGGACGGCATGGGTTATAATCTTCTCTGTTGTAGGCTTGGTGCCGCAGCCGGATGGGTTCCCGAGTGGCTAAAGGGAGCAGACTGTAAATCTGCCGCGTTTCGCTTCGTTGGTTCGAATCCAACCCCATCCACCAAAATCGCGGGGTGGAGCAGTTGGTAGCTCGTCGGGCTCATAACCCGAAGGTCGGT
>JAXFPC010000066.1:0-6089 GCA_034180005.1 Acidaminococcaceae bacterium | reverse complement strand
TGCTCTTCCGTAGCTGCTCGTTTGCTGTTGCCGAAGCCGTCAACGCCCAAAGAGATATTGCTTAAACCTTTTACTTCGCCCTTACCGACAGCGCCGTCAATGCTAATATTTCCTACTTTAATTTCTTTGTCAAGGCTTACTTGATATGTAGTTGATCCGTCCGACTGAGGCATCTTCTCCACTTTTACGCCGGTGACATTATCGCCTTCCACCTGCACTTTATTAGCTTTGACAGCTTTTTCCAAAGTGTCTATTTTTTCTAATTTCCCTTTAGCCGTATCGTTTAAGTCAATCACAACATCGTTGTCGGTTGCGATTACTTTAGTGTATTGACCGTCAGCAAAATTCACAACACCATCTTTGCCAACAGAACGCTCACCACTGCCGTTAACTTTGAGTTTCCAAGCGCTTGCTTGCGCCAACTGTGAATCTGTGATGCCAAGTTTTTCTTTCCAGTCGGTTACATATGTTTCGCTCAAGTTGCCGGCATCGGCCTTCGCAAAAGTATCGCTCAGTGTGGCGATGATACCTGCTTTATCCAAACCGTATGTTACTTTCTTTCCGTTCAAGCCAACTATCAAATTACTGTCGGACGCAAACTCAACAATCGGAGCTTCCGCTTCGTTCAGTTTTACCTCAGCTTCAGTGCTGCCGCTCCTCAACTTGAAACCTCTTTCCAACTGATTGGTAACATTAGTGATACTGCTGTTTCCGCTCAAATCAATTTTTGATCCGTCAATACCATACTTAACTGTTTTTCCGTCACGGGCAACCGTGAGTCCCTTATTTGCTTCCGCTACATCGAAGATAATAGCCGGCGCGACATCGCCGTTAAGTGCAACTGCTTCCGCTGCTCCGCCGGCGCCTGCCTGGATAGTAAATCCTTGCGCCAATTTACCGTCATATTTAGTGTCCAACTGCTTTAGTTGCGCTACATTATCGTTAAGACTTTGCCGCAATGCCTCTACAGCCGACATAGGAGCAATTCCTGTAATAGTAAGCGGTTGATTAGCAGCCGTTACGGACACATCTGTGAGATACTCCAGTGCTTCATTATTTATATTAATTTTTTTCCTGGTTTCCTCCACGATCGCCTCGACTGCCGGTTGCACTACCACTGTTCCGTCAGCACCAACTGCAATTGAATCAGCGCATACTGTACTTTGCCCGCTCATCAATAAAAAAGCTGTCGCCAAAGTTGCCAAAGAAGAGCTATATCCGGCTGTTTTACTTCTACTATAGCGCCTTGCAAACTCTGAAACGACAACATAACATCCTTTGATTTTATTCCAAACAACTTTATAAATTTTATTCATTGCATCTCCTCCTCTACCGAATGCTAAAAAATAATCCTTTCCCAAAGATTATATATATTCATAATATTTATGTCAAATTTAAACTTGTGAACTTTTCTTGTGAAAAATATTTTTTCACATGCAATAACTTTAATATCTTAAGGGTGTAGAAAAATAAAAAATGTCGCTCCTATTACCATAGAAGCGACATTTAATTAAAATTTTAGTCTCCTGCTTTTTTACCTCTCAAGAAGAGCCACATTGATCCTGCCAAAAATGTTGAGGTATAAGCGCCGCTTGAAAAACCTACCAGCATAGCAAAGGAGAAATTACGAATAGTTTCTCCGCCCCACAAAAAGATTGCCACAACTGCAAACAGTGAAGTTCCGACAGTATAAATGCTGCGCTCCATTGTTTGCCAAATGCTGTTATCAACCATCTCGCTTAAACTTTCGCTACGCCTGTGTATCTTCAGATTCTCTCTTATTCTGTCAAAAATGACAATAGTTCCGTTGACAGAATAGCCCACAACCGTCAGCAATGCTGCGACAAAAGAAGAATCCAATTCCATCCGGAATAATGAAAAATAACTTAAGGTCACCAAAACGTCAATGATCAGGGCAATGATTGCAGCCAGAGCAAACCTGAATTCAAAGCGCACCGTTATGTAGGCAATCATCAGAAACCACGAAAGGAAAATTGCCATGGCTGCCTTTTCAATCAGTTCATTACCTACTGTGGCACCTACATTTTCCACTCTTTGGATTTCAAAATCTCCCAAGCGTTTCTTTATATCTTCCATAAGCAACCGGCGTTTCGTATCGTCAATAACACCTGTACGGATCAGTACATTTTTCGATTCCGTAATACTGTCGGTATTTTCCAGTTGGATAATACTGTTTCCCAAGTCATGATTCTTCATCACTTCACGAATGTCAGATACAGCAACAGGCTTTTGGAAAGAAAGGTCCATAATGCTTCCGCCGGTAAAATCAATTCCCAGATTGAAACCTCTTGCAATTATGGAGCCTAATCCGACCATGAGAAAGATTATGGTAATGGCGAAGAAAATTCTGTAATTTCTTACGATAGAAAATCTAAACTTGCTAAGCATTACTTGCTCACCTCCTCAAGCTCGGTCTGAGGTGCTCTGGCTCCGAAAAGCCATAATTTTTTGGTGATATTACTGTAAACAAGAAATCTCATCAAAAATTTAACTACAATAACCGCCGTGAACATACTGAGCAGTGTACCTATTGTGAGCGTCACTGCAAAACCTCTGATAGGTCCGACACCGAGGTAGTAAAGCACTGCAGCTGCCATCAAAGTAGTAATGTTGGAATCCAATATAGTTACCATAGCTCTGCCGAAACCTGCATCCAATGCACTGCGCAAGGTTTTGCCGCGTCTTATTTCTTCTTTGAAACGTTCAAATATCAGCACGTTGGCATCAACTGCCATGCCTATTGAGAGAATAATGCCGGCAATTCCAGGAAGCGTAAGTACGGCTCCCAAATAACGCATGATGAGCAGCAACAGCATTACGTATAAGAGCAAGGCCACATCAGCAATTATTCCCGGTAATCTGTATACCAAAAGCATGAACACAAAAACAAATGCTACGCCTATTTTAAATGCATTGATACTTTTATCTTTGGAGTCTTGACCTAATGTAGGACCTACAGTTCTGTTTTCCATTACTTCTATCTTCACCGGGAGCGAGCCGCTGCGCAAGAGAATTGCCAAATTTTCAGCTTCTTCTACGCTTCTCTGTCCTGAAATCTGTGCTCTGCCTCCGGAGATAGTTTCCTGCACGGTCGGTGCTGTCAACACTTTATCATCCAAAACTATAGAAATCTGTTTACCTACATTGCGCGCCGTAAGATCGGCAAATTTCTTGCCGCCCTCATCGCTGAATTCCAGTCCGACAACAGCTCCGCCTCCTTGAGATACTTGCGCTCTGGCATCTTTAAGATCCGAACCTGTCAGAACAACTGTGCCGTCCATGTCCTTAAATTGCAGCATAGCCGTCTTGCCGAGCATAGCGATGGCTTTTTCCGGATCTTTAACACCCGGCAGCTCGACAATAATTCTATCTTTGCCCTGACGCTGAATGACAGGTTCCGTTAGGCCAAGTTCATTAACGCGGCGTTCAATAATTGAAACACTGCGATTAACCGCATCATCGTCAACTTTCTGCTCCGGTGTATCCACCGCCTGGAGCACCACATGAGTTCCTCCCTGCAAATCAAGTCCTTGCTTTATGGAATTTGCCAACGGCATGATATAAACACAAAAACCGCCGACTATTGCCAAAACAACAACCAGCAATTTCCCCAATTCATTCCAACGCAAATTTATTCCTCCTAACAAAATCAGCTTGACAACGATACAAACACATTGTCAATCAATACTTATTTTAAGGACGCAGTTGCCTTGTGACTCCGCCGTCCCAAATAACATATTCCACAGAAAAATCGTGAGGTTCCACGGGAAGCTCACGGCACAACATTTTTTGGCACGTCACGCCGACTTTTACGGCATTGACGGTCTCGGGCAGAAAGCGATCGTAATACCCCGCGCCTAAGCCGAGCCTACTCCCATCGACAGTAAAAGCAAGTCCCGGAACGAGTACCAAATCTATTTTTTCCGGTTCAATAAATATATTTTCGCCGGCAGTTCTAATACCGTAGCAACCGATCGAAAGAGAATTGAAATTCTTCAAGAGTACCGCTTTAATCTCACTTCGGGAAACTATACGCGGCACAACGACAGTCTTTCCGTCAGACAAAGCACGTTCAAGCAGCTTGTCCACGGATATTTCATTGCCGAAGGCAAGATATCCCATGATACAGCTGCTTGATTTATAAAGCTCACTGCCCAGAAAATCTTTCGCGATGCTTCTTTCCGCTTGACGCAAATACTCCTGCGGCAAATCTTCGCGTATTCGCTTCATCTTTTCTCTGACAAGCTTTTTTTCAGTTTTTAAATCCATTACAAAGTTTGAACTCCACTTACTGCGCTTCTTGCCATTTCTATCTCAACATTCTCTGCTATGAGAAGTTTTATCTTCTTCTCGGAGATATCTGTAATGGTTCCGTAAATACCTCCTATGGTCATAATTTTATCTCCTACCTTGAGATTATTGAGAAGTTCTTCTCGTCGCAGGCGTTCCTGTTTTTGAGGCCTCCACAACATGAAGTAAAACATTCCGCCCATGAGCAAAAAAGGAAATACGGAATTTAATATTGCCATTGTATCTGCGCTTTGCATGATTATACCTCCTGACACATAAACGAAAAGATTAAATTTATATATTCTAGTTCAAAATATAAATCCCTTTATTAATAGTGATAATTTTTCAAAAAACTTTCCCTAAATTCAGGAAAACGATCTCCCATGATGGCTTCTCTTATCCTTTTGGTAAAGTCTAAAAGAAAATACAGATTATGAATGGAAAGCAACCGCAGAGCGAAAACTTCTTCCGCCTTAAAAAGATGCCTGATGTAAGCTCTGCTGAAATTTCGGCATGTATAGCAACCGCATCCCCGTTCAATCGGCTCAAAATCTTCAGCATAAGCGGCGTTACGAACAACCAGTTTCCCTGAATTTGTCATGGCCGTGCCGTTGCGTGCCACTCTTGTGGGAAACACACAGTCAAACATATCAACGCCTAAATTAACAGCTTCCACTATGCAGTCGGCAGTCCCAACTCCCATCAAATATCTAGCTTTATTTTTGGGCAAAGCTTCCGCAGTGGGTCCCAAAATATCATACATCATAGCCTTAGGTTCTCCTACGCTGAGACCGCCGATGCCGTAACCGGCAAAATCCAATTCCGTAAGCTGCTCGGCGCTCAATTTACGCAAATCTGGATACATGCCGCCCTGAACTATACCGAACATTGATTGATCTTCTTTAGTATGAGCCGCTAAACAACGTTGAGCCCAACTCGTAGTTCTTTCGGTGGAACGTTTAGCATAATCATGTTCGGCAGGATACGGAATACACTCGTCAAACGCCATGGCAATGTCCGCTCCCAAATCCTCCTGAACAGCTGTGGCAACCTCCGGAGACAGAAATTGTTTGCTTCCGTCTATATGAGAACGAAACATAACTCCCTCTTCGGAAATTTTACGCAAAGCCCCCAGGCTGAACACCTGGAACCCTCCACTGTCCGTGAGCATACCCAGCTTATAATTCATAAAATTATGCAGGCCTCCGGCTTTTTTTACCAACTCACGCCCCGGTCGCAGAAACAAATGATATGTGTTCGACAAAATTACTTGACTTCCCATATCATATAATTCTTCCGGAGACAATGTCTTAACAGTAGCTTGAGTTCCCACCGGCATGAACATCGGTGTTTCAAACGTTCCGTGAGGCGTGTGCAGTCTTCCCAAACGCGCTCCGCTGCGGCGGCATTCTTTTATAAGTTCGTATGTGACCGCGTGTTGCTTCATATCAACTCTCCTGTTTTTCGGCTAGAGCCTTATGATCGTAAATGAACATGGCATCTCCGAAAGAAAAAAATCTGTACCGTTCTCTTACGGCTTCCGCATAAGCTCTGAGCATCAGTTCTCTTGATGACAAGGCGGAGACCAGCATAAGCAAGGTACTCTGCGGAAGATGGAAGTTCGTTATCAAAGCGTCGACCAACCGAAATTTATACACCGGATAAATAAAAATATTGGTCCAATTGCTTCCGGCAAGCAAAATGCCGTCAAAGACTGAGGCCTCCAAGGTGCGTACAGCGGTGGTCACGACGGCGATAATCCTGCGACCTACGCGTTT
>JAXFPC010000058.1:0-34514 GCA_034180005.1 Acidaminococcaceae bacterium | reverse complement strand
AAAGCTTTACGACCTCAGAATGAGAAAAGAGATCTGCTGAACGAACTGAGGAAAAAATCTATGCTTAACGTTCAAAAGGCGTTTGCTTTATTAAACATAAAATTAGGCGATTAGAGAGGAGTGCTGCCGGTGCTGTTAATGAATCAAGTCAGTAAAATTTATGAAACGGGTTCCGTAGCGTTACAGGACGTTAATATACATATAGAGCACGGTGAATTTGTCTTTATCGTAGGTCCGAGCGGTGCCGGAAAATCCACTCTTTTTAAAATGTTATTCCGGGAGGTGCAGCCTACTTCAGGCGAGATTTTCATCAATGGAACCAATATCCTGAATTTGGATGATAAAGAAGTACCTTTTCTGAGACGTCAATTGGGGATAGTTTTTCAGGATTATCGCCTTTTGCCTGATCGGACGGTTTATGAAAATGTGGCTTTCGCCATGCAGGTTATTGAAGCACCTCGGCGCAAAATTAACCGACGTGTACTCAATGTGCTCGAACTTGTGGGATTGGGTGATCGCGCCGATGCCTATCCTAGTCAGCTAAGTGGCGGCGAGCAGCAGCGTATAGCTATTGCCCGCGCTATTGTTAATGATCCTTTGCTTGTTATAGCGGACGAGCCTACGGGAAATCTTGACCCGGAAACAAGTTGGGATATTATGGAAATTTTCAAAGAGATAAATAACAGCGGAACTACGATTATAATGGCTACCCATGATAAGGACATAGTGGATGCTATGGGCAAGCGTGTAGTAGCTATAGAAAAAGGCAGGATCGTTCGTGACGAAAAGAACGGAGGCTATGGCTATGAGTTGTAGTAACAGAAACTATTTTGTTCATGAGACGTATAAGTCTATTCGACGTAACGGTTTTATGAGTTTGGCATCAATTTCTACAGTAGCCGTATCGCTTTTAGTTTTGGGAATATTTTTGTTGGTCTTTCTGAACACGAATAATTTGGCGAAACATTTGGAGAGTCAGGTTCAGATATCTGTTTATATGGATGACAGTTCTACAGAAAAAGAGCTGGAGGAGACAAAAAATGCTTTAAGTCAACTTCCAGGTGTCGTCAAGGTGACAGCTATAAGTAAGAGCCAAGCCTTGCAACGTTTCGAAGAGCGTTTGGGGGATCAGAAGCAACTGCTCAACTCCCTCGGCAAGGACAATCCTTTTCCCTCTTCGTTTGACGTGCAGGTGGATACTCCGGAACGTATTCGCGAGATAACGCCGCGGATAAGTGAATTGCCAAAAGTTGAAACTGCCAAGTTCGGGCAGGAGGTTGTGGAACAACTTTTTTCGCTTACCAAGATTATGCGCTTTGGCGGCATTGTTTTGGTAGTATTTCTTGCGATGGCCACATTGTTTATAATTTCCAATACTATTCGCCTGACTGTTTTTGCAAGGCGTAAAGAAGTTGTAATTATGAAATATGTGGGTGCTACCGACTGGTTTATCAGATGGCCCTTTTTGCTGGAAGGTATGACCATGGGCTTTTTGGGCGCTGTGATTGCGTCGGTGTTGATCTGGTTCATTTACGGCGCGTTGGTAAGCAAGATACATGCGACGTTGACATTTCTTCCGCTGCTGCCTTTGTCGCCGTTGCTTAAGTATATTACTCTATTTTTGCTGGCGGCCGGTATGGGTATCGGAGCGTTGGGAAGCTTTATTTCTCTGCGTAAATTTTTGCGTGTCTGACAGGGGGCAGTACAATGCTTAAAAATAAGATACTGCTCTCATTCTTACTGCCATGTTTTCTCTTTGTGTCAATATTTGCGAACATCGGCTTTGCGGATACTGCGGATGAAAAACGCGCAGAACTTGACGAAGTGCAGCGACAAATGCAAAGAGTCGCGGAAATACGTGAAAACGCCAGACGTAAGGCGGAGATAGCCAACGACAATCTTAACGAAACTTTGGGAAGTTTAAGAGCGCTGCAAGCCGAGTCTGCCGAGCTGCAGAAGCAAAGTGAAGCAATGCAGAAACGCATTGATGAAAATACTGCCAAACTGGACGCGAAGAAAGCGGAGCTTGCCGAACGTATTCGTATTTACAAGAAACGTTTGCGTGATATCTATATCAACGGACAGATAAATTATTTGGATGTATTGCTCGGCGCGAAGGATTTCAGCGATTTTTCCTCGAGAATGTATTTGCTGCAAAAAATTATTCGCAGTGACTTGTCCATGCTGGAGCAAATTAAAAAGGACGCTGAAGAGATCGGTCAGCGTCAGGATGAATTAAATGCCGAGCTCAGAGATATTAAAATAACTCAGAACGAGCTGGAAATAAAAAAAGCTAAAGTTGAAGAACTGCGCAAACAGAGGGCCGGAATTCTTTACGAAGCTGAGGAAGAGAAACAAAGCAGCGAAGCTGAATATGAACGACTGCTTGTCATATCTGAGAATATTGCTGCAATGCTACGCAATATGGAGAACAGCGGTAATCTTAATCAAGGACCTGTTGCCGGCGGCGGGTTCATGTGGCCATGCAGCGGACCGATCACTTCCCCGTTCGGTTGGAGGATACACCCTGTTTTTGGAACTTCCAAATTTCACTCCGGCATAGATATCGGAGTTGATTACGGAACTCCAATTTTGGCAACAAATGCAGGTACGGTAGTATACAGCGGCTGGCTTGGAGGTTATGGTTACTGCGTCATGGTCGATCACGGCGGGGGAATAGTTTCTCTTTACGGACATAATCAATCGCTGGCTGTAAGTGAAGGGCAATATGTTAACAGAGGAGCTTTACTTTCTTATGCAGGAAGTACCGGATATTCCACCGGACCGCATCTGCATTTTGAAATACGCGTTCACGGCGAAGTAGTAGATCCGATTGGTTATCTTCCATAAAGTGTGAGAGTTTTCAGCTGGTGTTGACAGAAGGTGCGAATATTAGTGAACAAAAATTTATGGCGTTATGCCGTGTGTATCTTATTGACTTTCTTTGCGACAGTATTTATGGTGCTCGTTATCCAAGTGATGCTGTTACAAAAATTTACCGGTAATGTTTTAAGTATGACGCAGATTTTTCGGGTAGTTAATTTGCTGAAAAATCATTATAACGGTGAAGTGGATAACCAAAAGCTTTATGACGGAGCACTCCGCGGCTTGGTTGATTCCGTCGGAGATCCGTACACAGTTTATCTTGACAGAGAAGAATATAAAAAACTTCATGATCACACTGTCGGAACTTTTGGCGGCATAGGGATAGTATATACCAGGAAGAATGATGAATATGTAGTCATTTCCGCTTTGGAAAATAATCCCGGGGCTTTGGCAGGTATAAAAAGCGGCGATGTCATTTTATCGGTTGACGACGTGCCTGTTAAAACTTTGAATATGCAGCAGGTATCGAATAAAATCAGGGGAGAAGAAGGCACTGAAGTTGGAATGGAGTTGAGGTCGAAAGACGGTTCCGTTAAGAAAGTGCGCATTGTAAGGCGACAGATTGCCAATAAGTATGTGATCGGTAAACTTTTGCCGGGAACTAAAATAGGCTATATCAGAATTGCTATGTTCAATGAAAGAACGGGCGCTGATTTTGCCGAGCTGTACAGTAAACTGGAGCAAGAGGGAATGGAAGCTCTTTTATTGGATTTGCGCGGGAATCCCGGCGGAGTTTTGCGGGACGGCGTCAGGGTGGCAGGTATGCTCGTGCCTAAAGGTCCGATAGTGTCCGTGGTCTACAAAGACGGCAGTAAAATTGTAGAACAATCTTCTTTGGAGCGAGTGAAGTATCCTTTGGCCGTACTAATTGACAACGGAACTGCCAGCGCTTCGGAAATCGTTGCCGGAGCTGTTAAGGATACAGGAGCCGGAAAACTGTTCGGTGAGAAATCTTTCGGTAAAGGCAGCGTGCAAAGTGTTTATAAACTTACTTCAGAGACGGCGGTTAAGATAACGACAGCTAAATATTTCACTCCATCCGGAACATCAATTCATAATGTCGGTATAGAGCCGGACATTAAAGTTGAACTTCCGGAGAATGCTGTGGAAGATGTGCAGCTGAAAACAGCTGAAAAATATCTTCTGGAGAAACTGCAGAATAAAAAGTGATATTGCGGACAGAGGTTCAGACGAAGAGGAGCATCGAGCTTAAAGCAGATGCTTCTCTTTGTTTAGGCAGTTTTATTTGCTTGAGTAAATGTTTGTGCCGCAAAAGATTGATATGAGAACAGGTCAATAGAAAACAAATTTTTAGAACTGTGCAATATATATATTGTGTAACAATAAAGAGTAAAAAACGTGGGATTTTTTAAGAATAAAACATTTCTGTTGTCTAAATATATTGATTCAAGATATAATTAAAGCGTATGTATTATAAAGCGGTTGTTGATTTTTGTGGCGGTGCTTTTTATTGCCGCTGAATTGTTAGTGATATGGGAGTAAAAAATGTTTATTGACAGAGCGAGAATATATGTCGAAGCCGGTGACGGCGGCGACGGCATGAGCAGTTTTCGTCGTGAGAAATTCGTAGAAAAGGGTGGCCCTAACGGAGGCAACGGCGGTCGCGGCGGAGATGTCATCATCGTCGCCGATAAGGATCTTAATACTTTGGTGGACTTTCGCTACAAAAGAAAATACGTTGCCAAAGCCGGCGGTAAGGGCGGCACAAAAAATTGTACCGGTGTGAGAGCTGATACTGTTTATGTAAAGGTTCCTATGGGTACTGTGGTTCGCGATGACGTTACTGGAGCCAGATTGGCGGATCTTGTAGAGGACGGACAGGAGTACTTGGCTGCGAAAGGTGGTCGCGGCGGTAAAGGCAATGCCTGTTATGTTACCAGTACCAACAGGGCGCCAACGTTCGCCGAAAAAGGTGAACCGGGAGAAAATCATTGGCTCAAGTTGGAGTTGAAGCTTTTGGCGGATGTTGGCCTTGTCGGATATCCGAGCGTAGGTAAGTCCAGCATTATAGCACAGGTGAGCGCAGCTCGTCCAGAAATTGCCGCTTATCATTTCACTACACTAACTCCTGTCCTCGGAGTGGTTCGGCTTGACGAAGAAACCAGTTTTGTGCTTGCAGATATACCGGGACTTATAGAAGGCGCTCATGAAGGCGTCGGGTTGGGACATGATTTTCTGAGGCATATCGAAAGAACGAAAGTTTTGCTTCATATAGTTGACGCGGCCGGTGTGGATGGACGCGATCCGATAGAGGATTTTGAAAAAATCAACAGGGAGCTTGCCGAGTACAGTGAGCGATTGGCGCGCAGAAAACAGATAGTAGTTGCCAACAAGATGGATCTTCCGGAAGCGGAAGAAAACTTCCGTCGCTTGCGGGAGCATGTGGAAGCGAAGGGGTATGAAATTTGCAAGGTGTCAGCTGCAACAAAAGATGGTTTGCAGGAACTGATGTATAAAGCTTACGAGCTGCTGCAGCAATATGAGCCGGAAGAAGACGAAGAAGAACTGACTCGTGTAGATGAAATTGATCCCGACAGTTTTGAAATTGCCGTAGGAACGGATACGGAGTGGGAAGTAAGAGGAAAGAACATAGAACGTCTTGTAGCTATGACAAATTTTGACAACGAGGAAGCTTTGTATCGCTTCCAGTTAATTTGGAAACGTTTGGGCATCGATGAGGCTCTCCGAGAAAAAGGTGCGGAAGAAGGTTCTACTGTCAGAATTCGGGATATGGTATTCGAGTACAAAGAAAATAATTAGCAGAGGATATGGTGAAGGATGTCCGGAGAATTATTTGACAGAGCTTTGTTAAAGTCAGCCGTTCGAGTAGTAGTGAAAGTAGGTACGAGTACTATCACTTACAACAACGGCAAGAGGAATTTTCGTCAGATCGATCGTTTGGCAAGGGAACTTTCCGATTTGCAGAATCGTGGAAAAGAAATTATTTTAGTCAGCTCCGGCGCTATTGCTGTCGGTGTAGACAGGCTCGGGCTGCATCGTAAGCCTGAGACCATTCCGGGCAAGCAGGCTGCCGCCGCTGTGGGGCAGGGCATATTGATGCATACTTATGAAAAGCTTTTCAGTGACTACGGACAGGTTGTGGCACAGGTTCTTATTACGAGAACGGAGGCTATTGACAGACATCGTTATGCCAATTCCCGCAACACTTTCATGGAATTGTTGCGACAGAGAGTTATACCGATTGTCAATGAAAATGATGTGGTTGCCTTGGATGAGCTTAAAATAGGCGACAACGATAATATGTCCGCATTGGTGGCCGGTATTGTCGATGCAGATCTTGTAGTGATTCTTTCCGATGTGGACGGTCTTTATACGGCCAATCCGCAAACAGATTCCACGGCAAGACTTGTTCCGGAAGTGTATGAGATCACTCCTGAGATAGAGGCTAGTGCCGGCGGTGTCGGTTCGGCGCGGGGGACCGGAGGAATGGCAACAAAGATTCAGGCTGCCAAGGCGGCTACCAGCAGCGGGATCCATATGGTAATCGCCAGCGGTACGGAACCGGAAGCTGTAGCCGGAATTTTGGAAGGCAAAAAAATCGGTACGCTTTTTGTAAGTCGTGAGAACAGGCTGCAATTCAGAAAACGCTGGCTGGCTTTCGGCGCTTCCGTTAAAGGCAGCATTACCGTGGACGAAGGTTGTTGTAAAGCTCTGCAAAAGGACGGGGGATGCAGCATACTGCCGGCAGGAATAGTTTCCGTTTTCGGTAATTTTGAAGCCGGCAGCACCGTAAGTGTAAGAGACGAGGCCGGCAGAGAACTTGCCAGAGGTTTGGCTCATTACAGCTCTGATGAATTGGCGATTATAAAAGGTTGTCGCTCGTCAGAAATCGAGACGCTGTTAGGTCATAAAAATTTTGACGAAGTTATACATCGCAATGATCTTGTTATTCTATGATGTTTTTGGTAAAAGTCGGTGATAAAGTGAAAATAGCTGAATATGTAAAAGAGAAAGCGTTGTCCGCCAAGAGAGCGTCAGGAGTTTTGTCTTTGGTAAATACCGAGGTGAAAAACCGGGCGCTACACGCAATGGCAGAAGCTTTGTCGGATAACGAGCAGGATATTTTGGCAGCTAATCGCTGCGATTTTGAAGAAGCTGCAGCTAAGGGAATGAAGTCGTCCATGCTGGATCGATTGCTGCTCGATCACGCGCGGTTGGCAGGTATGGCGGACGGTTTACGTCAAGTGGCTGCTTTGCCCGATCCGATCGGTAATGTATTGGGCGGTTCTACTTTGGCTAACGGTCTTAAAGTAACAAAAGTGCGCGTTCCTTTGGGCGTTGTGGGTATTATCTACGAGGCGCGTCCCAATGTGACAGCCGACGCGGTCGGCTTATGTTTGAAATCCGGCAACGCTGTTGTTTTAAAAGGCGGCAGTGAGGCCTTGCGCACCAATAAATTGGTGACGGATATTTTAAATGCAGCCGCGGTTCGTGTCGGGATTCCCGACGGAGCAATACAGTTTATCGACAGCAGCGACAGACAAGCGGTGAATGAACTGATTCATCTCAACGGATTTGTTGATGTGGTGATTCCTCGCGGCGGCGCCGGGCTTATTAAATCAGTAGTTGCCGGAGCCAGTGTTCCCGTCATAGAAACTGGAGCAGGAGTATGTCACACTTACGTGGATTCAGGAGCCGACGTAACGATGGCTTGCGCTATTTGCCTTAATGCTAAGGTGCAGCGCCCCTCCGTGTGCAACGCTATGGAAACTTTGTTGGTTCATCGGGATGCGGCAGATGAATTTCTGCCGGTTTTGTTGAAGCGTATGTGGGATGCCGGCGTAGAGATAAGAGGAGATGAAAAAGTACGGAGTTACGATGAACGCGTTTTGCCTGCAACTGAGGAAGATTGGGCTGCGGAATACGGCGATCTGCGTTTGGCTGTCAAAATCGTAGCTTCTCTTGAGGAAGCAATGGAACATATAGCTGCGTACGGTACCGGACACAGTGAATGCATTGTTACCGAGTCTGTCGTTAACGCACAGATTTTTCAAAGTGCGGTCGACGCTGCCTGTGTTTATGTAAATGCTTCGACAAGATTTACCGACGGCAACGAATTCGGGTTCGGGGCTGAGATAGGTATAAGCACGCAAAAGCTCCACGCAAGAGGTCCGATGGCTTTGCCGGAGCTGACCAGCATAAAGTACTTGATAACCGGCAACGGTCAAATAAGAAAATAAAAATTTATGAAAAGAAAAGGCGCTCGTAAGAGAGCCTTTTCTTTTCATAAATTTCACTTTATTGACAGCGCAGGTATATGCTTTGGGGAAGTTTTTTGATATAATGTACTATGGTATAAAGGGGGATTGTATCTAAAAGATACTCCGTGCTGAAGATAATCTATGGAGGGAAAACAGTGGAGATAATTTATCAGGAAAAATCGGAGAGCAGTTTCGGCAGAAAAATTTTCGCCGGTATAGGACTGTTGCTGATTTTGTCTTTGTTTTTTTACGAATACAAGGGGTATGTTGCTTCCGGAAGTTTTAATTTAGTAGGTTGGGGCATGAATTCATGCTTACTTTCACTTTGGATTTGGCGAGTTTGTTTCGGATACACGCTGATTCTTTACAAAGATCATCGACTGGAAGTGATCAGCCACGGCTTGGGAATAAGACGCAGCTACATGGTAGATTTGACTCGTACGGAGAGTTACACCAACAAGTATGTAAAAAGTTTTTTTCGTAAAACGAAAATAAGCCATTATATTCATCGTTACAGTTCTTTGGACAGTAATCCGCAGCGCCTGCTGGTTTTTACGGAAGGAGAAAAAAACAAATTGGCCGGTTTGATTTTCAAGGCCAGCGATAAATTTGTTCAACATTTGCGGCGACAAATGCCTGATAGATATATAGAATTGTAATGAACAAATAAGTGAGAGTGAGGTAGAGGTAATGGATTCGATTGCCAATGTTGATCCTGTCCTGGTATGTTCTAGGGTAATGCAGATTTTTTTCGGCGCATTCATTTACATATATGCGGTAGCAAAGTTTATCGGCGTTGAAAATAAAGTTGCCTGGTTCCGGAAAAGGAAGAAATATACTTTTTTTAACAGAAGAGGAATTTTCGGCGAAGATATAAATTTCGGTTATCCGGTCACATGGCAGGGAGTACTGGTTTTTCTGGTTATTTATGTACCCATATTGGGACTGGGATACTGGTATGTATTCATGTTGCCCTACTGAGATGGAAATTTATATAGAAAGAGGTTTGGTTAATGGCTGAGATAAGAGGCGTGGTTGTAAAGAAACAGGGGGAGCGCGCCGAGATTAAAGTTGATAAAGCGGAGAGTGAACTTACAGGTTTGCCAAAATATCTTGATTGCTGGAATCCTGTCAATGCCAAACCGGGTGAAAGAGTTGGCGCGGAGTTCAGAGATTTTGACGACAGAAAGGCTAAACTGATAGTTTACGGACTTCCTTTGACGGGAATTTTAGCCGGTTATGCATTCGGACACAGCCTGGCGACATTTTTCCATTCGGACAGCAACTATTTCGTCATCGGAGGCATTATAGTTTGGCTGATAGTTACTTGCAGCTATGCATATATTTTCAATAGAGATGCGGTTCGCAAAGGTAAACAGCCGGTGATTTATGAAATTGAAGCAGAAAAACTGGTTATCGATATGAGTAAAAAGGATTAGGTTGCCCGTATGGTTAAAGTTATATTGGCTTCTGCGTCGCCGCGACGGAAAGCTCTTTTGGAACAGGTCGGCTGGCAGGTGGAAATTTTTCCTTCAAAATTTGAAGAATGTACGGACGTGCTTCTTGATGCTGAAACGCTGGTTTTAAAAAATGCTTTAGGTAAAGGCAGAGTTGTTGCTGATATTTGCGGTGATGTTTTACCGGTATTGGCTGCCGACACAGTAGTGGTTATCGACGGGAAAGTTTTAGGCAAACCGTTTGATGCCGAAGCTGCTCGCGTGATGTTGCATCTGCTTTCCGGAAGGACGCATGAGGTGCTCACGGGAACGGCTGTATTTTTTCAAGGTCGGGAAGTAGTTGACGTTTGTGTTACGGAAGTTAGATTCAGAGATCTTGACGAAGATGAGATAGAGAGTTATATAGCTACGCAGGAACCGCTTGATAAAGCCGGTGCCTATGGCATACAAGGCAAGGGAGCGTTCTTGGTAGACTCAATAAAGGGCTGCTACAATAATGTAGTCGGGCTGCCTTTGACAACGGTGTACAGGATGATGAGGAAAATAGGAGCAATGTAATTTTGAAAGGTACTGAAGGCTGTAAAAATGATGTTTGCAGTACCGGTAATCTGAAGAGCATCCCGCCTGAAGATAGACCGCGTGAAAAAATGTTGCTGAGGGGAGCGTCGGCTCTGACTGATGCGGAATTGATCGCCGTTTTGTTGGGGACGGGTACTGTTTCCAAGTCGGCTCTTGCGATTGGCATGGAAATGACCTGCAACGAAGGTCTTTACAGAAAGCTTGCCAGAATTACGGAAATACGTGAGCTTATGCGTGTTAAAGGTTTAGGCAAAGCAAAAGCTGCGACAGTTTTAGCCGCTTTGGAAATAGGTCGCAGGATAGCTACAGTCGGAACTCTTGAGAAAATTCGTTTCAGCAGTCCGCAGGACGGCGCTGATTATTTGATGCCTAGGCTGCGATATTCTGAAAAAGAAAAATTCGCAGTAATACTTTTGAATACAAAAAATCAGATCATTACTTCGGAAATAGTGTCGGAAGGAACATTGACTGCTTCTGTGGTACATCCGCGGGAAGTTTTTTATCCGGCTATTTTGCGGCATGCTGCGGCGGTCGTCGTTGCTCATAACCATCCGTCCGGAGATCCTTCACCGAGTGCGGAGGATGAAGATGTTACCGCAATGCTCGGTAAGGCGGGCAGTGCTTTGGGAATACCGCTTTTAGATCATTTGATTATAGGCGATGGAACTTATTACAGCTTTCGTGAACATGGAAGCTTTTAAATGCAGGAGGATTTTTAGGATGAAATTTAAATTGCCGGATATCAGCTTTTTTTACAGTATGTCTCACGATATGGGGATAGATTTAGGTACTGCCAATACATTGGTTCATTGCAAGGATAAAGGCATTATTATTCGGGAGCCTTCCGTAGTTGCCGTTGATAAGGAAACTAACGAAGTTTTAGCTATCGGTGCTGAGGCAAAGAGGATGATTGGGCGTACTCCCGGTAATATAGTCGCTATTCGTCCCATGAAGGACGGTGTTATCGCCGATTATGAAATTACTCAGTCCATGCTGAAATATTTTATCAAGCAGGCTATGGGAAAACGCACTTTTGTAAGACCTCGTATTTTAGTCGGCGTTCCTTCCGGCGTCACGGAAGTTGAAAAACGCGCCGTTATCGATGCCACTATTGAAGCAGGTGCGAGAGAAGCATATCTTATTGAGGAACCCATGGCTGCCGCCATTGGCGCTGGACTTCCCGTGCAGGAGGCGACAGGAAGTATGGTCGTGGATATTGGCGGCGGAACTTGCGAAGTAGCGGTTATATCTCTGGGAGGCATTGTTGTCAGCAAGAGCGTACGCACCGGAGGCGATGCAATAGACGCGGCTATTGTTCGTTATATACGTCAGGAGTTTAATATGCTCATCGGTGAGCGTACGGCTGAAAATATAAAAATCAGCATCGGGACAGCTATGAAAGTTGACGAACCTGAAGTGGTGGATGTTTATGGAAGAGATTTGCTCAGCGGTTTGCCGCGCAACATAAAAGTAAATGCCAATCATCTTTGTGAAGCCGTGGAAGAACCTGTGGGAATTATTGTTGAAGCTGTGCTCAATACTTTGGAGCGAACGCCTCCCGAAGTTTCCGCGGACATCATCGAGCGCGGCATTATTATGACCGGCGGGTCATCCATGCTGCGCAATTTGGACAGGTTGCTTTCCAAAGAAACTGGAATTCCAGTTTTTGTTTCCGATGAGGCTTTGAACTGCGTCGCCTTAGGAACGGGTATTGCGGTAGAGAACATAGATGTTTATCGCAAAGGTTTCATGAATTCTAAATAAATATCTTCTGGTCGATTTTGGTTATATGGGACGGCATTATGAGCAAAAAAAAGATGCTGTGTATTTTGTTCGCTTTCATTCTTATCTCCATGCTGACGATGGCAATTTCAGGGAGAAGTAAATTTCCGCTGGTGAACAGCATCGTTGCCGGTGTGGTGCTGCCTGCGGAATACGCTCTCAATACCGTATGGCACGGCATCGACGGCGTACGCGAATATTGGAAAGCTTTGACGGTTACACAAAGGGAAAATGAGCAACTGAATAAAGAAAATGAGGAACTGCGCAGAGCTAATATCAATATGGCATCTTTGTACGCTGAGAACCAGCAACTGCGAAAACTTCTTGATTATAAAGAGGCTCATGCTTCACAGAAGCTGGTGGCGGCTAGGGTTATTTCCAGAGATCATGGAAATCTGCGTGATCATTTATACATCGACGCCGGCAGGGATAAGGGAGTGGAAGAAGAGATGGCCGTTGTAAAAGACGGCTTTGTCGGTATTATCGACGGCGTTTATGAAGACTATTCCCGTGTACTTCTGATAACTTCCGTTCGCTGTAGAATAGGCGCACGAGTATTACGCAGTGATTCACGTGCCATAGGTATAGCGGGTGGGCATCGTTCTCTTGATAGAAAGCTTTTGTTGGAGCATATTTATCGGGAGGCGAGTATCAGAGAAGGTGACGTTATCGTCAGCAGCGGGTTCAGCGGAAAACATCCCGAGGATATTGTCATCGGTACGGTGACTGCCGTTCGCGATGAAAGCAGCGGACTTTTGCAGGAAGCTGATGTTGCTCCGGCAGCCGATATAGCAGGAGTGGAACATGTTTTTGTGATCACCGGATTTACTCCGGTACCTAAAAATATAACGGATGCAAAGGGAGGACTGGCAAAATGAGGAGACTGATTTGGCCCGTCCTGTTTCTATTATTGTTGATTCTTCAAGGCGCAGTGTCTGTAATTATGACAGGATGGCTGCGTTTTGATCTGCTTTTAACTACTGTGTACGGTTTTGCTTTGTTTCAGGGCGAGAGCAAAGGCGCCGGCGCAGGATTTTTTGTCGGCTTGTTGCAGGATTCCATGTGCGTATCCGTTTTCGGTTTTCATATGCTCAGCAGAGCGGCAGTCGGGTACTTTACCGGTCTCACTAAAAATAAAGTTTTTCAGGACAGCTATTTTTACCATGTTTTGATCATAGGGGGATTCAGTTTCTGTATAAGCTCGGTCTCTTGGGTGCTGGCGCTACTGCAGGGAGGAAACATTCACAGTTGGAGCAGTTATTTGCTCGATACGGCAGGCTACTGTATCGGCAACATGTTGTTGGTTATTCCGATGGTTTCGCTGTGTGAGAAAATCGTCGCATGGATCAGAAAAGAAGATATTTCTTACTGAGCGGCGCAAATTAATTTATGCGAAAGGAGGCTGGAGTGGACATGCTCAATAAATATCGAGCCGGAAGACTTCATATGCTCTTGGCATTGTGCGCTTTTCTTTTTCTTATCCTTTTGGGAAGAATGGCATACCTGCAACTGTGGCGAGGAGAATATTATGCGCGTCAGTCTGACGGAAATCGCCTGCGTCAGTCTAAAATAATAGCTGCACGCGGTATCATATACGATCATAAGGGAAAAGAGTTGGTCAAAAATATTCCGGGGTATGAAGTTGCTTTGCAGAAACAAACTGTATATAAACCGGAAACATTGCAGCGGCTCAGTGAAATTTTAGGGATGTCTTTAGAAGACATCAACAAAAAAATAAAAGAAAGAGTAAATTATTATGAGCCTGTGGTGTTAAAATCAAACCTATCCAGAGAAGATGTGACTGTTATTGAAGAGCAGCGACGTAATCTTCCGGAAGTAATGCTCAATATACAACCAGTAAGAGTTTATCCTTTTAAAGAATTTGCTGTACACGCTTTGGGATATGTGGGTGAGGTCAGTGAGTATGAAATAGAAAAAGGCTTTTTCAAGGATGTTACCCAAGGAAGTATTGTCGGCAAGGCCGGGTTGGAGGAATTTTACGATTCCGTTTTGCGCGGTGAGGACGGAGCGTTTATGGAAGAAGTAGATGTTGCCGGCAATGTTATCAAACATTACGCATCGCTGCAGCCGGTTCCGGGGAAAAACATCAGACTTACTCTTGATTATCGTCTGCAGAAAAGTTTGGAAGATTTTACCGACAGCCATTTGGAATACCTGCGGAGTTCAGGTATTGCGCCGAACGCCAGAGCTGCCGCCGTGGTCGCAATCGATCCGCGTAACGGAGCGGTGAGGGCTATGTTAAGTCGTCCCGGTTATGATCCTAATCTTTTTGTAAAGGGGATATCCACAAAGGATTGGAATAAAATAAACGATGACAATGCACATCCGATGGTAAATAAGGTTATCAGCGGCGAATATCCGCCGGGGTCGACTTTTAAAATAGTTACCGGAAGCGCAGCTTTGGATATGAGCAAAGTAAGAATAGACGAAAAAATCTATGACGGAGGTTTTCATCCGCTCGTACCTACTATGGGAAATGCCGGTGGAGAAGTTTTAGGTTGGCTGAGTTTTATTAATGCTTTGGCAATGTCGGACAATGTTTATTTTTACGAACTGGGTTATCGTGTAGGAATAGATAAGATAGGAGAATACGCCCGTATTTACGGATTTGGAGAAAAAACAGGCATCGATTTAGCCGGAGAGGAAAAAGGTCTTGTTGCTTCCAAGAAGGTTAAACGAGATATATGGAATGAAGACTGGAGACTGGGAGATACTTTCAACGCTGCAATCGGACAGGGATTTAATTTGGCTACACCGATGCAGCTTGCCGTGATGTTGAGCTGCGTAGCCAACGGAGGGACAAAATACGTTCCTTATTTGGCGGAAGCTGTCATAGGCGCTGACGGTAAGGAAGAAGATTTGCAGAAAAATGTGTCGGGCAGACATATAGACATATCTCAACAAACGATAGATTACGTTCGCCAAGGTATGAATGCTACGACGAGAGAGGGAGGTACAGCTTCTTATTTCAGCTCGCTTCCTAAGGCCATCGCCGGCAAGACCGGTACGGCTGAAAATCCTCACGGCAGAGATCACGGTTTATTTGTAGCTTACGGACCAGCGGAGTCTCCGGAGTTGGTTGTGGTATGCATCGTCGAACAGGGAGGGTTCGGTTCTACTGCAGCCGGACCGATTGTTTATCGAGCGTTTGAAGAATTTTTCCGCGAAAAAGGTTGGCTTCCGGAGCTTGTTCAGGAGAAGAAAGAGCAATGATGCTTTGTATTTTGCTATAGGAGAAAGGAGCAGAAAGTGGACAGCAGACGTATCTTGAAAAATATGGATTGGTGGATTGTAGCAGCTGTAGTGCTGCTCATGCTGTGCGGCTTAGGGCTTATTAAAAGTGCTACGCATTCTTTCTCTTCTACTACGGGAGAATACTGGCACGTGCAGAAGCAAAGTATTTTTATGGCTGTGGGCATTGCGATGGTAGCTGTGTCCATGCACTTTGACTACAGAGTTCTGAAAAAGTTTGCCGCAGGTTTGTACATTTTTAATGCCGCGTTGCTATTGTTCGTGATGTTTTTTGGGCATACGCAGTTGGGAGCACAGCGTTGGATTCAGATCGGCTCTCTCACTTTTCAGCCAAGTGAATTCGCCAAGGTGATCTTAATAATCTGTCTGGCTGCATTTATGGAAAAGAGGATCGAGTGGCTGGAATCTCTGAAAGATTACGCCGTAGTTTTTTTGTATATTTTTATTCCCTTCATTTTGGTTATGAAGCAGCCGGACCTGGGAACTGCGCTTACTTTTATGGCCATCCTTATCGGCATGGTCTTTGTAAGCGGTTTTAAGTTCAAATGGTTCTTTTCTTTAGGAGTCACTTTTGTTTTCATGTTGCCGCTTTTGTGGAATTTTTTGCATGATTATCAAAAAAACAGAATTCGCGTGTTTTTAAATCCGGAACTGGAACCTTTCGGCAGCGGCTACCATGTTATTCAATCTAAGATAGCTATCGGCAGCGGAGGTTTTTTCGGCAAAGGATGGTTGGCAGGAACGCAAAGTCAGCTGAATTTTTTACCGGAAAATCATACGGATTTTATTTTTGCCGTTGCTTGCGAAGAATTCGGCTTCATCGGTGCGGCGCTGATTATCATGCTTTATTTGATAATTATTTGGCGGGGTATCGTCATTGCTATCAATGCTGATGATGATTTTGGTACTTTGCTGGCAGTTGGAATAGTGTCCATGTTCATGTTTCATGTTATGGTTAATATAGGTATGACGGCGGGAATTATGCCGGTGACCGGAGTACCTTTGCCGTTTTTGAGTTACGGAGTCAGTTCTCTGATTACTAATCTGATATTGACAGCATTGCTTTTAAATATAAGACTGCATGAACAAAAGCTGCAGTTTTGAGGAGGATTTTGGTGGAACAAAAATTGACCATTGATATATTAAATTCTGTAGCAAAACCTGCCAGGTATACGGGCGGGGAATTCAACAGCATCATCAAGCAGGATGCTGACGTGAGAATTGCCTTAGCTTTTCCCGATGTCTACGAAGTGGGCATGAGTTATCTTGGATTTAAAATTTTGTACCATTTGCTGAACAAGTTGAATGATGTGGCTGCTGAGCGTGTCTACGCGCCATGGACTGATATGGAAGCAAAAATGCGCGAAGGCGGCATTGCTTTGACTACTTTGGAAACCGGCAGAAAGTTGTGCGATTGTGATTTTGTAGGATTTACTTTGCAGTATGAACTTTCTTATACCAATATTTTAAATATGCTGGATTTGGGCGAAGTACCTTTGTTGGCTGTGGAAAGAAGTGAAAATGATCCTTTTATAATAGTAGGAGGACCATGTGTTTTTAATCCGGAGCCGTTGGCCGACTTCATAGATTTCGCTGTTATCGGCGAGGGAGAAGAGATTATGGTCGAGCTTATGGAGTGCTATAATAGTTGGCGCAAAAACGGTAGCCCCGGCGGCAGACGCGGATTTTTACTTGAGGCGGTAAAATTGAGTGGGATTTATGTACCCTCATTTTATGATGTCGAATATAATGCTGACGGTACAATAGCTTCCGTATCGCCGTCTGTTTCGGAAGCGCCGAGGTATGTCGAGAAGAGAGTAGTAGCAGATCTTAATACGATAGATTTTCCCAGCAGTCCGGTAGTTCCTTTTGGAGAAATTGTTCATGACAGGATCATGCTGGAACTTTTCCGCGGTTGTACAAGGGGATGCCGTTTTTGCCACGCCGGCATGGTGTATCGACCGGTAAGGGAACGTCGTCCGGAAGTCCTTAAAGATTTGGCTCGCAAATTGGTTGACAACACAGGATATAACGAAATATCTCTGGTTTCTCTCAGCAGCGCGGATTATTCTTGCCTGGCGCCGCTCATTCATGACATGATAGATGAGTTCAAAGAAGATCGTGTAAGTGTGTCTTTACCGTCTTTGAGAATAGACAGTTTTTGTGTGGACATTGCCAAAGAATTGCAGGCAGTTCGTAAAAGCGGGTTGACTTTCGCTCCGGAAGCCGGTAGTCAAAAGATGCGTGACGTGATAAATAAGGGCGTTACCGAGAACGATCTTATGAATGCGGTGGGCGCAGCTTTCGCTTCCGGTTGGAGCAGCGTCAAACTTTATTTTATGTTGGGTTTGCCTTTTGAGGATGACAGTGATGTTTTGGCTATTGCCGCTTTGGCAAAGAAAGTGCAGCAAAAGTATTTCGAAGTTACCGGGAAAAGAGGTTGCAAGGTAACTGTTAGCGCGTCATCATTTGTGCCGAAACCGTATACCGCTTTTCAATGGTTCGGTCAGAATAGTTTGGAAGAGATACGTCGCAAGCAATTTTTGCTTAAAGATGCTTTGAAAGTAAAGAATATTTCTTTTCAGTATCACGATGGCAAAACGGGAATCATCGAAGCCGTGTTTGCCAGAGGGGACAGAAAGGTTGGCAGAGCGCTTTTGGCGGCATGGAAAAAGGGAGCGCGTTTTGATGGCTGGAGCGACTGTTTTTCCTACGAAAGATGGCAGGAAGCCATAGACGAGGCCGGATTGGAGATTGATTTTTATGCTGCGCGGCAACGTGGAGAAGATGAGGTTTTTCCGTGGGAACATATCAGACCGGCAGTTTCCAGAAATTTTTTGTGGAGTGAATGGCGCAAGGCTCAGATGCAGCGGCTAACTCACGATTGTCGTCGGGACAGTTGTACAGGTTGCGGCGTCTGCCAGCAGTTGGGCGTAAGCATAATAGACTGGCAGCAGGAGGTTGTGGGATGAAACTGCGACTGCAGATAACAAAAGAGCGTGAAATACGTTTTATTTCTCATTTGGAATATTTAAGAACTATCGGTAGAGCAATTCGCAGGGCAAAATTGCCGGCTGCATATTCGGAAGGATTTAATCCCCACTTGAAATTTTCACTGGCTTCGGCATTGAGTGTAGGCGTTGTAAGCTATGCGGAATTTGTTGAGATAGAACTTACGAGAACGGTTGACATCAAAGAAGCTGCCTTAAGTTTGTCCAAGGCTTTGCCGCGGGGCATAAGAGTTATCGCAGCTGATATGGCGGAAAATAAAGAAGCATCTCTGATGTCCAAAGCCGCCGGAGCTACGTATAAAGTAATGCTACCGCACGCGGACGGGATCACTGAAGCTGTGGCAAGGTACAATGCTGCTGAATTCTTATATTTTAAAAAACCTGCTCCCAAGACCAAAGAAAAATATAAAGAAATAGACGTTAAAAAATTTATTCCTGCGATCAAGATTGAACAGTATGACAGCGATATCGTATTGATATTTGATTGTGTGATAACGCCTAACGGCAGTATGAAAGCTGCCGATTTGCTAAGAGCGCTCAATGAAGAGTATGATTTGCAGCTACAGGTAGACGCGGCTGACATAGAAAGACTGGAGCTTTACAAGTTCGGTGCTGACGGGGCGGCAAAGCAACCGTTGCTGGGAGAGTCTGCCGTTCGCATTTGATTCTTTCCGGAACGCACGCCGCGGAGCGGAGTTTACGTTTGCAGAAACATATGCGCTTGACAGTATAGCAACTATATGGATTAATATTTTCAAGGGGATCGCTTGTTCTGCAAAGAAAGTAGCGGCAAAGATGATTTTTGTGTCGGCGCAAAGCGGCGGCGTGGATTTGTCCTAATTGCCTGATTTATTTTTATCGCTTCGGGGCATGATGTTTCGCCAATTAAAAATATTTGGAGGAAGAAATGAAAAAAATAGCAATTTTAAGATGCCTGAAAACTTCCGCATCCTGTAGCGGTTCGGGATGTTTGCGCGCCTTTTATGAAAAGGACAAAGCTTTTGCGGATTACGGTGACGAAGAGCTGCGGTTGGCAGCTATGTGGACTTGCAACGGCTGCGGAGAATCGCGGCTGGAAAATCAGGAAGGGATCAGGAAAAAAATTGAGCGTATGAAAAAAATGGAAATTGACGCGCTCCACCTATCCCATTGCACGAGCAAGAAAAACGATGCCGGAGAGAAAAAACTCTGTCCGGTAATCAAGGGTATTGCCGATGAGTTGACGTCATCGGGTATTAAAATAGTAGACGGCACTCACTGATTTTCCGTTCAGTGTAAAAGTGCAGTGATGCAGTTGATGCGTGGAAGAATGCAAAATATGTTACGTAAAAAGTTCGCAGGGGCGGACTTTTTATTTTTTTGGGTATGATATATAATATTGCACAGCAGCCGTCATGCGATTAAGTCCGGAACTTAATGGTACGTGGGTTGCGGAAATGAGGACGAAGATGGCTGTCAGAATAATTATAAGCACCAATGCAGACGAGACCAGGATGGGTCTGGTGAAAGATAATATACTCACTGAATACATGGTGGAGCGCTCCGGGCAGCAGCCCTTGGTCGGAAGTATTTTCCTCGGCAAGGTGAGCAACGTCGTGCGTGGTATACAAGCCGCTTTTATAGATATAGGTTTGGAACAGAACGCTTTCTTTTATATGGGAGATCATAAGGACGTTACGGAGGGAGAATCTCTCATGGTGCAAATCGTAAAAGATGCACGCGGCAGCAAAGGTCCGACAGCGGTAAAAGAGATAACTTTGCCGGGAAAGTATCTTGTTTTGATGCCTTTGGCCTCACATATAGGGATTTCCAAAAAGATAACGGATAAGGAAGAGCGTGAACGTCTTTTAAAAATTTGCGGAGAACACAGACCAGAGAATATGGGGATAGTAATCAGAACGGCAGCAACCGGAATAAGCTCTGAGCTTTTAAAGCAGGATATAGATGAATTGGCTGCGGATTGGCGAATTCTCGAAGCGCGCTGCCGTCTGACTAAAAAACCGGGACTGCTCAGACGCGAGCTTGATCTTACCATACGCATAGTGCGCGATTATTTAAGCACGGAGCTGAGTGAAATAATTACGGACAGTGAGCAGGTATGCCGCAGATTGCAGGAGCTTTTTACGGAACTACCGGCAGAAAGGCGGATTAATATTGTACGCTATGATCGCAGTGAGGATATTTTTTCTTATTACGGATACGATGAAGATATAGCAGGCATTTCGGACAGAACGGTAAGCTTGCCTAGCGGCGGTTATTTGGTGTTCGACAATACAGAAGCGATGACGGTTATTGACGTTAACAGCGGAAGTTTTCGCGGCAGAGAAAATTTGGAAGAAACGGCGATGCAGATTAATCGTGAAGCTGCTGTGATGATAGCAAGGCAATTGCGGCTGCGCGACATCGGCGGAATTATTATCGTCGATTTTATCGATATGCACACGGAAGAACACAAAAAAGAAATTTTGACACTGCTGGAAAGTAGTTTTATCGGCGACAGGATGAAACCTAAAATCCAGGATATTACAGTGTTGAATTTAGTGGAGATTACCAGAAGGAAATCCAGGCATAATCTTTCATCGGTTCTTTACTCCCCCTGTCCCGTTTGCAACGGCAGCGGTAGAGTACAAAGCAGAGAAAGTTTGGCTTTAGAAATAAAAAATCGTTTGCGTATACTTTTAAAGCAGCGCAGCAGTTCCAAAAAATTTTTGGTGGTCGCCAATCCGTGGTTGGCGGAATGGCTGCGTGAGAATGATTGCCGCGCTTGGGAGAGAGAGTTGGGATGTGAGCTGAATTTTTCCTCAGATGCATCGCTGCAGCCGGAAAGCTTTATGCTTTTGGATAATACGGCGGTTGACAAATGACCGCTATTCTGATAGAATTTGCAGGTATAGACTTTAAGTCTATCTCCGACCGCGCAGAGAGGTTCCGTAAACTCTTTATTTAAAGAGTACCGTATTTGGCGAGTTTTAGAAGAAGGAGGTGCACCTATGTACGCAATTATCAAAACCGGCGGTAAACAATACCGCGTAAGCGAAGGCGAAGCTCTGCAGATTGAAAAATTGAACGCTGAGGTTGGCTCTGAAGTTGTTTTTGATGAAGTTCTGACTGTTGTAAACGATGCTGACGTTATGATCGGCAAGCCCGTTGTTGAAGGAGCTAAAGTTACAGCTAAAGTAGTTGAACATGGCAAAGGCGCTAAGATTTTAGTTTTCAAATACAAAGCTAAATCCAACTATCGTCGTCGCCAGGGACATCGTCAACCGTTTACGACTGTTGAGATTACCGGCATCCAAGCATAAAAATGATTACCTTAAAGGTACATCGGGACGAGCAGGGAATGATTGTCGATTACGAAGTCGACGGTCACTCCGGTTACGGCGAAGCAGGTGAAGATATTATTTGCAGCGCCGTTTCAGCACTTACGCAGGCTCCCGTTATAAGTTTGGAAAAACATTTAAAAATTAAACCTTCACTTGTTGTCGATCAGGAGAAGGGTATTCTTAGGGTAGCATTGAACAGTGCTCCTAACGACCTGACGCAGGCTGTTTTGATGACTATGCTTTTAGGCGTGGAGTCTATCTCGCGTCAGTGTCCGCAATATGTTCGTGTTGAAGAACATAGGAGGTGAAATTAATGTTTGAAATTATTCTGCAATTACATGCGCATAAAAAAGGTACGGGCAGTTCTCACAACGGCCGTGACTCAAATGCTCAGCGTTTGGGAACCAAAGCACACGACAGTCAGTTGGTAACAGCCGGAAGTATAATTGTTCGTCAGCGCGGTACTAAATTCCATCCCGGCAACAATGTTGGCATGGGTAAGGATTATACTATTTACGCAACCGTCGAAGGTCGCGTTAAATTTGAACGCAAAGGTCGCGATAAACGCCAAATCAGTGTTTATCCCGTAGAGGCTGCTATTTAAACTCTCGAACATTGAAAAGTCGCATCCGTAAGGGTGCGACTTTTTTGCATTTTTTTCACAAAAGTAGTATACTGTTTGTAAGTAAAAATGTATCGATTACTATGATAGTACGGAGGTTATGAGCATGAAACTAGGAAAGAAAATCTGTGCGTTGATGATGGCCGGAGCTGTTTTAGCGGCAGGCTGCGGCGGCGAAAAGAAAGCCGATGCACCGAAAGAAGAGGAAAAAACTCTTGTTGTTTACACAGCCCGCAGCGAAAGCTTGAACAACGCGGTGATTCAGAATTTTGAGAAGGATACCGGAATCAAAGTTAATGTAGTTGTTGCAGGTACCGGCGAAGTCGTCAAAAGAGTAAAATCTGAAGCGAAAAATCCTTTGGGCGACGTACTTTGGGCAGGCAGCGAGGCTATGCTTGCTTCATCCAAGGACCTTTTTATGGAATATGTTTCCAAGGAAGACGCGAATATGATGCCGGAATTCAGAAATACTACCGGTGCGTTTACGCCGGCATTTTCCGATCCTACAGTAATGATCGTTAATAAAAAACTTAAGGGTGATATGAAGCTGGACAGTTTCGCCGACCTGTTAAATCCTGCTTTGAAGGGAAAAATTGCTTTCGGCGATCCCGTTAACTCCAGTTCAGCATTCCAGTCCATGGTTGCCATGCTTTACAGCGTTGGAGAAGGAGATCCTTTCAGCGCTGCCGCTTGGAACTACATGGATAAATTTATCGCCAACTTGAACGGTAAGATGGCTAACAGTTCCAGTCAGGTCTACAAAGGCGTTGCCGGAAGTGAGTATGTTGTCGGTCTTACATGGGAAGATCCCGCCGCAAATCTCGTTAAGAGCGGCGCGCCCGTAGAGGTAGTTTTCCCGAAAGAGGGAGCTCTTTATGCTCCACAGTCCGTGCAGATTATAAAGGGTTGTAAACATCCTGAAAACGCTAAAAAATTCGTCGACTACATGTTGTCGGAGAAAATTCAAAATTATGTCGGTGAAAATTTGACCGTACGTCCTCTGCGTAAAGGTGCTAAACTTGCTTCTTATATGACTCCGTCGGATAAGATTAAATTGGCTCCTAAATATGATGAAAAATGGGTATCCGCCAATAAGGAAAAGTTCACCAAAACGTTCAGTGAGCATTTGGAAAAATCAATGTAACACGTAGTTTGGTTTGGTATTAAAAAGGGCTCATAAGAGCCCTTTTGTTTTATAATTTTTTTTGAAGGAGAACGGTTATGAGCGTCGCCATCGATATAGATAATGTTGTAAAGAGATTCGGAAAGAACACCGTCATCAACGGACTTTCACTTAAAATAAATCCCGGAGAATTGTTCACTTTATTGGGACCGTCAGGTTGCGGTAAGACAACATTGCTGCGCATGATCATAGGCTTTAATTCCATAGATGACGGAACTATCAATGTAGATGATAAAATAATAAACGATATACCTACCAATCGGCGTAATATGGGTATGGTTTTTCAGAATTATGCTATTTTCCCTCATATGTCTGTTGCGGATAACGTTGCTTTCGGACTCAAAACGAGAAAAATGCCTTCCGAGCAAATAGAACGACTTGTGGATGAGATTTTATCCGTAGTAAAGATCGCTCATCTGAAACATCGGATGCCCACACAGCTTTCAGGCGGACAGCAGCAGAGAGTTGCTTTGGCGAGAGCTTTGGTAATACATCCGCAGGTACTGCTCATGGATGAACCCTTATCAAATCTTGACGCCAAACTGAGAGTAGAGATGCGCAACGCTATTAAGAGTATTCAGCAGAGGGTCGGCATCACGGCAGTGTACGTAACTCACGATCAGGAAGAGGCGTTGGCCATTTCCGACAGAATTGCCGTAATGAACGAGGGTGTAATTCAGCAGACCGGTACGCCTAAAGAAATTTATCAAAGACCGGCAAACAAATTTGTTTCCACTTTTATAGGTTTGTCGAATATTTTGCCTGCGGAAATTCGTTTGTTCGACGGGAAAAAAGTTTTGAATTTCGGAGAGTACAGTACGGCAGTAGACAATTTGTCAGCAAGTGTCGCGGACGGGCAAAAAGTATTGGCTTCCGTAAGGCCGGAGGAGTTTTTTATAGCTTTGGACGGCGAAGGCATCTCCGCCAAAATTCGCACCAGCGTCTTTTTAGGAGTGAGCACTCATTATTTTCTGGAATTGGCAAACGGGCAGGAACTGGAAGTGATTCGTCCATCGGATACAGCGAAGCTCATACCTAACAATACCAATGTGAAGCTCACAGTGGACACAACAAAAATCAATGTGTTTACCGAAGACGGTTCCCGAAACTTGATTCAAGAGGATGGTGAGTAGCTATGTTCAGCAGACTTAACATCTGGAAAGCGATGGCTTTTATAATGCTGTGCTTTTTCATTCTTTTCGTGGTGTATCCTTTGGGACTCATCCTCTATCAGAGCGTTATTGATCCTTCCAGCGGTTCCGTAACTTTTAACTACTTTGAAAAATTCCTCGGCAGAAGATTTTATTGGGTAACAATTTTAAACAGTTTCACTGTAACCATAGCGGCGACTGTAGTTGCGGCGTGCATAGGCTTACCTATGGCGTACGTGCTGAGAAGAGTAAAAATTCCCGGCAGCAAGTACCTGAATATTTTAATTGTCATATCATATTTGTCGCCGCCTTTTATCGGCGCATATGCATGGATACAGTTACTTGGCCGCAATGGTTTTATCACTCAGCTGCTCAATGATTTTCTGGGGATAAAATTTGGGGGTATCTACGGTTTTGCCGGCATTGTGCTGGTTTTTTCCTTACAATCTTTTCCGTTGATCTACATGTACGTATCGGGAGCTTTGAAAAATCTCGACAATTCACTCAACGAAGCTGCCGAAAGTCTCGGATGCAGCGCGTTCCAAAGAGTAACGCAGATAATAGTGCCTTTAGTCATGCCATCTTTGTTGGCAGGTTCTCTGCTGGTTTTCATGAGAGTTTTTTCCGATTTCGGTACGCCGATGCTTATAGGCGAAGGCTTCCGTACTTTTCCCGTACTGATTTACACTCAATTTATGGGAGAGGTGAGTACGGACGATCACTTTGCCGCCTCTTTGTGCGTCATTGTGATTATGATAACTCTGTTGTTGTTTTTCCTGCAGCGTTTGCTTGCCAAGCGCTATTCTTACGCCATGACAGCTTTGAAACCTATGGAAGCTGTATCTGCTAAGGGTGTTCGAAAATTTTTGGCATATGCTTTCGTATTCGGTGTGACATTTATAGCAATGTTGCCGCAGCTTACGGTAATTTTCACATCTTTCCTGGAGATGAGCGGCGGAGCTTTTTATACCGGCGAGTTTTCGTTGATGAATTACGCCAATACTTTACTGGCTAAGGATAATAACTCCATTCTCAACACTTATATTTACGGACTGGCATCTATTGCCGTGGTTGTAGTGATGGGAATTATCATCTCTTATCTAACGGTGCGTAAGCCTTCTTTGGTGACTAATATTTTAGATACTCTGACGATGCTGCCGTATATTATTCCGGGTTCCGTGCTCGGTATAGCTCTGCTTTCTTCGTTTAACAGCGGCGCACTCGTTCTCAGCGGCACGGCCGTGATTATGATCATATCTCTGTCCATACGGAGAATGCCTTATACAATTCGTTCCAGCACGGCGATAATTTCGCAGATAAGTCCGAGTATCGAGGAAGCTGCTATAAGTTTGGGAGCTACGGAATTCAGTTCATTTCGCAAAATAATGATACCCATGATGCTTCCGGGTGTATTAGCGGGCGCTATTATGAGCTGGATCACACTGATAAGTGAATTGAGTTCCAGCATTATACTCTACACCAGTGAGACGAGTACACTGACCGTAGCTATTTATGCTGAAGTTATACGCAGTAATTTCGGCAACGCGGCTGCTTACTCCACTGTTTTAACATTGACATCCATAATTTCACTATTGTTGTTCTTCCGTCTGACAAAAAATGAAGACATCAGCGTGTAATGTCTTCCGTACAGTCTCAAAAATAAATTTTATAAATTAATAATACTTTACAATCGTAAGATGAATGCCGAAGCGTTTCCTCCATGGGAGATGCTTCGGATTTTTTCTTCCAAGAAGAGGAGAATAAAATTTTAATTTTATTTAATTATCAATAAGAAAAAAGTTTGTAATTGAATATAGTTAGTGATATAATCTGCTTGTGTTTCAGTTGCGTGTAAGTTGTTAGGTACATGTATTAACATTGACTTTGCGAAAGGAGCTGTGTATGAAAAAAGCTTACAAAAAAATTTTTGCTTTGGCTATGGGTATTTTCAGCATTAATTCATGTTGCGTTTCTGCAGCGGAGTGGGAGTCTTACAAACTTGATACTTTAACGGTTGAAGGTGAAAGAACAATGGCGGGAGGATTTGTCGATCGTCAGATAGATTTCGGTATTTTGGGTAATAGAGATTATATGGAGGTTCCGGCTAATGTGTCCTCTTACACCGCTGATACGATTGGACGCAACTATATGCCTACGAGAAATTTTTTGAATGTCATGACTAATAATCCGTCAATTATGGTTGGAGGAGCTTCCACTAATAATAACGTTGAATTACAGATCAGAGGCTCAAGATTTAATACTCATGATATGCTTTTAAACGGTATTCCGGGAATGATGGCTATGGGTATTATCCCTATGAACTGGGTTGAAAAAATTGATACTGTCATAGGACCAAATGTTGTATTGAGCAGCACCGGCATGTTGCAAAGTGTTTCTGGCTTTGTGAATTTTGTTCCCAAAAAGGCGGGGGATAAAGGGAATTTCTCTTTGACGGAAACTTACTCCGGAGACAGTCACTTTGTGCATGACATTGATTACGGGCAAAGATTCGGAAAAAATAAACGATTTGGTATACGAGTGAACGCTGAAAAATATTCCGGCAATACATGCATTGATAATGAAACGCTTAGGGGAAAAGATTTATACGTTAGTCTTGATCAACGGACCAATTCATCTAGAACGCTTTTGCTTCTAGGTTATGATAATGTCAATCATCACGGTATGCCGGAAGTTTTAAACGTAAAAAAAGCATGGGGATCGGGAGTAACGAGATTACCGTCCGCAAAAAACGTGGTGGAAAATTTTATGCCGTCCTGGTCGGATTTGTCGCATAGCAGGCACGTTTATACTTTGAGCCACGAACAAAAAATTGCCGATAATATTTCGGCGTATTTCAACGCAGGATACCAGAAGCTGATGTGGCCAGGATATTACGATCAGAAACCAATTCTTTTAAATGATGCCGGAGATTATGATTTCGGCAAGTGGGGTTTTGCCAGCGGTCAAGACAGCTATTGGTCAAGAAAGGCTTTTTCATCTGGAGTAAATTTAGATTTTAAAACAGGAAGAACGAACCACAGGATAAATTTTGGTTATGAGTACTTGGGACATAAATCTTATTTTTTGAATACCTCGGCAAAACGTGCCTTCCCCACAGGAAATATCTATACAGGGTTGCTTGTGGACAATGGAGCACCTGAAGCGGTAACGGCTCCGTGGTATCAGAGCGGAAGCAAAACCAACAGCAGTTTCACTGTGAGCGATACCATTACTGCTTTCGATGAAAAGATGAAAGTAATCGTAGGTGCACGTAAGCAAAAAATTGAAACTAAGAGTTTCTCTTCCGACGGAAGCGTTACGAAGAAATATTCCAAGGCACAAGTATCACCGTATATAGCTGCTTTATATAGACTGAATCCTAAGACGTCCGTTTATATGAGTTATGCGGAGGGACTGTCCACTGTATCACCGCCCAGGGGAACCGTAAATGAGAAGGAAATTTTTGCTCCCGTGAAGACTAAACAATATGAAATTGGAGCAAAGTGGGATTTTAATAATTGGGGAAGCACGCTGGGTCTTTTTAATATTAAAGAACCTACAGGAATCACAAATGCTCAAAATTATTTTGTTGTCGACGGGAAAAATTGCAATCGAGGTATCGAATGGAATATTTTCGGCAAGGTTGCTCCGCGTTTGCACGCTTTAGGCGGGATAATGCTTTTGGACGCAAAATACAAGAAAACACAAAGCGGTTTGCATGACGGGAAAAGGGTGCATGGCACACCTAGGGTCAACGCAACTTTAGGTATTGATTACGAAACTTCCGTCAAAGGACTTTCTTTAAACGCGCGGGGATTATATTTCGGTAAATCTTACGCTGATACGGACAATTTCATTAAGGTTCCGGCTTGGACACGTTTCGATTTGGGCGCCAGATATGAGACAAAAATTTCCGGCAGACCTGTTTCCTTAGCAGCTACGGTATATAACGTGTTCGACAGAAAGTACTGGTCTACGGCGACAACTCCCTATGCGGACGGTATGGTAATGTTGAATCCGGGGCGTAATTACGTACTTTCGGCTACAATTCATATTTAGTATTTTTGCAGGGTGCCTATCTGAAGTTTTACTGCAGGAAGGCGCCTGTTTTTTATAAAACAGGTGCATTAAGGTGGAAATCGTGAAAATGAGAAAAATATATTGGGGAGCCGCAATAGCGGTATGCTTGATTGTATTTGCGATATTTTTCGGTTTGGGAACGAAAGAGCATTCGGAAAAAGAAATTGTGCTGGCTTCTTCCCGTGATTTGATTCCCGGAGAAAATGAACCGTATTATTGTTCCAGCATACTCAAAGTTTGGGAATCTTTAGTAAGCGTATCGGCAAGCGGGAAAATAGTTCCTGCGCTTGCAGAGGACTGGGTAGCTGATTCCGGTAAAACTGAATGGACGTTCCGTTTGAAGAAAAACATTGTTTTTCATGATGGAACAGTGTTTGATGCGAATGCTGTGATGAAAAATTTTAACAGGATAAGAAATATGGGATACAAGGCTTCCAATTTTTACGGCTTTCGTTGTGAAGATATTTATCCTAATTTGCAAGATGTTGTATTGCAGGATGACTATACCATAAAATTGATTTTTTCAAAGGCATTTCCCATGCTTATTTATCGTATGGCCGGTTGGGGAAGTGCGATGTTCAGTCCGAAGTGTTTTGATGAAAAGACAGGAACGTTTACAGGTTATGCGCAAGGGACCGGTCCTTTTAAAATTGTGGATTGGAGTCCCGGTAATCAAATTATTTTGGAAAGGTTTGACGGATATCACAGCGAGCTGGCAAAGTCGGAGCGAATTCGTATAAGAACAATTCCTTCCGCGGAAGCAAGGTATTCGGCGTTAAAAACGGGAGAAATTCAAGGAGTGCTTGACTTGGGAAGCTTGCCGCCGGTGATGGCGCGAGAGCTTGTCAAAGACGGGAGATTTACAGTTGATGCTGCACAATCTACGATATCGCACTTTTTGACTTTTAATGGTACACGATTTCCTTTTAACGATCAAAGAATGCGTCAGGCGGTAAATTTGGCCTTGAATCGCGACAAAATTGTCGAACACTTTTTTTGTGGATACGGAATTCCGACGAGCAGTTTTTTAAACAGTAGAAATCCTTTTGCAGTCAAATATGTATCTGCGCAGGATTTAGTCACGGCACAGAGGTTAGCGCAAGAAGTGCTGCGAGGAAGGAGATATCCTGTGCGTATGATCTTGTCTCATTATTCAACGGACAGATATCCTTACAAGGCTGTAGCGGAATATATGCAAGCTGAATTAAAATCACTTGGTTTGGACATTAAAATCGTAATGGCTGACAATCTTGCCATTCGCAAGATTAAGGATAAAGGTGATTTTGACATGACAATAGGCATAAGAGGTCTGGGGCATCAAGATCCCACAGTTTTGTTGTGCGACTATTTCAGTTCGAGCGGTGGCACCAATTTAATCAGCAAATTCGGTTATAAAAATGAAGTTGTTGATCAGTGTTTTGCGGAATTGGAATTTACCAACAATATTGGCGACAGAAAGAAACTTTATGAAAAAATTTTGGAGGAGCTGATAAGATATCCGGCGATGGCTCCGCTTTTAGAAGATATGAACCTTGCTGTAAGCAGCAAAAAAATACAGGATTACCGGGCTACGTCATACGGGGTGACTCTTGAAAAAGTTTGTTGGAGCGCAAAGCGATAGTCGCTTTTTATCGCAGCAATAAAAAACCACAGCTTGAACATTCTCTTACGCTTCAATATGAAAGCGTCAAGTCAGTGCGTCAGCTGTGGTTTATTTGTTATGATACGGAGCTTTTGTTACAGAGCAGTTCGATAAATATTTTCCATGTCTGTTGTGGTGAGAACTTTAAATTGACCGATAGTGCGAGTATTCATGAAACTGCATTTGTAAGCAAGCTCCTTAATCTGAGCTTCTGTAAGACTTATACCGAGCTCGCCGATGGAAGTGGGCATGCCGATACTGCTGAAGAAACTTTCCATTGCTTCTATGCCGGCAAAAGCGACAGCTTCGGGATTGCGGAAATCTGCCGGCAGCCGGAATACGTTTACCGCCAATTGCGCGAATCGCTCCGGAGCATCTTTGGCAACATAGCGTGCCCAGCTTCCCCAAATAGAGGCCAAACCTGCGCCGTGAGCAACATCATAAATACCGCTAAGCTCATGTTCCAGTTGATGGCAAGCCCAATCACCGAAGCCGCGCTCGCCTGTGGTGTCATTGTGGGAAAGAGTGCTGCACCACATTATTTCGGCTCTGGCATCATAATCGGCAGGATTTTTCAAAGCGCGAGGTGCATTGCGGATGACAGTGCGCAGCAATTCTTCAGAGATTCCGTCGATGATTTCCAGTTGTCTGGCTGCCGGTGTAGTGAAGTAGCGCTCCAGTGTGTGCATAATGATATCTACGCAACCGCTGGCAGTTTGATAAGCCGGAAGCGTGTAAGTCAGTTCGGGATTCATCACAGCGAATTTGCAGTAACCGTAGGGCGTGGTGAGTCCGCGCTTCAGCCATCCGTCTTCGTTAGTCACAACGGAGGAATTGCTCATTTCGCTTCCTGCCGCTGCCATCGTCAGCACGGCTCCTACGGGAATGCTTCCTTGAGGGATCTTTTTCATGAGATAATAATCCCATACATCATCATCTCCATACAGGCCGTAGCCTATAGCTTTGGCGCTGTCGATGACACTGCCGCCGCCGACGGCGAGGATCAGATCGACCCTTTCTTTGCGGCAAAGTTCTATGCCTTCTCTGATTTTACTGAGGCGAGGATTGGGAACTACACCGCCTAAGGATACATAGGGAATATTTTCTTCCTTCAGACTGGCGCATACTCTGTCCAGCAAGCCACTTTTACGCGCGCTGGAGCCGCCGTAGTGAAGCAAAACTTTCGTAGCGCCGGCTTCTTTGCACAGGCGGCCTGTGTTTATTTCCGCATTTTTGCCGAAGCAAATACGAGTCGGTGCATAATATTTGAAATTATCCATGCTGCGTTCCTTTCTCTGACTGTATAAATAACGTCAAACAAGAATTTTTACGCCTTAATTCTATCATGAGGAAGACACCTTGTAAATGCATGGAGCGCTTGCTATAATTGAGTCAGAGCGTGAGGTGATTACGGTGCGGTATATTGCGTGCTTCGGTGATTCTCTGACGGAGGGATTCCCTTTCGGCAGCGGCAATTCGTGGACAGCGGCTGTCGAAAAATATTCAGGTATAAAAATGCTTAATTACGGTTCCTGCGGAGCGTGTTGTGACGATATTTTTTACAGACTGCGTTATACGTGTTTGCCTGATTATGTGAAGCACGTTATTTTTTTTGGCGGAGCTAATGATGTTATAGAAGGGCGCATGCTTGAGCACACTCTGAGAGATTTCGAGTCTGCTTCGGCATGGGCTGAGGATAGAGGCGTCAAACTTTGTTTCGTTTTGCCTTTGTTGAGCGGAGAAGAGTTTTTAAATACAAAACTTAAATTGCTGCGACAGCATCTTGCGGAGAATTTTGCCGAGAAAAATTTTCTTTTGGACATACAGACAGGATTGCTTATGAAATATTCTGATTTGCAAACGGCGTATTTGGACGGCGTGCATCCCAAAGCGGGTGCTTATGAGTGTATGGGAGCATACGCGGCTCCGCTTTTGCGGAAATGGCTTTCAGAAGAATGAAGCGAGAAATATAAATATCGGATGCAGAAGATGCATAAAAAATAAAGATGCTGTCGGGAGAAGATTTCCGACAGCATCTTTGCTTTTTCGGTGTGTCACGCAGACGTTTTCTTTCTGAAAAATATTTCAGGCGGCACCTGCGCTAAAATTATCGCGGCAAAAACAAGCAGGCAGCCGAAAATCTCTCTAGTGGTCATGGACTGGCCTAAAAGCAGCCAACCGCTGATAAGAGCAAAAGCTGATTCTAGACTCATGAGCATACAGGCGAGAACGGAACTGACGTATTTTTGTCCCACAATCTGCAGAGTGTAAGCTACGCCGCTGGACATAATTCCTGTGTAGGCGAGCAGCAGCCAGCCGTGAATCAGAGCGTCTGCGGACGGTGTTTCAAAAATAAACATCAAGATGCCGTTAATCACGGAACTGGTCAGAAACTGTATCATGGAAAGACGTACACCGTCCAGATTTTTAATGACATTTTCGATGCAGATAATTTGCAGGGCAAAACAAACGGCGCAGATAAGAGTATAAAAATCGCCGATATTTATGGTGAAACTTTCGTTGATGCAGATGAAATACATGCCTACAGCAGCAGTGATGATACCTGCTCCCGTTAAAACGCCGATGGACCGACGATAGATAATAAAGCACAACACAGGTACGATGACAAGATAAAGCGCTGTGATGAAGCCGCTCTTGCCTACGGTTGTGTAAGCAATGCCGACTTGTTGAAAGAAACTGGCGGCGCTGATGAAAATTCCGCACAGGACGCCGCCCTTAAGCAGACGTTCTTTATAAATGGGATCATCAGACCCCCAAAAAGTAAAATCTTTTTTCTTCAGCGCGTCCATAATGAAAGCGCAACAGAGAAGAAAGACGGATGCCAGCACGCTGCGACTGAAATTAAATGTCAAAGGTTCTATGAATTCGCTGCCTACGCTTTGCGCTATAAAGGCTGTTCCCCATATGAATGCGCATACGGTAAGCATAAGGCTGCCGAGATATTGCTTCGATGCCGTGGTGTTTGCCATGATGTATACTCCTTTTAGGATAGTGGAAATTATTCTATCATGTTTTCGGGACTATCGGAAGTCTTTTTGTTAAATAAGAGGGAGCAACAGTGAAAAATGAGAGAAAAATTTTTGTGAACGGCAAATTCGGCGTTGACTGCGAAGTATTTGTTCTTTCAAATAAAATTACAATATATTGTGTTTTTGTCTTTGACATAGTTTATATATTGTGCTAGAATATCATTGAATTGAGATTGGAACGCAATATATCGGGGAGAAATTACCTGTAATTATACATAATTTTTTAGGACGAAGGGTGGATAAAGTTATGAAGGTTATCAAGCGCGACGGAACGACTGTCGACTTTGACAGCAGCAAAATAGTAGTTGCCATTCAGAAAGCTAACGCGGTGGTGGAGCCGGAAGATCGTATTGAAGATGAAAAAATACGCATGATTGCCAACGATGTGCTTTCACGCAACAGAAAACGTTTGTTGGTAGAAGATATTCAGGATATTGTCGAGCACAGCCTGATGGATGCAGGAAAGTTTGAGCTTGCCAAGCAGTACATTATTTACAGATACAAAAGAGCGTTGGTGCGTAAAGCTAATACTACTGATGAATCAATACTTTCGCTTATTCGCAACAGCAACAAAGATGTTATGGAAGAAAATTCCAATAAGAATGCCGTCATGGCTGCTACTCAGCGAGATCTTATAGCCGGTGAGGTTTCCAAGGATCTGACCAGACGCATCATGCTGCCGGAGAAAATTTCCAAGGCTCACGAAGAAGGTCTGTTGCATTTTCACGATGCGGACTATTTTATTCAGCCTATCTTTAATTGTTGCCTTATTAATATAGGCGATATGTTGGATAACGGCACTGTGATGAACGGCAAGATGATTGAGAATCCCAAAAGCTTCCAGGTTGCTTGTACGGTCATGACGCAAATTATAGCTTCCGTTGCTTCCAGTCAGTACGGGGGGCAATCAGTAGATATCCGTCATTTGGGTAAATATCTGCGCCGCAGCTACGAGAAGTTTGTCAAAAATATTCAGGAAACGGCCGAGGGTAAACTTGACCAGGACACAGTGCGTAAATTGGCGGAAGAGCGTCTGCGGTATGAATTAAAGGGCGGCGTTCAAACCATACAGTATCAGATCAATACTTTGATGACTACCAACGGTCAGTCTCCGTTCGTGACGTTGTTCCTTAATTTGCAGGAAGACGATCCTTATCTTGAGGAAAATGCCATGATAGTGGAAGAAATACTGCGTCAGCGTCTGCAGGGGATTAAAAACGATAAGGGCGTTT
>JAXFPC010000019.1:0-26562 GCA_034180005.1 Acidaminococcaceae bacterium | reverse complement strand
ACTTGCTCTCATATCCATCCCCCTTAATATTTATCAGTATCTTAACCAGCAAAAATTCCGATAATACCGGAAAATATCGCGTAAAAATACCTTTCTGTTTTATACAACCTATTTTACTACCAATAACTCTACTTTTCAAAGTTTTTTTCAAAATTTTATCGCTTTCATTCAATACCTTTAAATTACTGTTTAATATAGCACACTGTCCAAACTTTCGAAATACAATAAGACTTTTATTTTTTCTCGGCAAATGATACACTGTTAGCATAGTCAGAATAGATGAAAGCAAATCAGATTTGAAAGGACAACCACTATGATCAAAACAACTTTTCTTGCAGTTCTGATTTTCATAGGTATGATTCTTTACAATGGCACCGACACCAAAGAAACTCCTGTCCAAAATTCGCCTTCCCAAGAGCGACGTCTTGCCGTTCATGAGCGTTCGGCCGCCAAGTCTCTGCTGCTGAAACTGATGCCGCCAAAAGATGAGTGGCCGGGCTATGTGCAAAAATTTTACCTTGTATTCAACTTGGATGAAGAAATTGACCCGCTGCGGCAAAAACCCGACTGGACGGAACTGTCCAACATGTCCGGAAATATGCCGCAAGCGCTCATTGCTATAGAAGACCACGATTTTTACAAACACGGGCCGATTGATATTAACGGCGTTGCCAGAGCAATTCTCGTCAACACTACGGCAGGTGAGATTGTCCAGGGAGGCAGCACTCTTACGCAGCAGCTGGTGAAAAATATTTTTCTTAACGATGAGCAGAGCTTGGAAAGAAAAACCGCCGAGTTCATCCTGGCCGCGGCAATGGAGCACAAATACAGCAAAGATGAAATTCTTGCTCTCTATCTCAATACTACATACTTCGGCGCCGGAGCTACAGGGGTACACCAAGCCTCCCAACGTTATTTTGCCAAGGCGCCTTCTGCTCTGACCCTTGCCGAGTGCGCCGTCATAGCAGCTCTCCCTTATGCACCCAGCGCGCTTAATCCGCTGGAAAATCCTGCAGGATGTAAAAAACGCCAGCTTTTGGTGCTGGATGCCATGCAAAAATACGGCTTCATCACACAAGCGCAGCAGCAGGAAGCCGCCGAAACGAAACTGCCGCTGAGTAACGGTGAGTATTTATAAAATCCTGATTTACAAAGTGTGCACTATTAGGGTTTATTTTGTTCTTTCACCTGATAAGTTTTGCCATCCGATATGACAACGAGAGCCCCGCTGCTGTGAGTGGTCAACACTTCAGCTCCCAAATGTTCCAAGGATGACACCACTTTCTTATTAGGATGACGGTATTCTTCAAATGCTCCGCAACTTATGAGAGCATACCTAGGCCGCACCGCTTCGATGAATTTATAATACGATGAACTTTTGCTGCCGTGATGCGCTACTTTTAAAACATCGGCTTTAAGAGCAGGCCCGTATCTTGCCGCCAAAGCAGCCTCAGCCGGAGCTTCGATATCGCCACAGAAAAGCATGGAAAAATTACCGTAACGCAGACGCAGAACAATACTGTTGTTATTATGGTCGTTGCGTGTCTCCTGCGGCAAAAAATCTCCCGGAGATAAAACTTCCAGTTTAACATTGTCACCAACTTCGAGCATATCTCCTGCTCGAAGTTTTTTATTTTTATAACCTTGATTCAACATACTGCTCAGTTTACGTGAACTGCTGTTTCTTTCATTTATAAGTCCGTTATCTAAAATTCTGCTCACGCCGTACTTGCCCGCTGCAAAAACAGCATTACCTATATGGTCGGCATCGTGATGCGTAAGAATCATAGTTTCTATCCGTTTAACGCCGCGTTCCTCCAGCTGTCTTACAAGAGCGGTTCTCTGTCTGCTGTCGCCGGTATCTATGAGAATATTTTTTCCGGCATATTGCAGCAATGTGGCATCACCGTGTCCCACATCCAAGATGCTTACGGTTAAAATATTTCCTGCAGGCTCCTGTCGATTGGCTCCCCAATGTTCAGGATCCGCTCTGCCGACGGTGCCCAGCCAAACTGCGACAGCCGTAAAAACAGCGCCGAATATTTTCAATAAAAGCTTTAAGCTGTACATTTATTTCTCCTTAGCCTGTTGTTGCTCAAATTATACCACATACCAAAGCAGCCGGACGCAAAAACAGACCATCGCTCTTACAATTGCAAATACGATGATCTGTTAAGATAAGATTATGAATTTTTTGTACCCGTGGCTTCATTCAATCTATCCAAAGCTGCTTTGGCCGCCTGCTGCTCGGCATCCTTTTTACTGTGACCGCTGCCGCGTCCCGATACATTACCGGACACTACAACTACAGAAGTAAAAGTTTTATCATGCTCCGGGCCGTCGCTTCTGACAAGCTTGTAAGCAATATCTATATCTCCGTTACGCTGAAGCAACTCTTGCAGTCTTGTCTTGTAATCGTTAAATATCCCGTTGCTGCACACAAAATCAATCTGCTCCTGCATAATTCCGAGAAGATATGCCTGCGCCGCCTCAAAACCCTGGTCAAGATACACGGCGCCCAAAAGAGATTCGAAAGCATCTGCCAGAATGGATGCCCTGCCGCGTCCGCCGCTTAGGCTTTCTCCTCTTCCTAAAAGCAACAGCTTGCCCAACCCAAGTTTTTTGGCAAGTTCAAAAAGAGAAGCCTCGCACACTAAGTTAGCACGCATCCGCGTCAACTGCCCCTCATTGAGATTCGGGAAGTTATTGTACATATACGTACTAACGACTATGCTTAAAACCGAGTCGCCCAAAAATTCAATTCTCTCGTTATGAACATTCTTAGCTTTTTTCTTGGACTCGTGCGCGTATGAAGTATGAGTAAGAGCCATGTCCAAAAGGGAAAGATCTCTCATAACGATACCCTGTCTGCGACAAAAATCCTGCAGCTGCTCAATACGTCCCTGCTGCATCAACTCACCCGCTTTTACTCTACATACCTTTTAAATACTAAAGACGCGTTATGTCCTCCGAAACCCAAATTGTCGCTCATCGCCACATCAACTTTGCGCTCTCTCGCCACATTGGGAACATAGTCAAGGTCGAGTCCCTCTTCCAAGTCGGCATCCTTATAGTTTATGGTCGGCGGAATGATTCCGTTTTCAATAGTCATGACAGTAGCAATTGCTTCCACTCCGCCGGCTGCACCGAGAAGATGTCCTATCATGGACTTGTTGGAGCTGATACACAATTTATAAGCGTGCTCTCCGAAAACTTTTTTAAAGGCTATCGTCTCACCAAGATCATTACGATGAGTGGATGTTCCGTGAGCGTTGATGTAATCCACTTCTTCCGGTTTTACACCCGCATCAAGCAACGCGCCTTCGATACATTTAGCCGGCGTTTCACCTGTGGGATCGGGAGCTGTTATGTGATACGCATCGCAGTTAGTACCGAAGCCGACAAGCTCCGCATAAATATGAGCACCGCGCGCTTTAGCATGCTCCAGCTCTTCCATGACAAGTATGCCTGATCCTTCACCCATGACAAATCCGTCGCGTTTTTTATCAAAAGGACAGGACGCTTCCTGCGGGCTGTCATTGTTAGTGGACAAAGCTTTCATGTTGGCAAATCCTGCTATGACTATAGGACTTACAGCAGCCTCGCTGCCTCCTGCAAGCATCACGTCGGCATCACCGTATTGAATAGTGCGCAGAGCATCACCTATGCAGTTCGTACCCGTAGCGCATGCTGTAACTATAGCCGTATTTGGCCCCTTTAATCCCAAAGCGATGGCAATCTGTCCTGCCGACATATTTGGTATCTGCATCGGAATGAAGAAGGGACTTACTTTAGAGTGACCCTTTTCCAAGTACTTCGTAGACTGATCCAAAAATGTTATAATGCCGCCAACGCCGCTGCCGACGCAAACGCCGCACCGCAGAGGATCTTCTTTAGACATATCAAGCTTGGCATCTTCCGCTGCCAGTTTGGCTGCCGCCACAGCAAAGTGAGTCACTCGATCCATACGCTTGCCTTCTTTTTTATCGATATAATCGGCGTAATCAAAATCTTTAACTTCTCCGGCAATCCGTACCGGGAAATCGGTGGCGTCAAACTGGGTTATCTCTGTAATACCTGATTTACCTGCTACCAAATTTTTCCAAAAATTCTCTTTACCTATACCGATGGGGGTAATGGGTCCTATGCCCGTTACGACAACTCTTCTTTTGTTCAAAATTTTTCACCTCAACATTATATTCTTACTACATCTGCCTTGATACGTCTAAAAATTTCTTTTACCGAAAGAATTTCTTTTATTTTCCACATATTGGCTCCCGTAAATATCAGACCGGTTTCCAAGTCTCCTTGCTGCGCTCTTGTCAAAGCTCTGATAATGCAGAAACTTCTCGTACACTGTTTTAGACAGCCGTCGCACTTTTCCGGTTTGGGCGCCTTCCCCTGCAAGGACAGTTCCGCGAAGGGATTCCTCACCGCTCGTCCTTTATACCCAACAGGACTGTCTATCTGAACGATATCTTCCTGCTTGATTTTTAAATAAAATTCCTTCAGTGAAGGAGCTGCATTTGATTCTTCGCTGACGGCAAACCGGCTGCCCATCTGTACTCCGGCTGCACCCAACTTTATCAATTCGGCTACATCCTCGCCGCATACAGCACCGCCGGCAGCAATCACGGGAATATTCACAGCCGCCCTTATTTCCGGCAAAATCTCCTTAATAGATTGCTGCGTCCCCAGATGTCCTCCGGCTTCAGTACCCTCTACTATCACAGCCGATGCTCCCAGTTTTTCAGAAAGTTTGGCCAGCTTGACCGAAGAAACTATAGGAACTACTTCCACACCGTACTCGCGTCCGACGACGAACATATCTCTTGAAAAACCGGCGCCGGCTACTATCAGATCAATCTTTTCTTCTGCAGCCGTCGTTATCAGTCCCAAAAATTCTCGGGCGGCGAACATGGCATTGATGCCCAGGATGCCTTTACCTACGGTAAGCTCTCTGGCTACGCGTATTTCCTTGCGCAGTTCTTCAAGACTCATCCCGGAAGCGGCTATAAGGCCTATGCCACCTTCATTAGCAACGGCGGCAGCAAGTCTGGCAGTGGAAATTCTTATGGCCATACCGCCTTGTATTATAGGAACATCAGCAACTAACTTCCCTATTTTCAGCACTGGTAATTTCAACAAATATCCCTCATTTCGGACAAACGAACTCAAAGTGCTCTTTTATTCCCGGGAGGGAGCCGAAGCTCCCCCGCCAAGGATAAAGACATTGATTACATACCCTCGTCCAACATTTTAACTGCGTCTTCCACGGTACGAATCTTTTCAGCCTTCTCGTCAGGAATTTCAACACCGAATTCCTCCTCAAAAGCCATGATCAATTCAACGATATCCAGAGAATCAGCGCCTAAATCATCGATAAAAGCGGATCCCATCTTAACATCATCAGCGTCAACGCTCAGTTGTTCAACAGTAATATCTCTTACTTTTTCAAAAGTACTCACTATCATTCACCTCCTTCCACCATATTCTGATTGCATTACTACATTACCATACCACCGTCAACATGTAAAGTCTGTCCGGTTATATAACTGGCATCGTCGCTTACAAGAAAAACGACAGCCTTGGCAATATCTTCAGCTTCGCCAAGCTTTTGTAAAGGTATGCTTTGCAGCAGATTTTCCACAATCTTTTCCGGAAGAACGCTGGTCATATCCGTTTTAATAAATCCCGGCGCTACAGCATTCACTCTTATCCCTCTGCCGGCAACTTCTTTGGCCACCGACATCGTAAATCCAATAACCCCTGCTTTGGCGGCTGCGTAATTGGACTGTCCCACATTGCCCGTCAGACCGACAACGGAGCTTATGTTGACAATATTGCCGGATCTTTGTTTCATCATATATTTGACAGCTGCCTGAGTACAGTTGAATACACCTTTGAGATTGGTTTCCAGCACGGCATCCCAATCTTCCTCTTTCAAGCGCATCAAAAGTTTATCACGAGTAATACCTGCGTTATTCACCAGAATATCCACTCCGCCGAGCTCAGCAACAGCATTATCCAACATGGCGGTTGTAGCTTCTCCGGAAGCTACGTCAGCTTGAATCACTACCGCTTTACGTCCCATTGCTCTGATAACTTCAGCAACTTCCTGAGCCGCAGCTTCACTACCTGCATAGTTTACGGCAACATCCGCGCCCTCTGCAGCCAATGCCAAAGCAATAGCTCTGCCGATACCGCGCGAGGCTCCTGTTACCAATGCTCTTTTTCCTGATAATTTCATATCTTTACTCCTTATTTCCCGAAATGAGCCAGTACCGCTTCCAGACTTGCGTTATCCTCAACATTGAGTGCCGGAAGTCCTTTAGCGATTTTCTTCGTAAAACCGGTCAAAACTTTACCGGGACCTACTTCCACAAAAGTATCCACGCCGCATTCCACCATATTGCGCACAGTTGTTTCCCACAGTACCGGCATCGCTGCCTGCTTTACCAACAACTCGCGAATAACGCTTCCTCTGGTAACCTGCTCCGCATTGACATTGGCAACGACAGGAATGCGTATATCGTTTATCGCAATGCCGTCCAACACCTCAGCCAAACGTTCAGAAGCCGGCTGCATCAAAGTGCTATGAAAAGGAGCGCTTACCGGAAGCGGCACGGAACGTTTAGCTCCGGCCTCCTTTAATGCCTCCATAGCTTTATTTACAGCATTGACTGCGCCGGCTATAACTACCTGTCCCGGGCAGTTGAAATTCACCGCCTGCACAGCTTCGCCTATTTCAGCTTCCACATTGCGGCATATCTCGACAATCTTCTCGCTGTCCAAACCGAGAATAGCCGCCATACTTCCTTCCCCTACCGGAACAGCTTCCTGCATGAACTGACCGCGCAAACGTACAGTGCGTACAGCATCGGAGAAGCTCATGGCTCCGTTATGTACCAAGGCGGAATATTCTCCCAAACTGTGCCCAGCGGCAATATCACATTCCAAACCGTGTTCACGCAGCACGACTCCGCACGCCGTACTTGCCGTCAAGATAGCAGGTTGCGTATTGTAAGTCAAACGCAGCTGATCGTCAGGACCCTCAAAGCACAACTTGGTCAGAGAAAAACCCAGCGCATCGTCAGCCTCTTCAAAAACGCGTTTTGCCGCAGGATATTTATCGTAAAACTCCTTGCACATTCCTATATACTGAGATCCCTGTCCCGGAAAAACAAAAGCTGTCTTGTTCATTGATAGTACCTCTCTTTCTTAAAACGGAAAAAACTTTTTATTTGCTCCACTTTAAAACGACAGCGGCCCAGGTAAGACCGGCACCAAAACCGTCCAACATTATATTATCTCCCTTGTGGAGCGCTCCTGCCTTCTGTGCCTCGCACAAAGCAATAGGAATGGACGCGGCCGAAGTATTTGCATATTTATCAACATTGACCCAAACTTTTTCCATGGGCATTTTTAATCTCTTGGCTGCTGAACTGATAATGCGCAAATTCGCCTGATGCGGGAAAAGCATATCCAGTTCTTCCGGTTTCATCCCGGCATTATTCAAAGCTCTTTTGGCAGTTTTGCCCATTATCTGAATAGCGAATTTGAAGACATCCTGTCCGCTCATATGAATGGTATGTTCCTTGGCAGCAACAGTTTCACTGCTCGCCGGGCGACGGCTGCCGCCTGCTGGCTGCATCAAAAACTGTCCTCCGGAACCGTCAGCTCCCATATCTATACCGAGCACGCCGTAACCGTCTTCAACTATTCCGACTACAGCTGCTCCCGCACCGTCGCCGAAAAGAACGCAAGTGTTGCGATCTTCCCAATTAGTTATTCTGGAGAGAGTTTCGGCGCCGATAATGAGAATTTTGTTGTACAAACCGCCCTTGATCATCTGACTTGCTACAGCCAAGCTGTATACAAATCCGCTGCAACCGGCTGCCAAATCAAAAGCTGCAGCATTTTTTGCACCAAGGCGATCCTGCACAAGACATGCGCTGGACGGGAATATATGATCAGGAGATGCAGTTGCCAGAATCACCAGATCTATTTCATCCGGTGTCACTCCGGCGTCGCGAAGAGCTTCAACAGCCGCGTTATAAGCAAGGTCCGTCGTAGCTTCACTCTCCGCCGCTATATGGCGTTGCTTGATACCTGTGCGATCTGTAATCCATTCATCACTGGTATCGACCAACTTTTCCATATCCGCATTAGTTAAAATCTTTTCCGGGATGTAGCACCCCAATCCTAAAATACCAACTGCTCTTGTCATGCAACTATTCCTCGTTTCTTTCCTCTGCGGCTCTTATTCTCTCCGCTATAACGCTCACCACATCATTGCGAACAAGCTTCGCGGCTAAACGCACGGCATTGGCGATAGCTCTGTCATTAGAGCTGCCGTGACAAATCACAAACGGCGCTTTGATGCCCAACAGTAAAGCGCCTCCATGTTCAGAAGGATCGAGCCTTTTTTTTAATCCCTGCAGTGCCGGACGAATGAGAAAACCGCCCAACTTCGTCAACAGTCCCCCGCCGACAACAGCTTCTTTGATCATTGTCATAATAGCCTTGGCTAGCCCTTCGCCGAATTTCAGCACTATGTTACCGACAAAACCGTCGCAAACAACAACATCAACATTGCCCTTGGGTATGTCGCGCCCCTCCACGTTGCCGATGAAATTTATTCCCCGTGAAGCTTTCAGCATAGGATACGCTTCTTTTATCTGCTCGTTACCTTTGCTTTCTTCTTCACCTATATTCAAAAGTCCCACTTTGGGATTTTCCACCGCAAATATTCTTTCAGCATATACAGATCCCATGATAGCGCTTTGTACCATGTTTTTAGGTTTGCAGTCCACATTGGCACCGCTGTCCAAAACTATTGTCTCACCTTTCATGCTGGGAATATCAGTAGCTATAGCCGGACGTTCCACGCCTTTGATGCGCCCCACGACCAGAAGAGCCGCCGAAGCTGCCGCACCCGTGTTACCCGGAGCCACCAACGCATCGCACATCTTTTCTCTCAACAATCGCGAAGCTACCACTACGGAAGCATCCTTTTTAGTTCTTACGGCTGCAGCCGGATGTTCATGCATCTCAATAACTTGAGATGCATGTACTACGGATACTTTTTTATTGTCTGCAACGCCGTTTTTTTTCAAGATATCAGCAATGACGACTTCATCGCCGACCAATACAATTTCGCAGCCTAATTCTTCACCGGCCTGTAAAGCTCCACGAACAATCTCCCCCGGTCCGTGATCCGCACCCATGACATCAACCGCTATCCTCATGCTTCCAGCGCCCTTTCTCCTTTTCTGGCTCCGCTTTTAGACTCATCCAGAGAATAAATGATAAATTTAGCTCTGAAAACTTCCACATTATTGCTCCTGATAGTCACAAAAATATAGAAGCGTCTGCCGCGATGCAAAGTTACCTTAGCTTTAGCAACTAAAACAGCGCCGGCTCTTACCGGCACTTTATATTTTACATTGCCGACTTCAGTTAGAGCCATCTCCGCATCTACCACCGCCAAGGCCAGAGTATTGGCCATGGCAAACATATAGTATCCCCTGCCCACCCCTGTATTATGCAATACCATATCATCAGTTATGGCAAGGGTAGAGATACCGGTTTTATTCAATTCCAAGTCTATCAGCTCACCGACAATCTCTCTCTTACTGATGGAACGCACTTTGTTCTGAGCTTTCTCCGCCATGGAGCGCATCCTGGCGCGCAGCTCCGGTATTCCGAGCATGGCTCTGTCCAAACGTATAGTCTGTACACTTACAGCCAAGGACTGAGCAAGCTGCTCATCGGTAGAAAAAGGATTGTCCCGCAAAAGCTCCTGCAGACTCTTATGCCGCATTTCTTTCCTGGAAGAATTCATCCGTTTTGCTCTCCTGTAAAATCATTACCAACTCGCAAATTTAGTACCAACTCATAATATCTGTTTTTATTATAAAAGTATAAATAAAATTTAGCAAGAGCTTTCATAGTTTTTTTTCATTTTTGCCGCCGTTTTTTTAATCAAACATATAAATATGAAACTGCTCCGATTGCAAAAAGAAAAAGCTCCGAAGTCAGCGACTTCGGAGCCGTCAAGCTCTAAAATTATTCAGCCTTGGCTATGACTTGTTTTCCGTTATAATATCCGCATTCAGGACAAATGCGATGGGGCATCTTCTGCTCATGACACTGGGGGCATTCAACCATGCCGGGCACGGTAAGCTTCCAGTTAGCGCGACGGGAATCGCGGCGAGATTTAGACATTTTTCTCTTCGGTACTGCCATTTCGAAACACACCTCCTCAGTGTATAAGGTAAATTAATTTTTGATGAATCTCTTTAATGCCGCCAACCTCGGATCTACAGTGAACCTGCCGCATCCACAGTCGCCATCATTAAGATCGGCACCACAAACGGGACACAGTCCCTTGCAGTCAAGGTTACACAAAGCCTGCATAGGCTCTGCTAGCAGCAGACCTTCACGAAGCGGCTCCGTTATGTCAACAACATCCGAATCATATACAAAGGCATCCGAAGCAATATTTTCCGCATTCACGGGGAAATATTTCTCAACAATCTCAGCCTTTGTCACTGCTATGAAACCCTTCAAACAACGCCCGCAACGACGCTTCACTTCAGCTGTAAGCACAGCCTCTAAAAGCAGCACATCACCGACATTGCTCATGCTCCCTTCAAGCCTTACGGGTCCGTTCAAATCCATTTCTTCCGGTTTGATACCAAGCTCCGCGGCTTCAAGATCATATGCAAGTTCCTTTTTACTGACCAGTCTCTTCTTGATTTGTGCGACATTTATCTTTATCATATTTCACCAATCGTTACAATTATATCCGTCTGAATGTTCTTTGTCAAGAAAAAACTCCCCCCCAGGAAATTTACTCCCGAGAACGCTATGTCTACAACTTGATTATTCTGCGGCAGATGTTATAGGTGTCCCTGGCAATGACCAGCTCCTCATTTGCCGGAATGACGAAGATCTTCACCCGTGCCCTTTTAACGCTTATTTCTCTTTCCTGACCGCGTACATTATTCAGATACGGATCGATGCGAGTACCCAAATATTCCAAACCGTTGCAAATTTTGTCGCGCATAAAAGGCGAATTTTCTCCAAGCCCTGCAGTAAAGACGATTGCATCCAAGCCTCCCATGGCCGCAACATAACTTCCTATATATTTTTTCACTTTATAAGCGAAAATATCTATGGCCAGCTGACTGCGCTCATCTCCTCTGTTAGCGGCACCTTCCAAGTCGCGGAAATCGCTCGACAAACCGCTTACGCCTAAAATACCGCTACGCCGGTTAAGATAATCGTCTATCTGGGCGGCAGTCATGTTCTCCTTCTCCATGAGAAAAGGAATAATTGCCGGATCTATTTCTCCGCTTCTGGTTCCCATAATCAGACCTTCCAACGGAGTATAACCCATGCTTGTATCCACCGACTTGCCGTATTTGATAGCCGTTATGCTGGCTCCGTTACCGAGATGACAACTGATAATGCGCAAGTCATTCATGTGCTCTCCCATCAGTTCGGCCGCTCTTTGTGCCACATATTTATGAGACGTGCCGTGAAAACCGTATCTGCGCAAACGATACTTCATATATAATTCGTAAGGCAAGCCGTACAGATAAGCAACTTTGGGCATAGTTTGATGAAAAGCCGTATCGAAAACAGCAACCTGCGGCGTATCACGCATAATTTCCATGCAGGCGTTGATACCCTCCAAATTGGGAGGATTATGCAGAGGAGCAATCTCACAACACAGTTCTATGCCGCGCAAAACGTCTGAAGTTATGAGCACACTGTCCGTAAAACGCTCACCGCCGTGTACAACGCGATGTCCCACAGCATCAATCTCCGACATATCTTTGAGCACTCCATGCTTCTCGCTGAGCAGTGCCTGAATAGCCATCTTAATGCCCACCTTGTGGTTAGGTATCTCAGCCGGTATATCTACGGTGAAGCTGCCCGACGGTGTGTGTTTTAAAGTTGCTCCGTCCATACCGATACGTTCAACTACGCCTTTAGCCATCACACTTTCATCCGCCATGTTGATGAGCTGATATTTTATTGAGGAACTGCCGCAATTTAAAACGAATACGATCACGCTGAACCTCCAAGGATTATATTTCTCGCTAGTAGTATACACTATTTACGTCAAAATTCCTAGAAAAATTCTTTTATGGGCATCGCCATATCCTTGTGCTATAATTTATCTAACAGTAATTTACAATGTGAGGAGGAGCGCCGATGCCCGCAGCAGGTATCATAGCCGAATACAATCCGTTTCATAACGGACACCTGTTCCATCTGCAAAAGACGAAAGAAATTCTGCAGCTCCCCGTCATCGCTGTCATAAGCTCCTCTTTTATGCAACGCGGCGAACCGAGCATTTTGAGCAAGTGGAAAAGAGCGGAAATCTGCGTCGGTTGCGGTGCGGATCTGGTACTTGAGCTGCCCGTATCTTATTCTCTCGGCAGCGCGGAATATTTTGCGCGGGGCGCAACAGATATCCTGCAAGCCACAAGATGCGTCAACCACATTTCCTGCGGTTGTGAAAATCCGAAACTGGATTTCTCCGCATTAGCTCGCAGAATCACTTCCGCAAAATATCAACACGACATCAAAGAGTTGCTGCAGCAAGGTCACTCCTACGCTGCCGCACATGCGCAACTTCTTGGGGACGGCTTTGATCGCCCCAATAATATTCTGGCCTTGGAATACACCAAAGCGCTGCTTGGCAGCGATATAAGTATGCTCTATATAAAACGCAACGACAACGGCTACAATTCTCCGCTGCTTGCTGGAGCGACCGCCAGCGCCAGCGCCATCCGCCGCGATTTGCAAAGCGGCGGAATGTCCTGGACCGCAGCTGTGCCGTCCTCTACCAGAACAGCTTTGGAAACGTGCACGCCTGGTAACACAGAACTGCTGTGGCATTTGCTCAGTTACAGATTACGCTGTCTCAGTCCTCTGGAAATAGCGGAGCGAACGACCGCCAGCGAAGGTCTTGAGCATACCTTGAAGCGCGCCGCCGACTGCTCCTCTTGGGAAGAAGCCGTAAAATTCTGCACCAATAAACGCTACCCTTCAAGTCGTATTCGCCGACTGCTGCTGCAACTGCTTTTGGATGTTCCCAAAGCAAACTTTGGGTATCGCAAACCTGCGTATTTAAGAGTCTTGGCTTTTAACGATAAGGGTCGAAACCTGCTGAAAGAAATTTCCGTGCAGGCAGCAGTGCCAGTCATCACAAAATTAGGCAAAAATCCGTGCGCAGGACAAAGCGCAGCTTTTGCCGAACAGCTTACGCTGGAAACGAAAGCTATGGACCTCTGGGCGCTGCTCCACGGACTGCCGTCCGCACTCGACAGAACCACTTCTCCTATTTATTTAAAATAAACATCGACTCCCATGCAACCGATCCGTTAGTTGAAAATTCGGAAAAAATTCGACCCCCGCAGGTCACGCCTGCGGGGGTGCTTACTTTTCAGCCTTATTCTTCTTCCTGCTGCAGTTCTTCGTTATATTCAACAGCAGGCGCAGCATATAATCCCTGCAGCTCTCTGTTGATACTGTCATGATTTTCGGCGATACTCTGAGCCGCAGTCTGCATATTGTTGCCGATATATTTCAGCATATCGTCAACATAGCGCAAAGCATCCTGCTTAACCTTGAGAGCATATTCGTCTGCTTCGGCGCAGGTTTCCTGTCTGTAACGCAGAGCATTGTTCTTGATATCCTCCGCCACAGCATTTGCCTGAGATACAATCTCCTGTTCCTTTACCATCTCATCAGCCTGTGCTCTGGCACTGCCCACAATGCGCTCAGCTTCACTTTTGGCCTGCTCTACGATTTTATCTGCTTCAAAATATGCCTTATTTACTATATTTTTTTGCTCCTCCAGAACCTGAGTGGCACTTTTAATCTCTTTGGGTATGGCTTCTTTAAGATCGTCCAAAAGACCGACAAACTCGCTTTCGTCCAACATCACCTTATCGGTCAGAGGAACATGACTGGCCTCGCTTATCATATTATAAGCCTCCTCAAAGATACGCTCTATAGCGACATTGGAATCAGTACGCTCAATCATTTCAATTCCTCCTGTGATCTTTTTTTATCTATGGTTTTGATAATTTTTTTTGCGATGCATCCCGGCACAAGCTCCCTGATCTGGCCGCCGAAAGTAGCCAGCTCGCGGACACCGGAAGAGCTTATGTAAGAATACTGGGCATTTGTCATAATAAAGACTGTTTCCAAATCGTTATTAATCTTCTTCAAAAGCAACGCCCTTTGAAATTCATACTCAAAATCGGTAAAAGCGCGCAATCCTCTGACGATAAACTTCACATTTTCTTTTTCGCAAAATTCGTTAAGCAACCCTGAAAAGCAGGTCACCTTGACATTTGGAATATGTTTGGTGGCCATTTCAAGCATTTCCACGCGTTCTTCCATACTGAACATGGACTTATCCTTGCCCGGATTATGAAAGACGCTGACAATGAGTTCATCGAACATGGAACTAGCTCTTTCAAAAATATCAATGTGTCCTCGGGTAACAGGGTCAAAACTTCCCGGACAAACAGCTCTGCGCATCCTGGATCCTCCTAAAACATCACACAATGCCCGATACCTCTCCAGGAGCACTGCATTACTCTTTTTTAACGCTGATTAATTTTATCACAATTCTTAAAGTTATGTCTAACCTAGTTTTTTATTCTACATAAAATAATTTATTCCTTTATTTTTCCCGCGCGGAAATATATTTCACAAAATCTACAACCGTATCTCCGTAACGACTGCTGCGCACCGTCTCATATCCTTCTGCAAAATCCGGCAACTGCTCTTCGCGCGAGCGTTCGATAATTAAATAACCGCCTTCCTTGAGCACAGGATATTGTGCCAAAGCTGCAGCTATTTTTCCCGTCCATCCCTTATTGTAAGGGGGGTCGCAAAATGCGAAATCATAACGCTTGCCCTCCGCATACAGACGCGGCAGCAAAACTTCGGCTCCACCTTTATATACTATGCAGGATTCACCGGCTCGGCACTTGGTAATATTGCTGCGCACCAGGCGCAGCGATTCCTGTTCAATATCTACAAAAGTCGCCGAAGCGGCTCCTCTGCTCCAACTCTCCAAGCCCAAATTTCCAGTTCCGGCAAAGAGATCGATGACGTCAGCTCCTATGATGCGACTACCGATAATGTTGAAAACAGATTCCTTTACCCTGTCACCTGTCGGCCTGACATCATAATTTTTCGGCACCGTCAAACGCAAACCTCTGGCTCTTCCGCTGATAATTCTCATTCATTCACCCATCTGTGTTATAATAAGCACAACAAACTGTACGATTTATTTATTAAGGAGGAGCGGAATAAATGAAAAAAATTTTCTCGGCAGGCTGCGCTCTGTTGGCGACTCTGCTCTTCTGCGCACACTCCCGACATTCCGGCAAACAACTTCCGGAACTTCCGCCACCTCATTTATCCCTGGTTTTAGCACCGCTGGACAGTAGGCCTGTTTGCGGTGAAATGCCTCAAGAACTCGGTAAATTAGCCGGCATAACTGTAATTTTACCCCCAAAAGAACTTCTTGACAACTATAAACTTCCCGCCGACACAAAAAAACTTTTCGCCTGGCTCAAGCAGAGCCTGCCGACAGCGGACGCCGGCATCATATCAACAGACCTTTTTATCCACGGCGGACTGCTCCACGGCAGACAAAACAAGCTTTCTGAAGAAGAATATACAAATGCTTTAAACATTTTGGAACAGACACTGCTGCCTGCCGCAGCCAAAGATGTCGCTGTTTTCTCCGTAATCCCTCGCCTGCTTGTCAGCGATGAACTTCTTCCGGACCGCTGGTATCAATACCAACTGCTCCGCTACTCCAAATTTTTTGATATGGCGGAACTGTTCGGAGATTACCTAATCACAGAACAGCTACAGGACAGTATTGCCAAAATACCGCCACCGATATTAACGAAGTACGCTAAGCTTTATCAAAGCAACTATTTTTTGAACCAGCGTCTATTGGAAAGGAAGCTTCCGCATCATACGGTTTGCATCGGACAGGATGACGGAGCTCCTTTCGGTCTACCTCACCGCAGCGCGCAACAGTTAGAAACACTTATCGCCGCGTCAGACAAAGACAAGCTGTATCTTACCTATGGCGCCGACGAACTCGCTTCATTACTGCTGACGCGCTTTTACTTGAGGACCAGTCGGTACCGTCCGAAAATTTTACTCAAGTATGCAGATACTTCCGTAGAATTTTTGCATATGCCGTATATGCCGGCCAGTATCGGTGAAGTGCTGCGCAATCAACTCACACTCCTGGAAATCGACGAGGCCGCTTCAACAGCAGATGCCGATATTATCTGCTATATAAGCTGCGGCAACGAACGTTATAAGCCTTCTCTTAAACAAGAAGAAGAGCTGCGTTCCCTGGCCGCAACCGGCAAATCGCTGGCTCTTTTGGATCTCAGCGAAAATTTTTCTACGGAAGAATTGCTGCTTCCCCTACTTCTGCAGAAAAATTTTCCTTTAACAAAACTGTCCTCCTTCTCCGGCTGGAATACTTTCAGCAACAGCTCCGGTTCTCTGCTCAGCCAAGCAATAATTTTCTCCGGCCAGGCGAACAGATTACCGTTCGAAATGCTGCCCACGCTCTATGCTGAAAATCTGCGTTTTACCTGCAAGCGCATTCTGGAAGACTATTTTTACCAAAAAGTCTGTCATCCCGAGTTGAGAGAAACTCTTCTCAGAGCAGGCAGCGATCCGGCTGACCTTGAAGAGCAAGAACGGTTGGAAGTGGAACGTGAGCTGCAAGGGAAAATAGCCTGGGAATGCGAAAAGCTACTGTGGCAAAACTTATCACGCGAACCATTCTATACACAAAGAAAAACAAATTACTATCTAAGTGATTTACGCGCAGGTGTTTACTTACCTTGGAACAGAATTTTTGAAATCGGGCTTCAAATTTATACGGAAACAGAAGTAAAAAAAGCGACTGATTTTTAATCAGTCGCTTTTTCTCCGCAAATATCAGTGATGAAAAAGGCGCAAGCCGGTAAATGCCATAGCGATGCCGTATTTATCACAGGTTGCAATAACATTATCGTCACGAATGGAACCGCCTGCCTGAGCAATATACTGCACGCCGCTGCGCTGTGCCCTCTCTATGTTATCGCCGAAGGGAAAGAACGCATCGCTTCCCAAAGAAACTCCCTGCAACTGACGCAGCCACTCTTTTTTGACTTCTCGCGTCAGCACAGCCGGTTTTTCCGTAAAGAATTGTTCCCACACACCGTCAGCTAAAACATCTTCCCAGTCTTCGGAAATATATACATCTATGGCATTATCCCTATCAGGACGACGAACATCCGGTCTGAACGGCAATCCCAAAACTTGGGGGTGCTGACGCAACCACCAATTATCCGCTTTTCCTCCGGCTAAACGAGTGCAATGCACACGTGATTGCTGCCCGGCGCCTATGCCTATTGCCTGACCGTCTTTAACATAGCAGACAGAATTTGATTGCGTATATTTTAAAACAATCAGCGCTATCAGTAAATCTCTTGCCGCTGCGGCAGGTATCTCTTTATTAACCGTCGGACGCTGCCGCAAAAGTTCTTCAGTAATTTCGGCATCATTGCGAGCCTGCTCAAAAGTAATTCCGAAAACATCTTTGCTTTCATTTTTCCTCGGAATATAATCCGGATCTATTTTGATGACATTGTAAGTTCCTTTGCGCTTACCGCGCAGCAACTCCAAGGCTTCTTCCGTATACCCCGGAGCAATTACACCATCCGAAACTTCTCGCGCAAGCATTGCGGCCGTTTGCTTATCACAAATATCGGAAAGAGCCACAAAATCACCGTAAGAACTCATACGATCCGCTCCTCTTGCTCTGGCATAAGCGCAGGCCAACGGCGAAAGTTCCAAATCGTCAACGTAATATATCTTCTTCAGTACGTCGCTGAGAGGCAGACCCACAGCCGCTCCTGCAGGACTTACATGCTTGAAAGATGCTGCAGCAGGAAGTCCGGCGGCTTCCTTAAGCTCCTTTACGAGCTGCCAGCTGTTGAAAGCATCCAAAAAATTAATATATCCCGGTCTGCCGTTCAAAACCTCCAGCGGAAGTTCTCCGCCGTCTTTCATAAAAATACGCGCACCAGACTGATTTGGATTGCAACCGTATTTCAAGGCAAATTCTTTCATCGTATTACCTCCGCACATATTGCCGCCAGGCAAAAAAATAAACCGACACTCTGGCCCTAACTGCCCAGACGGTCGGCACTACCGGTCATACTCCCCTGTGGTATCCCACTTCCGTCAGTTATATGACCTACTGCTAAAATTATAAGTTTAATATATGTTTTTGTCAATACAAGTATGATGTGATAAAATTAAGCGACGCAAAAATTCACCGCTCTAATTTAAGGAGATGATCCAATTGAACCTCTGCTATGTATGCCCTCATCGTTGCGGCACTGAAAGATCTTTAAGCATCCATCAGGAAAATGCGTCTTACGGCAGCTGCGGCTGCGGCATGCTGCCCATCGTTGCCCGTGCGGGACTGCACATGTGGGAAGAACCGTGTATCAGCGGCACTCGCGGAAGCGGCACCGTATTTTTTTCAGGCTGCAATCTGCACTGCGTATTCTGCCAAAATTACGCAATCAGTAGCGGCGGTTTAGGCAAAGAAATTACTGTCGAGAGGCTACGGGAGATATATCAGGAGCTGATTGCCCAAGGCGCTCACAACATTAACCTGGTAACACCCACCCATTTTACGGAAGCCATCCTGGAAAGTCTGCAAAATCCTCTGGGAGTACCGGTTGTATATAATACCTCCGGTTTTGAAATCCGTTCGACATTGCTCAGATTGCAGGGAAAAGTGCAAATCTATCTTACGGATTTTAAATACGCCGACGATACGGCTGCGGTCAAATACAGCAATGCTCCCTTTTATTTTCGCACTGCTGCGGAAGCCGTCAAAGAAATGCATCGCCAAACCGGTGATTATCATATCAACGAACAAGGTCTTATGGAAAAAGGCGTTATTGTGCGCCATCTTGTCATGCCCGGACTTACGGATAACAGCAAAAGAATCATCGACTGGATGTGCGAAAATTTTGCGCCGGGCCAAGTTTTATTCAGTCTGATGCGCCAATATGTACCCTGCGGAAAAGCTTCGGAATACCCTGAAATAAATAGAAAAGTCAGTGATGAAGAATACGCCGAAGTGGAAGAATATCTTATGCGCAGTGCTATTGAAGACGGTTTCGTGCAAGAGAGCTGCTCTGCCAACGAAGATTTTATTCCGACCTTTGACGGTACAGGTGTATAAAATATAAAACACCTGCACAGTCTCTCACACATCAGAAAATATCTTCTAACTTTATCGTTTTTTCGGCACTATTTCTAACCAGTAATTGTCTGGATCAGTGATAAAATAAATCCCCATGCCGGAATTTTCGTAAATGACACAGCCCATTTCCTTGTGCCTGGCGTAAGCAGCATCATAATCATCCACCGTAAAAGCAAGATGAAACTCATTATCGCCCAGATTATAAGCTTCCTTACGATCACGCAGCCATGTCAATTCCAACCGATGTCCGGTTTTTCCATCACCCAGATAAACAAGAATAAAACTGCCGTCAGTCGCCTCTTTGCGACTAACTTCCTTAAGGTTCAAAGCTTTCTCATAAAAATCCATACTCTTTTGCAGATCGAGTACATTAAAATTATTGTGCGCAAAAGTAAATTCCATAGTAACACCTCACAATATTATCGTTGCAGATTATTTTAAGTAACTGCACCACTATATCAGCTTCAGCAAAAAATAAGGCGTGGAATAAATTCCACGCCATTTATTTTTCTGGTGGGCCCAGTAGGGGTCGAACCTACGACCAGCCGGTTATGAGCCGGCGGCTCTACCACTGAGCTATAGGCCCTTCACAAAGAACAATCATTATTTTACAACAGTTTAGTTCTTATGTCAATATCAATCCAAAAAGTCCTTCAAACGACGACTTCTGCTGGGATGACGCAATTTGCGCAAAGCCTTGGCTTCTATCTGTCTGATACGCTCACGGGTAACACCGAAGTGCTGTCCTACTTCCTCCAACGTTCGGGAGCGCCCGTCTTCCAACCCGAATCTCAGTTCCAGAACATGCTTCTCACGCTCCGTCAAAGTATCAAGAACCTCGTTGAGCTGTTCCCGCAAAAGAATAAACGAAGCTGCGTCAGCCGGAGCCGGAGCGTCCTGATCCTCAATAAAGTCACCCAGATGAGAATCCTCTTCTTCGCCTATAGGAGTTTCCAATGACACCGGTTCCTGTGCAATTTTCATAATTTCCCGCACGCGCTCCACAGGCAAATCCATCTCTTTTGCTATTTCATCAGGCTGCGGCTCACGCCCCAATTCCTGCAGCAGTTGGCGAGATACTCTGATCAGCTTATTGATTGTTTCCACCATGTGTACCGGTATGCGTATCGTACGAGCCTGATCGGCAATAGCACGAGTTATGGCTTGACGAATCCACCAAGTTGCATACGTGCTGAACTTAAATCCCTTGTTGTAATCAAATTTCTCTACAGCTTTAATCAGACCGAGGTTACCCTCTTGAATGAGATCCAGGAAAAGCATTCCCCGTCCCACATATCTTTTGGCGATACTAACTACAAGACGCAAATTAGCCTCCGACAGGCATTTCTTCGCATTATCTCCCTGATCCAACACTGCCGACTGAAGTTTATCGAACTCCTCCAGCAGGTCAGTATACTTTTCCGCAACATCGGAAGAAGTTTCTCTACCGTCAGCCAAACGAGCTTTAAGCTCTTCCAAAAGCACATTTATGGTATACAGGTAATGGATATCTTTATCGCTGGTTGGTCTGTCAACCACAACTTTTTCGCAATCTTCGATCAAGCATCCGTGTTCCGCCATAAGACGCTGTAGCGACAAACGCTCATCGCGTGTAAATTCAAAAATGAGGTCCGGATACTCCTCTATTGTATAAGGTTCACCGCTGTCTTTGCGCTTTTTGATCAGCCCCAAAACTCCGAACACGGAACGCATGGAAGTCACTTTTTTCTCTTCCGTCAGATACGCTGCTATTTTATTGATGAGAGAAGGCGTATCGTCAAGTCCACTGAAAGCAGGAGCGTCTTCGACCTGACCTCTGTTGCCGCGCAATCTCTCAGCCTGGCGTCCCTTATCCATCCTCTTGGCAAGCTTCACTTCATCTTCCCCAATTAAAAGAGGTACCCTGCCAATTTCTTTCAGATACATCCGCACAGGATCATCTATGCTGATGTTATCCGGGACAGTCAGATTAGCAAGCTCAGCTTCATTAATCTCTTCGATATTGTCATCTATTTCTTCAATTCTGTCCTCATCGACCGGCGGAATAACATCCTCGTCCGATGAGCTGTCGTCTATGACCTCTATACCTTTAGCAGCAATTACCTCGTATAAATGCTCCACGGCTTCAGTTGTCACATTATCCAGCGTATTTATGACGCCCATAACATCCTGATAGGTAAGTACACCATTCTGAGAGATGCCTTTCTGCAGCAGTTCTTCAATTTGATCCTGACTTATAACCACGTCAGTATTTTCCATGGTGTCCCCTCCTTCCGCAACACATTTTTCATCCGTAGAGCTTTTTAATTTCATTTTTTATCCTTTGACTTTCACTCAACTCTTCCAAAAAGCGCGCGTCATTCTGACGCTCATACTCCACAGCCAAACGGCGATGTTTTTCATACGCTTGTTCCAGGTGTATCTTCTTCAGCTGCCGCAGACAATCACGCAATATCTTATCAGGATCAGCGGCAACCCTATCTCTAACTGCTATTTCAGCCAAAACATTCGCAGCGTCTTCATCCAACGTCTCTTGCAACTTCAGAATATCAGCTTCATCTTTATGCGGTTCAGCAAGCAACGCCTGATAAATGCGGCAGTACGCATCATCGGAGAAAAATATCTCCTCATTTCTGCAAAGATCAAGCAACGCACCGTCTTTCACCAGAAGCGACAAAAGCAGTTTTTCAGCATCTTCATTTGCTGAACTGCTGTTTTCGGCAGCGACAGAAGGCATATTTTCTCTCTGAATTCCTGCACCTTTACCTGCTATTTTTCTGTACTCGGCAGAAATTAACCCTTCATCCAGCAATAGTCTTTGAGAAAGCCTGCGAATATGCTCGCCGACCTCAATTCGGCTTTTGCACTCTGATAGGAATGGTAGTATATTCGACACAGCCTTTACTTTTCCTGCCAAATCGGTAACATTATTTTGTCTCAGTGTTTCCTCTATTTGAAAGGTCATTCCTTCGACAGCGTCCTCAATAACCTTCAAAAAAGCTTCTTTACCGTGACTGCGAACGTATTCATCAGGATCCTTTCCCTCAGGAACTGCAGCCACAAAAACATTAAGACCTGCTTGACGGGCTACGCTTACCGCTCTCACCGATGCCTGTCTGCCAGCATCATCACTGTCATAACAAAACACCGCCCTATCGACAACTCTTTTCAAAAGAGCGGCCTGTTCGGCAGCAAAAGCCGTTCCCATAGAAGCAACCGTATTATTGACTCCGGCTGCATGAAGGCTCACGGCGTCCATATATCCCTCGACAATTATCGCCGTCCCCGAGCTTTTAATCGCTTTATAAGCAACATCATAACCGAAAAGCAATTTTCTCTTATTAAACCACTCCGTCTGGGACGTATTCAGATATTTAGGCGTGCTATCATCAAGCACGCGTCCCCCAAAACCGACAATATGCCCACGCGGATCCTTTATGGGAATCATAACTCTGTGCCGAAATTTATCGTAAATCGTCTTACCTTTTACAGCCAAACCGGCCTCTGCCAGCATTTCAGCCGAACATCCTCTTTTCCCGAGCGACGACACAAGAGCCTCATAATTTTTTAGAGCATAACCTATGGAAAACATTTCAATAATGTCGTCCGTTATGCCTCTGCTATGCAAATATGCCAAAGGAGCTTTACCGTGCTCCGTTTTGGTTAAACAAGCCTGAAAAAACCTGCCTGCCAGTTCGTTGGCATTTAACACGACAGCAGTTTTTTTATCGCGAGCAATTTCCGCAGCGGACTTTTCTTTTTCCGGCACAGGTATGCCGTATTTGTCAGCCAACAGTTTAAGCGCTTCGGCAAAGCCGCAATTCTCGCTCTTCATAATAAACTTAAAAACATCCCCGCCTTCATGACAGCCGAAGCAATAGAACATGTTCTTCCCGGGATTTACTGCAAAGGAAGGAGTTTTTTCTCCATGAAAAGGACAACAACCCCAATAGTTCTGCCCTTTTTTCTTCAAATCTACGTAACCGGAGATGACTTCAACAATATCGGCTGCTCCGCGCACCCGCTCTTTAAAATTATCATACTCCGAACTCATAACCGCACTCTTCCTTTCGTATATTTATAATATTCAATGCTGTATTATAAAATCCTCTTTTTTGAAAAAAAGGCAAACAATGGATGCGTACTCTTGCGCACACATGCAAAAAAGCATATAATATCAGAGTGCCGAACAACAGACTCTCGGCTAAGAAAGGATTCAGCATGAAAAAATTATTTCTGGCATTACTTTTTGCTATATTAACACTGCCGTCTCTATGTCTGGCAGCCGAACCGGTCATCACCAGCGACACACGCACATTTAATCCGCTCAACGGCGTGTATGATCTCAGCGGCAATGTCTTTGTTCAATTCCCGGCTCATGATACCATGATGACTATAACAGGAGACTATACGCAAGTAAATATTTACAAAATGGAGGTTCACGGCAACAGCAATATTAAATTGTCTTACGCCGACATGAATTTCTCCTGTGATAAGGTTGACGTATACAGCTCACAACGCACGGCTTACGTTTCAGGAAACTTGAGTTTCAAGGACGGCACGAATATTATTACTGCAGACAGCGGAACCTATAACTGGAAAACAAAGGAAGCTTCTTTCAGCGGCAACGTCAATGTCAACGGAACTCCCCAGCAAAAAGATATCGTTTACAACGTACTCACAAAACAAATTCAATAAAATATCATCCGTCCAAAGGTGAACCATTATAAATATTTCCCCATGGCTTCTGTCGGTGCATACTCGGATCACGTCAAACACGTGTCGACTCAGTTGCCATATATGCTTTGACTTCGGCAGCCGTTTCTTTCATCGATGGCTTAGCGTCAAACGATACATAACAGCAATCCTTTTTGCTTATTGAATTCCCCCGCATATACATCACCAATCTTCGTGTTTTTGCTGTAATGTAAACACTCCTACCGTTGGCAAAGGTTGGTGATTTTTGTTCGATCCATGTATCCGCATTCTTGGTGAATTTATTTAAAGCTCACACATTTTGCTTGTTAACTTTACAAAATATAAAAAGCGCACCTTAAAGGTGCGCTTTTTATTGCCCCAATGCAAGAAATATTCATAACTGACTTACAATTAATAGTCCCGATGACGTTCCTTATTCTTTCTGACATATTCTAAAATTATGCCCGCTGTTTCTTCAATAGCGCGATTAGAAACATTGATAATCTGACAATGAACTCTACGCATGATTCCTTTAGCGTAATTAAGTTCATCATTAATTCTTTTCATATCTGCGTAAACAGCGTTGTCGGAAAGTCCCATCGTCTTAAGTCGCTCACTTCTAATCTCATTTAATTTGTACGGATCTATCAGCAAGCCGATTACCTTGTAAGGTGGTACCTTAAACAGTTCTTCAGGAGGCTGAAGTTCCGGAACCAAGGGAACATTTGCCACCTTGACCTGTTTGTGCGCCAAATACATGCTTAAGGGAGTTTTCGAAGTTCTGGAAACACCGATGATAACGACGTCCGCCTTCAGCAATCCCAAAGGATTTTTACCATCATCGTATTTAACGGCAAACTCAACAGCCTCAACTCGTTTAAAATATTCATGATCTAGAGAATGAATCAGACCTGCCTGATTGCGCGGCAAAAGTCCTGTCGTCTTTTCTATGGATTTAAGCACGGGACCCAAGACATCGACCACTTCAACGTCAGCCGAAAAAGCTCTATCAGCTATATGCTGTCTAAGCTCCGGAGAAACAATAGTATAACAAATCACAGCTTCGTGCTGTTTGGCCTCAGCTACTATCTTATCAATTTGTTCCTTACCTTTAACATACGGCACACGAATAACATCAAACTTTTCCTCGACGAACTGACTGGTAGTAGCCTTTACTACAGATTCTGCAGTTTCACCGATAGAATCTGACACTGCGTATATAATAGGATTATTTTTAATTCCTATGATAATTACCGCCCTTTCCTTCCGCCAGATCTACAAGCAATCTGGTACAGTTAGTTTTTGTAACCCTGCCGACAACTTCGTACAGCCTTCTCTCTGCCCCATCTACAGATTTTACTACCGGCAGACAGTCTATTTCGTTGTCAATCATCCTTCTTGCTGCCGCGGCAGCAGATTCGTCAGGTTCCGCTACGATAATTTTCGACAACGGCGTCATCACCATGACGACCGGAGTTTCACGCAAATCTCCTCTATTAAGGGCAGCCTTCAAAAGATCTTTTCTGGACACCACTCCGGTAAGTTTACCGGATTCGTCAAGGATGAAAACAGTGCCTACGTCTTCAAGAAACATCATTACTACGGCATCATAAGCACTTTGATCACTTCTAACAGCTACAGGAACGGACTGCAGGTCGCCAACGCGAATAGAAGAAATTTCTTCCATCAGCATCCCCAAAGTATTTTTTCCGGTATAAAAATATCCGACCTTAGGCCGCGCGTCCAATATACCACCCATAATAAGAATAGCCAAATCACTGCGCAAGGCAGCTCGCGTAACGTGAAGCCTTTCTGCTATACTCTCGCCTGTAATAGGTCCTTCTAAACGGACAATCTCAGCAATTTGCTTTTGTCTGTTGCTTAAAGCGATGGTACTCACACCCTCTCGTACAAGAAACTTTGATTGATATATAGTATATACTATTTAACCAGGAATTACTACCGTCAGCACCAAATATTTTGAAGAAAAAGATTCCACAGGTCCTAAAGCAAATAATGAAAAGGTAACAATAAAATCTTTTTTACCACAATTTTACAACTAAATCACACTAGCAGCCGCATAAAATTAGTATAATACCTCATATTTTGTTTCTTCCAGCATTTTTGGACTATAATCCTTTTCTCTTAAGCAGAGAACGTTCTCCCGGAAGCGAATATGTATAAATTTATATATAAAACATTCTTCCTCTTCTCTCTTGAAAATGGCATATAGTCCATTTTTATATAATTCCCTCTACAATTTACTTCCTACAATTTACTTCGCAATGGTATCTGTCATACCCGCCGCAATTGCCCAAAAACTTCCCCTCCCACAAAAAAAAGATACCGCACGTGATGTGCGGTATCTCTCCAACCGGCAGCTTTCTATCCTCCCGGGCCGCTTCCGGCCAAGTACTTTCGACGTTTGAGGGCTTAACTGCTGTGTTCGGGATGGGTACAGGTGGTCCCCCTCAGCTTTCGCCACCGGATCTTTTATTGAGGTATACCCT
>JAXFPC010000025.1:0-3306 GCA_034180005.1 Acidaminococcaceae bacterium | reverse complement strand
ACGGGTATTGCCGTGTCGTCGGATACATTTTGGCCGGGACAGGAACGTTACGACTGTTTTACCGGGTATGTGCCGCAGAGGTTTAAAGGCTCGCTGAAGGAGTGGCAACAGCTCGGTGTCTTAAATTATGAAATGGAAACTTCAGCTTTGTTTGTTACGGCTCAATGTCTCGGCTTAAAAGCCGGAGCTGTTTGCGGAGTTGTTGCGAAAAGAACCGAAAGTGAACAGATAGCGCCTGGAAGCGCTTACGAAAAAAGTTTTGCAGCTATGATAAAAATAATAACTGATGCCGTACCTGTTCTGGCAGAAAAATAGGTTTGCCGTAATTATGAAGCAGCGCATTGAGGGAAAGCTATACGGCATATAAATCTATTAAGTTTGTTTTTGTAAATTTTCAGTATGGACACGTATTAAGTATGAGGAGATAAAATGGCTAGAACCGTTATTCTGTTGTTGGATTCTTTGGGTATTGGCGCGGCGCACGATGCAGCTCTTTACAATGACGAAGGAGCGGATACGCTGGGGCATATTTGTCAATGGATGTGGGATGAACGTAAGAATGCGAACGGGGTACCGTTGCCTCTTGCGTTGCCAAACTTGGCAAAAATCGGTCTCGGCGCGGCAGCCGCGATGAGCCGCGGCTGCGAACTTACAGGAGGGCTTGGCGGAAAGCATGCGGAGGGAGCTGCAACATATGCAGAGGAAATAAGTAGAGGAAAAGATACATTGAGCGGGCACTGGGAAATAAGCGGAGTACCGGTTGAGTTCGACTGGGGATATTTTCCTGTTAAAGAAAAATGTTTTCCTGCAGAATTAGTTGAGGGATTGATTAAGGCAGGGAATCTGCCCGGCGTTCTGGGAGAGAAGCACGCTTCGGGAACGGAGATTATAAAAGAGCTTGGGGAAGAGCATATAAGAAGCGGCAAGCCTATCATTTATACTTCAGCGGACAGCGTTCTGCAAATTGCGGCACATGAAGAGTACTTCGGTTTGGAGCGTTTGTACGATCTTTGCCGCAAAGCGTATGATTTGGTGCGCCCGTACAATATCGCGCGAGTTATCGCGCGACCTTTTGTTGGAGAAAGCAGTGCTGATTTTGTTCGTACAGTAAACAGACATGATTATGCCGTGCCTGCTCCTCAGAATACATTGCTGGATATTATGATGGCTTCGGGCGGGAATGTTTATGCTGTCGGGAAAATAGCGGATATTTTTGCTCATCGAGGCATAACAAGGCATTACACTGCAGGTGGTCTGGAAAATTTATTTGATGCTACCGTTAAGGCAGTGCAAGAGGCTCCGGACAACACTATTGTGTTTACAAATTTTGTTGATTTCGATTCATCGTACGGACATCGTCGTGATCCCAAAGGGTACGGAGAAGCGTTGGAGTATTTCGACAGCCGTCTGCCAGAGATAACGGGATTATTGCAAGAGGATGATCTTTGCGTAATTACTGCCGATCACGGTAATGATCCCACGTGGGGAGGAAGTGACCATACGCGAGAAAGAATACCGGTATTATTTTTCGGAGCCGGCATAAAGAAACAACAGCTGCCCTGTATGGAGACGTTTGCCGACATCGGCCAAACTATTGCCAGCTTTATGGAATTGGGTGAAACTTTTACAGGGAAAGCTGCAAAGTTGTTTTAGTATTGAAAAGGAGAAAGCATAATGAGAAATATCGGTAAATATTGCATGGCTTTAATTTTCTCTTTAACGGTGCTTATGACGTTTGTATCTCCGCAGGCTCACGCGGAATTTCCCGACAGACCTGTAGCTTTTGTGGTCGTTGATCGTCACGGAAGTGTAGATAATTCGGCGTTTAGTTCCTGGCGTCAAGTTGTAAAATGGGCGTATCATTTTCCTAATTATAAATTGCAGGAAGATACCTCCGGAGCGGCTGCGGTTTTACAGGCAGAAAGAAAAATTGGCAAAACCGTTTTGTCTCAGGCTGCAGAAGCAGCCGGTGCTGACGTTATTGTGGTAGCCGATATTTTATCAATGCGCGAGGATACTTTGCACGGAAATATTTTCCGTTATTACGACTATGATGACGGCCCGTTTGTGCTGGTTGAGACTAGAGCTGATCTTTATGTTTATAAAAAAGACGGAGCTAAATTTTTACGCAAGCGAATAAGAGAAGCCGATGTTCGCGACTTGGGAAATTATGAAAAACCTGTTGAAAGAATCAAATGGGCATTGAGCAAATTGGTGAATACCATGGAAGGACGCCCCATAATAGGAGAGTAGAAACTCTGCTTACGGAGATTCTTTGCGAGCAGATTCGGGAGTTAATGATATGACAAAGTGGGATGATTTTGCAAGAAGCATAGAAGAATGGGATCTGCTTGAAAATTTGCCGCGAGAAATTAAGGGGTTTACGCTTACTGCAGGAGCAGGTGCTTGCGGTGACATATATAACATAGCGGCGTATGTCGATGCAGAGCGACATTCACGGCTGGATTTTACTTTCACCAAGGAAACGGAAGATTATTTGGTGGTTAAAACTGTTGGTATGCACTGTTTTCGTGACGAGAGATATTTTAATCGCAGCAGAGAGAATTTTGCTGCTGCAGTATTGCGTGACATTGAAAAAATAATTGCCGGTATGATATTTGATGAGCAGCTTGACAGTGAATCATATTCGATGAAGCAACTTGGTTTGGCTAAGTGGGGCACATGGAGAGAGCTGCCGAAAAGCATCGCAGGCTTTGAACTTTTTATCACACCGGAGAAACCTTTGCAGTTTATCAACGGATCCGTAATATTTTTAAACTATGTAGATTGGAACAGAGGTTCTGAACTGTATATTTTGTATAACGAATTTCGTAACGAAATTTTTGGAGAAATGGTTAAAAATGGCCAGCCTTTTCCTTTAAGTAAGTTTGATGTTCCGGCGAACGTTAAGGATAAAGATAAGCTTCGAGTGCTCGGAGAAATATTGAAAGATGAGCTGGAGTCTACTTTGAGAGATTTTTAAAATATAAATTTATATTGACAAAGTTACTGCCAATCTGTATAATAGCTTTTGTAGTTGATTGGCCTGGTGGTTCAGTTGGTTAGAATGCCGCCCTGTCACGGCGGAGGTCGTGGGTTCGAGTCCCATCCAGGTCGCCAATTATGCCTCGGTAGCTCAGTTGGTAGAGCAAAGGACTGAAAATCCTTGTGTCCACAGTTCGATTCTGTGCTGAGGCACCATCTGCGGAAATAGCTCAGTGGTAGAGCACCTCCTTGCCAAGGAGGGGGTCGCGAGTTCGAATCTCGTTTTCCGCTCCAAATTAAGGCGACATAGCCAAGTGGTAA
>JAXFPC010000013.1:0-12028 GCA_034180005.1 Acidaminococcaceae bacterium | reverse complement strand
GCGATAAGGTCAACGACTTTAATACCGGTTTCCAAAATTTTTGTAGCTGTAGCCTGTTGGTCAAAGCTCGGTGCCGGTCTGTGAATCGGCCAGTAATCAGCAGCTTCAACTTTTGTATCGTCATGGTCAACAGTTTCTCCCAGCACGTTGAAGATACGTCCCAAAACTCCGGGACCTACCGGAACACGAATCGGAGCTCCGGTGTCAACAACCTCCATGCCTCGTACCAGACCGTCGGTGGAGCTCATGGCAACGGCGCGTACTACGCTGCCGCCAATATGCTGCATAACCTCGGCTGTCAAATGGATCTTCTCCTTGCCGTCGTTGGTCGTACCATCTACCTGCAAGGCGTTTAAGATCGCCGGCATGCTCTTAGGAGGAAACTCAACGTCGATAACAGGACCTACAACTTGTATAATTCTACCTGTATTCAAGGTTTTAGCCTCCCTACAATAAATCAGATTTACTCTTGCGCTTGTTTCAACGCTTCAACGCCGCCGCAAATTTCCGTAAGCTCACGTGTAATACCTGCTTGACGCGCTTTGTTATAGCCGAGCAGTAATTTTTGTTTGAGCTTTCCCGCATTATCGGTAGCTGAAGACATCGCCGTCATACGAGAACCTAACTCACTGGCCGCAGACTGCACCAGTGAAGCAAAGATAACTGTTTCCAGATATCTTGGCACGAGTACTTCTAGCGCCTCGTCTTCGCTCGGTTCAAATATGAAAGCGGCGCTGGCCTTGCCTTTTTCCTTCGGCGGAGCCACTACAGGCAGAATAATCTCACTTGTGGGCACCTGGGACAAAGCCGTTTTAAAAATAGTATATATAATGTGAAGCTCATCAAATTCTTCAGCGGCAAATTTTGCTGCAGCATCCCTCGCTACGTCAACTGCGTTGAGATATTCGGGTCTGTCAGAAAAACCGAAATGATAACTGAGCACATTATAACCGCGACGGGTAAAAAAGTCTCGAGCCTTGCGTCCACATGTAATGACAACAACCTCATCTTTACATGCGGATATCTCGGCCACGGCTTTTTTCAAAGCATTGGAGCTGTACGCTCCTGCCAGGCCCTTATCAGAGCTGATAACAAGATAGCCGACTTTTTTTACCTCACGCTTTTGCAGAAGCGGATGCTTTTCAGCGTTGAGTCCGGACAACAACCCGGAATCGCTTACTACATTGGATAATACTTCTTTGATCTTTACAGCATACGGACGACTTGCAGCAGCCCTTTCCTGAGCTTTTCTCAGACGTGCCGCCGCAACCATCTTCATCGCCTTTGTGATCTTACCAATGTTGCCTACGCTTTTCATGCGACTGTGAATCTCGCGTGCAGTAGCCATCAGTTATCACCTCGTTCCGCTTACAAAAGTATCTTTGAACTCTGCGATAGCCTTCTTCAATGCCTCTTCATTTTCATCGGTAAGCTTCTTGGTCTTAACGATATCCTCTCCGATTTCCGGATGATTTGCAGACACATAGTCAAGGAATTCTTTCTCGCAACGAGTTACATCCTTAACTTCGACATCATCAAGATATCCTTTGGTACCAAGATAAATTGCCATTACTTGTTTTTCTACAGGCAGCGGACTGTATTGGCCTTGCTTCAGCAATTCCGTCAGACGCTGACCGCGATCCAACTGAGCTTTAGTGGCCTTGTCCAAATCGGAAGCAAATTGAGCAAATGCTGCCAATTCACGGTACTGGGCCAGGTCAAGACGCAAGGTACCTGCAACCTGTTTCATAGCTTTGATCTGAGCAGCGCCGCCTACACGGGAAACTGACAAGCCGGAGTTTATTGCCGGACGAATACCGGAATAGAACAACTCAGACTCCAGGAAAATCTGTCCGTCCGTGATGGAGATAACATTCGTGGGAATAAATCCGCCAACGTCGCCGGCCAAAGTTTCAATAATGGGCAGCGCTGTAATGGAACCTCCCTTGAGCGGAGCAACATCATTAAGTTTGGCTGCGCGTTCCAGCAAGCGGGAATGCAAGTAGAATACATCGCCGGGGTAAGCTTCACGTCCGGGCGGACGACGAAGCAGCAGAGACATGGCACGATATGCCACCGCGTGTTTGGACAAATCGTCATATACGCAGAGAACATCTTTGCCCTGATCCATAAAATATTCCGCCATAGTAACGCCTGCATAAGGAGCCAGATACTGCAAAGGAGCAGAATCAGCTGCGGTAGCTGTTACGATGATGGTGTATTCCATAGCGCCATGCTGCTCAAGCGTACGTACAATACGGGCAATGTTGGAAGCTTTCTGTCCTATTGCCACATAAATACAAATCACGCCGAGACCTTTTTGGTTGATAATCGTATCGACAGCAACAGCAGTTTTACCTGTGCCGCGATCGCCGATAATAAGTTCGCGCTGTCCGCGTCCGATGGGTACCAGTGCATCGATACATTTTATACCGGTCTGCAAAGGAGTATCAACAGACTTACGATCAGCGATACCGTGAGCTGGAGATTCAACCGGACGACGTTCGGCAGCAGCTATTTCACCTTTACCGTCTATCGGAGCACCGATAGCACTTACAACACGTCCCAGCAGAGCTTCGCCAACAGGTACGTCCATGATTTCTCCGGTACGACGAACACTGTCTCCCTCTTTAATCAGGTTCTCACCGCCCATAAGAACGATGCCGATAGAATCCGGGTTCAAGTTCAGCACCATGCCCTTAACATTGTGGGGCAGTTCAACCATCTCGCCGGCCATTGCATTTTTCATGCCGATAACGGTCGCGATACCGTCACCGATCTTATCTACAACGCCGACCTCTTCAAGATTAGCATCCAGATCTGTTTTCTCAATCTTATCAGTCAAAGCGGCTACCATGTCCGCAGGCTTTTGATACTCGTGTATATCAATACCGCTCAGTTCCACGGAAGCATTGGCCAGCTTACGCGCAGCCGAGGCATCGAACACTTTATCTCCGACTTGAACAATGATACCCCCGAGAATGGACTTATCGACTTTCTTGTTTAAGAAAATCTCTCTGCCGAGTTTCTCGGTGAGAATTACAGAAATGGATTGATACTCTTCCGAAGTTAACTTTTTAGCTGTAGTTACAGTAACATCTAACAACTCTTTAATAGAGCCGAGTTCAATGTTGAAGTTAGACAACTGCTGTTTCAGCGCAGCAATATTTTCTTCGCTCTTCATATTGTACCAATCACCTCCGAATACCGGCTCTTCGCTCGACGAGTTCGCGAAATCCGTCGAATTTCGTCCGGCTTATTAAGGGAATACCGTCAAAAATTATTTCAGTAAAGAATCGGTAATTTTAGCTGCCAATTCTTTATCATCTTCAGAACCTAATTTTTGCTCAACTATCTTGCTGGCAACCGCGATGCTCAGATTGATAACCTGACCGCGGATTTCGTCCATGGATTTTTTCTGTTCCATAGCGATGCTCTCTTTAGCAGCAGCTACAACTTGCTCCTGCTCAGCTTTTGTATCGGCAATAATCTTGTCATGAGCAGCCTGAGCAGTCTTACGAGCATTGTCGATGATAGCCTGCGCTTCCTGTCTTGCCTCCGCCAATTTTGCAGCATATTCGGATTTAACGGCTTCCGCTTCAGCTTTAGCTTTATCAGCAGCCTCCAAATCACCGGCGATTTTATTCTTGCGATCTTCCATCATTTTTACCAACGGTTTATATGCGAATTTTGCAAGAACAAAAATAAGAAACAAGAAGTTCAGGACCTGCGCAATAAATGTTCCATTAATGTTAATCAATTATAGCACGCTCCTTTGTATCTTCTTCGTATAACCGCAAAATTATTTTACGAAGGGGTTAGCAAATACCAAAACGATGGCAATAACGTAGCACAAAATAGGCATGGACTCAACCAAACCTACAGAAACCAACATATTTGTAAAAATTTTACCGGACTCCTCAGGTTGGCGAGCCATGGATTCCAAAGCTCTGCCGGTAAGATTTCCGTTACCAACGCCGGCGCCGAGTGCTGCGCCCAGGCAGATAAAGCCAACAGCAAGCACTGATGCTGCAATAATAATTGTATTTTCAGTCATTTCATTCATCCTTTCAAAGAAAATCTCTTAAAATTTTCCCGTCGTTGCGGGAAGGGGCCGTCCCTATTCGTGATGCGCGAAAACGATGGCAAAACTTGTCAGAGCCAGCATCGTAAAAATAAACGCCTGCAGGAAGCCTATAAACAAGCTGAACATTACCCAGAACTCAGGTACTATCCAAGGAGACAATTGATAAAGTACTATCAACAAAATCTCGCCCGCCAAAATATTACCGAATAGACGAAGCGCCATAGTCAAAGGCTTGGTCACCTCTTCTAAAAGGTGCAGCGGCAGGAAAGCAGTAGACGGACTCACAAAATGTTTGAAATGGCTCAGACCTTTTTGGCAGATACCCACGACATACACACCGACAGCTACTGTCAAAGACAAAGCAAAGCAGGTATTAATATCGTTAGTAGGCGAAGTCCAATGGATGCCTACTTGAGGAAGCATACCGATCTCATTGCCGATGAAGATGAACATAAACAAGGTGATGATAAAAGGAGCCATATACTTGCGTCCCTTAATACCAAGCGTAGATTCCATCATACCGTTTAAGAAATCAATAAAAAACTCCATCACATTTTGCAGACCGCTGGGAACCATTTTTGGATTTCTCGCAGCCATGAAGAAAAGAACAAAAACAATCGCCATGGTTATCCATGTCATATACATCGTCTGCATGTGCACAACGACGCCAGGCGCAACTTCCTGCGCTAGATAATGGATTATTTCGCTGGAATGTTCTCCTCCATGAGCTGCAGCTGCTGCTTCATTTCCCATTTTTTCACTCCTTTCTTCACGTTTCCTTCCTGTTAAGTCGGCACGCGATAATTATTAGGTTGATGATTAGAAATATATGTGTCAGAAGAAGACCGATGCACACGCCTGTAACATCGACCCTCTGCTTCAACAACAAAACAATAATACTGCCTGCTGACGCAATCCGATACCATCTGTACCGTCTCATAAGAGCCAGTCCTTTTTCAGGCTCATCTTTATATGCCATAGCCCTGCGGATACCATGAACCATTATGATGATATCCAACAGTCCAACAACAAAGCCGCGAAACAGTTCCCTAGCAAAAAGGGGATAGCCTGAAAACCATACAGTTCCGGCAAAAAATATTCCCAAAACGGCAGGCAACAGAATGAAACTTTTGTATCCTTCCCTGATAAGAGGCGCCAAATTAAAATAAAACATACCGATTACTCGTCTTCTTCATCTGTCATAGCCGTATATACCAATCTGAAAAATGTCAGAAAAACGGCAGCAACAGCAAGTGATATGCACCCGATACGAAAACTGTGATCTCCTGTTTGAAAATATCTGTCCAACCAGTCGCCTCCGTAATAAGCAAGAAAAAAATCACAGACAGTCATCATTGCCAAAGAAGAAACCGTTGCCAAAGCATTCATCATTCTGATGCGTTCTTTCTCCTGCCTGCGATTATTCATAACTCCCTGCCGTCTTTACCAAAAAATCTCACGAAGAACGTATCCGCTTGAAAAGATACACAACATAATTTTAAAATATTTCACAAATATTGTCCACTTAATTATGCTGAAACTCGCAAATTTTTTCTGTCGCTACTCCGTTTCGATTCAATATAGATTTGATGATGCGCTCACAAGCCTTGCCGTCACCGTACGGATTTGACGCTTCCGACATGGAAACGTAGTGTCCCCTATCATCCAGCAATCTGTTTGTTTCACGCAGAACATCTTCATAAGCAGTTCCCACCAGTTTCACCGTACCGGCAGTAACAGCTTCCGGACGTTCTGTTGTATCACGAAGCACCAGCACCGGTTTGCCAAGCGCCGGCGCTTCCTCCTGAATGCCGCCGCTGTCGGTCAAAACTATATCCACTCGCGCCATGAGATTGGCAAACGGTTCATAATCCATCGGCTCGATAAGATGAACTTGTTTTAAATGTCCAAGTTCTTCTCTGACTATCTCCCTTACCTTAGGATTTTTATGTACCGGAAAAATAGCTTCCACATCATCATGCGTTTCCAAAACACTCTTCAGCGCCCTATATACGTGACGCATAGGTTCGCCGAGATTTTCTCTGCGATGAGTTGTCATCAGGACAAGACGTTTCCCGCGCTTAAAAAGGTTATCAAACTCCTTGTCGGCAAAAATATAATCTTTCTTTACAGTAGCCTGAAGAGCATCGATAACAGTATTTCCGGTCACGAGTATTTTTTCCGGAAGAACATTCTCCCTCAGCAAATTTTCCTTACTGGTCGAGGTAGGCGCATAATGCATATCCGCCAATGCACCGGTGAGCTTTCGGTTCATTTCCTCAGGGTATGGAGAATACTTGTTCCAGGTTCGCAAACCGGCTTCTATATGACCCACCGGTATTTGAGCGTAAAAAGCGGCCAATGCTCCTGCAAAAGTAGTAGTAGTATCTCCGTGAACCAGCACGAGATCAGGTTCAGTTTGCTTCATTACTCCCTGCAATCCCAACAGTGCCTTGGACGTAACATCATACAGAGTTTGACCGTTTGTCATAATATTCAAATCATAATCAGGTTTCACGTCAAAAAGTTCCAAGACTTGATCGAGCATCTCGCGATGTTGCGCCGTAACAGCTACTACGGGTTCGATATGTTCGGGATATTTACGCATCTCCAAAACCAACGGGCACATTTTTATAGCCTCCGGCCGTGTTCCGAACACTGTCATGATTTTAATTTTTCTCATAACCCTTTCTCCTCTCACTGCCTGTCATCCAAAATGCCTATTTTTCTAGCACCCACCGCAACGGCTGTAATGATAATCGCAATGACCAGAGCTGAAAAGAATCCGTCCATTTCAGCCCACAGCACTGCAGCAATACCGAGCGCGGCTGAAATGCCGTACATCAGAAGCACGGCCTGTTTCTGATTTAATCCCATGGCGAGAAGTCGATGATGCAGATGACCTTTATCCGGCTGGAATATCGGACGTCCGTTATTATATCGGCGCAAAATAGCAAAAGCAGTATCGATAATGGGCAGCCCCAACGCAATGGCAGGAACGGTCAAAGCTATCGTTGCAGCCGTCTTAACAGCTCCGTAAACAGAAACGGCAGCCAGCATATAACCGATGAACATGCTGCCGGTGTCACCCATAAATATGGTAGCAGGATTAAAATTATACCTGATAAAGCCTATGATACCTCCGGCTAAAGCTGCAGTCAGTACAGCGATATGATAGTAATCCATCTGAACCGCTACCAAAATCACCGTTATGGACGCTATTGCCGACACTCCAGCCGCCAATCCGTCCAATCCGTCGATAAGATTAACCACATTGGTGAAACTGATAACCCAAAAAATAGTCAGCGGAACGGAAAGATAGTCTAAATAAAAATAGCCTCCGAACGGATTGTTAATCCATTCAATCTTGATGTCGAAGATAATCAAGATTGCTGCCGCCGCAATTTGCCCTAAAAGTTTAACCTTTGCCGGCAACTGGTATTTATCATCAAGAACTCCTACGACAACGATAACCGTTCCTCCCAAAAGTATCCCCACGATATCCCGGGTCAGTTCCAAACTTGCCACAACGCTCAAAAAAAAAGCTATGTAAATCGCAAGTCCGCCCAACCTCGGCATTACTTTGCTATGAACCTTGCGAGCATCAGGTCTGTCAACAGCGCCTATCATGAACGCAATGTTTTTTATATAAGGTGTCAATATATAACTCACAAATAGCGCGAGTAAAAACGGAAATCCGTAAGTGCTTAGCATCTATATTATCTCCAAATCTATGGTGTGCGTGAACTTTGATACTTCAGTATATAGTATAACATTTATTACATTATCGTCAATCAACTTTTACCGAATACGGCAATGTCGAATTATGGAATCATCTCTCAGCTGCAAGTATTACTTTCACTTCCGCTATTGACAATATACTTGGAACATAGCCTATCATGTGAAATAAATTGTTTTTCAAAAACACATTTTAAGATCACGGAGGTGTGCGGATCATGAAAAAATTTTCACAAAAACTACTTCTGACTACTTTGGCTGCCGGCAGTTGCATATGTTTCAGTTCGCCGGTATTTGCGGAAAAGCCGCTTGCAAGCTTTTCACTCGACCCCATGGTTATAACAGCTCAGCGAACAGAAAAAAGAGAGCTGGAGACTCCTGCCACAACCAAGATAATTTCTGCCGAAGAAATTGAAAGGAAAGGCTTCGTCAGCGTATTTGACGCGCTCGAACAAACTGTAGGTATTCAGAGTTATTCCTACACATCAGGTCAGGGCGATAACGGAAGTTCTACCGGGCGTATCAATATGAGAGGTATGGATAAAGGAACTCTAATTTTAGTGAACGGAGCGCCCATTAATCTTAACAATTACAATTCCACTTCAGGTATCCCCTTATCAGCTGTAGAAAAAATAGAGGTCATCAAAGGCTCCAACTCCGTGCTTTACGGCAGTGAGGCCATGGCCGGCGTCATCAACATTATCACAAAAAAATCCGCCGAACAAAAAAGTCGTATCACCACGAACGCCGGAAATATTTACAGAAGCTGGGAAGCAGTTTCCGGCGGCTCGGGTTACAACATAAGTTTCGGCAGAGAATATTTCGATGAATTCAGAAATTCAGCTGTCAAATATCAACCGTACAGTACCAACAGAAGAAAATATTTAAAAGACAATCTTTTTGCAAGCTTCACGCCGGCCAAAAATTTTACATTGAACTACATGCACACGGAAACAAAAAATACCGGCATGTTTTACTTAAAACCGAATGGTAAAGCAGCAAAAACAGCTTACAGTTATCATGACAAAAGAGACAATATATCCTTAATCTACGATAATAGAGACACAAATCTCAAATCAAACCTTTCTTTCAACCGACGGAGAATAGACGGCAAGCAGTACAGCACTAAAGGAGTTATTTCTCGCAGCGGCGCCAGCAGCAACATCGTTCTCTATTCCGTAAATTTTGATAACAACAAAAAATGGAATCTTTCAGATAGCAGCAGCTTGTTGGCAGGCTTCACCGTCAACAAAGAAAAATATGAAGAAATAATAGACAGATCTCATGCTATAGATCGCGACAGCTTAGGCGTTTATCTTTCATACGACAAAAAATATAACGATAAGTTTTCTTCCGTCTTAGGTTTGCGCGGCCATTTTGTAAAAGGAAACGGGTGGGACAACTCACATAATTCCTATCTGCCGCAACTGCAAACATTGTACAAAATAAATGAAAATACAACTTGGTACACTAATTTCGGTAAAGCATTTGAAATGCCTGCCATAAACTCAAAGTTTTCCAGATCGAAAACCGGTTCTGTCGGGGCTCTGGAACCGCAGGAAGGTTGGACTTATGAAACCGGCTTCAAACGAATAACCGATTCCGCTTCTGCAAAATTAGCTCTTTTCAGTATGAAAATGAATAACAAGTTTGCTTGGCGTACTTATCAGCAATTGAACTTAACTCCGCCTCTCGGTATAGATCCGTCAACGTATATTCAAGTGAATCTGGGAGAATTTAAAAACACCGGTATTGAACTCGAATACAGTAAAAATCTGAGCGACATGTGGCGATATAATTTAGGCTTTACTTACCAGAATCCCAAAGCAAAAGATGCAGAAATATGGGAACAACAATCCGCCAGAATTCAATTTACTTCCGGTGCAAGTTACAACATAGGTAAATTCGGAGCAAATCTGAATTTGTTCTATTCCGGAGACAGGGAAAATTCCTCGTACGGAAAACTCCACAAACTGAAACCCTCTTTGCGGGCGAATGGTGTTCTGACTTATACACCGGATAATAATCAATACTTCCGGCTGAATTTTTATAATTTACTTGACAGAGAAAATGTCATCAATGTTAACGAACACTTGGAGCATCCTTTCAACTGGTCCGTTTCCTACACTTATAAATTCTGATGTGCTTACGGATAAAATACCTCTTTGGGGAATAATGACACTCTAAAAGCAAACCGCCCCCGAATTTAATCTTTCGGTGGGCGGTTTTTACTTAATTATTATTTAAAAAATTTCATTATGGTGTTGAAACTTCGTACCGTAGAATTAAAAGTGCGCGCCAATCCTGCCACTGTTTTTACGCTTTCCACTGCCGTTTCTATCGTTGATTTTTCTCTTCCGGAAGAAGTTGACGCTCTCCGCTCTTCTTTTACTCTCAGCTTCTCTTCTTCCAGTTCCTTCCTCTGTTGCTCCTGTTCACCTGCCAAACGCTCCGCACGATTCACCAACAGTTCATAAGCTGACTCTCGGTCAACAATTTCCTTATACTTGCTGAATAAAGGACTCTCCTTGATAATTCTTTCTCGCTCCGCTTCAGCCGCTACTCCCAAAAAACTGCGCGGCGGCATCACCCATGCCCGCTGCACCATGGTCGGAATGCCTTCTTCGTCCAAAAGCGACACCAACACCTCTCCCGTCCCCAATTCAGACAAAGCTTTTTCCGCATCAATATCAGGATTGGCACGGAAAGATTGCGCTGCTGATTTCAAAGCCTTTTGATCCTTCGGCGTGTATGCTCTCAAAGCGTGCTGCAATTTATTTCCCAACTGCGATAAAACATTATCGGGAATATCCGCAGGCAGCTGCGTAATAAAATAAACACCGATACCTTTCGAGCGAATCAGACGAACTATCTGTTCCACTTTATCCAACAGAGATTTCGGGGCATCCTTAAAGATCAAATGCGCTTCATCAAAGAAAAATACCATTTTCGGCTTGTCCAAATCGCCGGCCTCGGGCATCATTTCATACAGCTCGGACAGCATCCACAGCAAAAATGTCGAATACAGCAACGGTCTTTGGAAAAGCTCTGTACAGTGAAGCATATTGATAATGCCGTGTCCGTCTGCTGCCGTTGCAAACCAATCTTTAATATCAAGAGCCGGTTCGCCGAAAAAGATGTTGCCGCCCTGATCTTCCAACCGTAGCAACGCCCTTTGAATCGCTCCTATACTTTGAGCCGAAACATTACCGTATTTCGTCTTAAATTCTGCTGCATTATCTCCCACATACTGCACCATGCTCCGCAGATCTTTAAGATCGAGCAACAAAAGATTTTCTTCATCAGCCACGCGAAAGATTATAGACATAACCCCAGTCTGCGTTTCGTTGAGTTCCAGAAGTCTGCTGAGTAACTCCGGCCCCATTTCGGAAATAGTTGTGCGGACCGGATGACCTTTTGCGCCGTAAACATCAAAAAAGCGTACGGGATATCCTGCAAAATTCCACTCGGTTTCCAAGCCCAGTTTATTTTTAAGACGTTTGCGGAAGCCCTCGCTATCTTCCCCGGCCAAACACATTCCGGAAACGTCTCCTTTAATGTCTGCCAAAAATACGGGTACACCCATTTCACTGAAAGATTCTGCCAGAACTTTCAAAGTAACAGTTTTCCCCGTTCCCGTAGCTCCGGCAATCAAACCGTGCCTATTGGCCATTTTAGGAGTCATATAAATACCGCCTTGAGCGTTTTGACACAGCCAAATCTTGTGAAGTTTAGATATATACATGCAAAAAGCCTCCGTTCATATTTTTTAAAAAACAACTACAGCTACTCCGATTATATCACAAAACTTCTTTTCTGTAATAAAACGCAAGACGATTATTTTTCGGCTGTTTTTGTTAATTTTTATACACTTGTACTTGTCTTCGCCAGTATCACACAAAAACACTTGACTATCTTTCCAATCCTGCTATAATTCTTTTTAAGTTTTATATTTTCAGGCTATGAAAGAGAAGCGATATGCCGGGCATTTCAGAAAGCTGCCGGTTGATGAGAGGCAGCAGCAAAGCTGTTCGTTCCGCTCCGGAGCTGCGAATGATGAATTCGTCGTATTGCGCACGTTACAGCGAACAAAGATGGTCATGGACAAATTGGGTGGCACCGCGGGAGAACTCTCGTCCCATTAGGGATGAAGAGTTTATTTTTTTAGGTCGCCGTTTCCTGACCGAATTTGGGTGGTACCGC
>JAXFPC010000052.1:0-9940 GCA_034180005.1 Acidaminococcaceae bacterium | reverse complement strand
GGTCAGAACAGTATGCGCCGCGTCCGTCTTTTTACGCAAAACTTCAATCTCAGTTTCCAACAGAGCTTTTTTGGCACTTATCGTATTGCGTTCATCACTATTGCGTTGCGTTCCTCCCACAACTTCTTGAAGCTCTTCCATAAGCGCTTCGCAACGAAGCTCCAAATTCTTTTTTTCTTCCTCGCTGTCCGCAATAGCAAGTCTCAGCTTTTCCTGTTCGGCTTCGTTGTTTCGCAATTCATCCTGCAGACGCAGAGTATCATTATCCAAAGCTTTCATACGTTCTGCAAGCATATTTGTTTTTGCCGAAGATGCTTCCAAAATTACTCTTGCGTCCTGCAGCTTATTTTCAATAGCCGTCAGTTCGCTGGAGGTGCCGGCAATTTTTCTCTGCAGTTGATCCAAAAGTTCTTTGGCTTCAGTATCTTTAGCCTCATGCTCCTGCACGGAAGCTCGCAATGCTTTTACAGAGTCCCTGCTGCTCATATAAGCTTCTGTAATCGCGCTTCTGTCTTCCAAGAGCAACAACAGCGCTTCGTTTTCTCTATTTTTTTCCTGCTGCAGCTGCTGTTCTTCCATCTTCAAACTGTCGGCTTTTAAGCGCAGTTCACGCAATTGTTCGTTATTTAACTGACTCTTTTTTCGCAACTCGGCTACGGAAGTCTCTTGCTCTTCTATGCACTCCTGCCAACGAAGCATTTCTCCGTGCAACAAGACAAGTGCTTTGCCAAGTTCATCAATCTCTTTCTTACGCGCCAAATAACCTTCTTTTTGCTTTCTGCTTCCTCCAGTCATACTGCCGCCGGCATTAACTACATCGCCGGACAAAGTAACAACTCTTAGACGAAAACGTGCTGCCTTGGCAGCAGCAAGAGCGGCATCCATATCTTCCGCTATAAGCACACGCCCCAACAAAAAGTTTACGGCTTTGACAGCGTTCGAATCAACATCGATCAATTCGGAGGCAAAACCGCAGACACCTTGCATACTCTTCAATCGCTGCTCTTCCTGCGTAGGAAATCTGCTCTGAATATTGTCCAAAGGAAGAAAAGTCGCTCTCCCTCCGTTTGATTTTTTCAAAAAAGCTATGGCTTCCTTTGCTGTTCCGGAATCCGTCGTGACAATATTTTGTGCACCTTCTCCCAAGGCAGTTTCTATAGCGGTGACATATTTATTTTCCACTTGGATAAGTTCGGCAATCACGCCTACAATACCGCTGCGCCAGGTATGTTCCGCCTGCAGAACAGCCTTGATCCCAAAACCGAAACCGTCATATGCAGACTGCATCTTCTGCAGAGTATGTTCTCTTGTTTCAGCAGCAGTTATTCTGCGTTGGCAATCCTGCTGCCGTTCCATAGTTGTCCGCAGTTCCTTCTCCGTTGTACCGAGTATGCGAGCATTTGCTTCGGCTTCAGATGCCAGTCGCTTGCTTTCATTTTCATTTCTGGACTGTTCTTCCAGAATGTCCCGGTATTTTTCTTCCGCAGAAGCTAAAACCGCTTCCTTTTCTTCAATGGAACGTTTTAAAGCTTCACGTTTGCGCATGCGCTGTTCCTGCTCTTGTTCGAGAGAACGCAATTCATTGCGTAAATTGAGCAGTTGTTGCATATCTGAGAAGAAAGTTGAACGCGCCGTTTCACTTTGAGCTTTAATTTCATCCAAAGCAGTACGTGTCGCTTCCCTGTTTTTTTGAAGTTGTTCGACAGAAAATTCAGCGGCTGACCTTCGCTTTTCCAAAGCATCAAAATCTTCCGCCAGCTTCTTCATGCCGGCTTCCAATTCGGAGGCCTGAAGACTGACTGCTGCATTCCTGCCGTCAATCCTTTCGATAGCTCTTATATTTTGTGCTATACGTTCCTCCAAAACCTTCCGACCGCCGTGAGTTTTTTCAATGGCATTTTCTTTGCTGCGGATTTTTTCCTGTAGCTCCGTATAATTTTTACCGAGTTCATCCAAAGACATCTGCAAACTTGTTTCCTCGGCCTGTAAATTACTCAGTTCCGCAGCGGAAGCGGCGTATTCCTGCTCTGCCGCCACCTTTTTATCTCTGAGTTTTCTTCCTACCTGCTCCATCTCATCAAGTTTGCGTACAATGACTCCCAAACGACAGCGTCGCAATTTTTCATTAAGTTCGTTATATTGTTTTGTTTTTTCAGCTGCTGCCTGCAGCGGCGTCACCTGTTTTTCAACTTCCGTCTTTATATCATTGATACGTGTAAGGTTGAGTGCGGTATCGTCAAGACGACGCTCAGCTTCTTTTTTTCTCAGACGATATTTGGCTATACCTGCAGCTTCTTCAAAAAGAGCTCTACGGTCTTCAGGTCGGCTGTTTAATATCTCATCAATTTTATTCTGTCCTATAATCGACATGGACCCTTTGCCAAGTCCCGTATCCGCCATGAGATCTATTATATCTTTCAAGCGACAGTTTTTCTTGTTGATTGCATAATCACTCTCACCGCTGCGATAAATCCTTCTCGTTAAACTTATTTCGTCAAAATCCAAAGGCAATGTATGATCGGAATTATCAAAATTTAAGGTTACTTCTGCAACACCTAAAGGACGCCTCTTGCTGGTTCCAGAAAAAATGACGTCTTCCATCTTACCGCCGCGCAAGTATTTGGCGCTTTGTTCTCCCAGCACCCAACGGATAGCATCGGAAATATTGCTCTTACCGGAACCGTTAGGTCCGACAACAGCAGTAATGCCTTTATCAAAAGTTAATTCAGTTTTATCTGCAAAAGATTTAAATCCGTAAGTTGAAAAAGACTTAAGACGCACACCCGACACCTTGTTAAATTTTATTATGATTAAAATTTAACCTTTCTTTTAGGATTAATACTTCATCGCTGTATTTTATCACATTTTCCGCTTCGGCAACAACTGTATTTACCTCGGACGGAGTCTCCCTGATAATACTTATCCGCATATTAGGAAAACGCTTGTTCCAATATTTCACATTACAGTTACGCTGACCTCTGAGTTTGGATTCATCTCTGTCAGAACAGCTTATGACCGCCTTTTTATGACCGAGCAAATTAATATGCTCTAACTTTGCTGTAACAATCTGCCGTGCAACTCTGCTTTTGACAAGCTCACCCATGGCTGGATGAAAAGGACCGGCTATGATATTCCCCGGCGAACACAATTCTTCATCAGGTTGCAGACCTATCCTTATCACCCGCACACCGTGTCGCGTAAGTTTTCGGTAGAGGTATGCGCTCTGCTCTACAGCTATGTCAAGGTTAAGCGGAGTAAATTCTCCGGACATATACCTTGTTTCAAGCGGCGTTCCGCGCAGAACCAACAGCGGATAAATGCGAGCGACATCCGGACGCATTTCCGCAACCAGACGCGCAGTTTCTTTGACGCTGGCATCGTCCTGTCCCTGCATACCCACCATCAGCTGCACCCCTACCGTCATGTTGTGCCTGCGAAGCATTTTCACAGCGTCAAAAACGCATCCGGCCGAATGCCCTCGTCCTGCAAGTGCCAGAACTTTGTCATCCAAGGACTGTACTCCAAGCTCGATCAGTTTTACATGATGCTCGTTTAAAAATCGAAGTTGTGCATCACTGAGATAATCCGGTCTTGTAGAAAGTCTCACCCCGTTTATTATTCCCTGCTCCACAAGTTCATCCGACATATGAAGCAGCTTTTCCTGCAGAGCATGTTCCAAGCCTGTGAAAGAACCGCCGTAAAACGCCAGCTCATTTTCCCTATGCGGTTTTATTATTGCCAACCATTTATGCAGTTGTTGCTCCGCGCTTTCGTAAGCAGCCGAGCTTTGACCGCTTATAGTGCGTTGATTGCAAAACACGCACTGATGCGGACAACCTGCATGAGGAATAAAAATCGGGATAATTGACATCTTTCACCTCAAAATATTTCCAAGCGACTATTCAACAGCCTGTTCCGACAAAATCCTCTCAATAACCAGCGCCACACCGTTATCATCATTGGATGCCGTCACAATCCTGGCCGCTCGCATCACACTTTCAACTGCGTTGCCGACTGCGACGCCAACCCCTGCTTTTGCCACCATCTCAAGATCGTTTTCCGAGTCCCCTATACACATAATTTCCTGCGGAGCAATATTATACATGGCGGCAACTTTTTTAACCGCTTCCCATTTATTTACACAAGGCTCCATCAACTCCAGAAAATTTTCCTGAGAACTCGTTACGTCTACGATGCCGTCAAGTTCTTTTTTGAAAATGCCGTAAGTTTCTTTAAAATCATTTCCGTAAGTCATAACCAAAATCTTGTACGGTTCTTCTTTAGCGGTGTAAACATCCTCTCCTATGGCATCAATGGAAATGTTTTGCAAAGCAGCATATTTTCTTGAATGAGCATTTTCCTTGTCTATGAACAATTTATCTCCCACGTAGCATTGCAGATAAAATCCTTTGCTGCGACAGTAGTCAAGAACTTTTTGCGTGGATCGCAAATTCATTTTTTTCTCGTATAACACTTCTCCGCTCAAACTGTTACGCACAAGCGCCCCGTTATAAGTAACCAACGGAATTTCAAGGCCGAGAATTTTCGCATAAGGAACGGCTGAAATATACATTCTGCCTGTTGCTATCAAAAACTTATTACCCCTGGCAACAAACTCGGCAATAGCCTCTCTGTTTGCCGCCGAAATATTTTTCTTGCTGTCCAGCAAAGTGCCGTCCATATCACAAGCAATCATCTTAATACCCATTACTGTCTCCTCTCAGTAATTGTTCCATATAAACGGCCGCATAACTATAGCAACCCAGAAAAACGTAGGTTCTTATCCCTCCGGTCATCTCATAACCCGGCAGTAGAAAGTACAGCGCCTGCAAACCTCCTAAGCACAAACACAACACTGCCAGTTCACGCGCAAATCTTACATCCAACCTTCTTGCAAGATACAAAGAAAAAACTGTCCACATACCAAAAAGCAGACTGCCGAACACAAGACCTCCCAAAGTAACAACATACACTATATCGGTAATATAAATCACAACAAAAAAAATGCAGCTCAACGTAACCCACAAGGTAAATAAATCATACAGCATAAAATCACCCTCGTAAATTATAGCACATAAGGACAAAATTGCCCGCAGATATCAACACACTACCTGTGCATAGCTGCTGTAAATACCGTCAACTACCTTTTTCTTGACGATAATCTTGTTATCTATCTGTCTTTTCATCTGTTCTACGTGAGATATTACACCGATGAGAGTATTTTTGTTCGCCAATGCCGCCAAAACTTTCAGTGCCTGTCCTAAAGATTCTTCATCTAAAGAACCGAAACCTTCATCAATAAACATAGTTTCCAATCTTACGCCGCCGCTGGAAGACTGTACTACGTCCGACATGGCCAAAGCCAAAGCTAAAGCTGCCTTGAAGCTTTCTCCTCCGGAAAGACTCTTAACGCTTCGCTCAGAATTATTGTAATTATCTTTTACGTATAAATCCAAAGCATGATCGCTCTGCTGATTACTGCCTCTGTAACGCAACAACTCATATTGACCGTTAGTCATATCCAATAATCTCTTATTGGCGCTGAATAATATTCTGTCATAATAATATGTCTGCACAAAGGTCTCCAACTTCATTCGCGAGGTTTCATTCAGCTTGCCGTTGGCAGTCATATCCAGACGCCTGCACATAACATACCTCTGTTCAGCCGCAAGAAGTTGCACCCTGAGTTTGCCAGCCGTGTCGGCAATATTTACATTACGACGCAAAGCATCCGCAGTTATAAGCTTGACTTTGCTTTTTTCAGCCAAATCTTTTCTTACTTCCTGTTCCTCTGTCAGCAAAGCTTCCGATCCGCTCTCCGCTGCTCCCTGTTCTGCCAGCAAAGACATTCTTTCCTCAAGCATTTTTAGTCGAGCCAGCAGAGCCGTATTTTCGCTCTCCAAATTCAGTAAAACTTCTTTAGCAACTTTATCTTCATTCGTAATCGTCGTACATTGCTCCGCCAGTCCGGTCAATCTGCTCTGCAAAGATGCTTCCGTTGCTCCCGCAAGAACTTTTTCCAGCGATTCTATTTCTGCATGCAATGTATTTGCAGCTGCCGCCAAACTACCTGCAATAAAATGCAGTTCCCTTTCTTTGTTCAAATTTTGCCGCTCGGCATTTTCGTTACTCTGCAAAGCGTACTCCACTTTAGAAAGTTCACGTTCCTGCTCCGCTGCTCTCTCCATTTCGGCTTCATAAGCTTTAAGCTCGCCCTTCTTGCTCAAAGCCTCTTTGCGAGCCGCGTCAAGCAACATCCCTACATCAAGTGCTGCCGCCTTCTCCAACTCAAGCAGAGAACTGATACTTTTACACTGTCCCTCAATTCTGCCGGCAAGCGTAGCGGCATTGCCTGACTGCAAGCGCAGCTCATCGCCAATCTTGGCAAGTACGTCCGCTGTCCTGTTATACTCTTCACGCCATTTTACGCCCTGCGCAGCCAGCTCCGCCTGCTCTGATGCACATCGCTCCACTGCAGATCTTTTTATTTTATAATCTTTCAGCACTGCCGCAAGATTCTTCTTCGCCTCCGAAAAATCTTTAATCTGCGGCCAAATTTTTTCAATACTGACCTGCAATTTCAATCTTAGTTCATAAGCGCGTTGATGCCAGCTTCCGGCAACAGCGCTCGCATCGGCAGCCTGCGCCGCAGCCGTCGAGGAAGCGGTGTGCAGTTTCTCCAGTTCCTCTTCAGTAGGCGCTTCCTTTGTCACGACAGCGTACTCACCATGTTCCAAAGCTCCGCATACCGGACAGGGTACGGCAATATTCCCTTCACGTTCCTGCTTAAGCCGTTCTGCCAGTATCCCGGCCTGTTGATCTAAAAAGTTTTTATATTGCAACACATAGTTATTATTTGCCTTTTTTGCCGCCAACTGCGCTGTACGATATTTGTCTGCGTTTATTTTGTGTTCGCGCTCACATACTTCCAACTCCTGAAAAAATCCTTCCAGCTGTTCCGCATCTTTTAAAAGAATATCAAGGCGTGCCTTTTCTTCGCCAAATTTTCTGGCTTTTTCCCCTGCCATTTCCGCCTGATTTTGCAGAACTGACAATTTTTCCAAGTCAGCTGCATAATCTTGTTTACGCTTCCCAAGCAACGCTACAGCTTCATCATATTTTTTCTTTTCCTCGACGAACTGTTTTAATTCAACGCCATATTTTACAAGATTGTTATAATTATCTTGTACTCCCTTCAATTTTTCTTTCAGCGCTGCCGCAATTTTCGGAGCTTCGCGCAGCTTCTCCAGCTTAACCCGCAAAACATTTTTCTGCTCCGCAAGGTTACGCAAATCATCTCCAACATTTTTCTGTTCTTCTTCATTGCTTCTTAAAGCTTGAACATTTTCAGCATAAGCCGCATTTTTTCGCTTCAATTCGCTATGTTTCTTCAGACTTTCTTCCACTTGATGACGTTCGTTCAAAAGCTCCGGCAACTTGGCGCATGCCAAATCCGTCCTCTCTTTTTCCATTTTAGCATCGCTTAACTTCTCTTTTAAAGATTCTATCTCTTGACGCACTTGGGCAGCAGCTTTATGTGTTTCAATGTATTCATTCACCAAAAAAATCCTGTGTTTCAGACTGTCCGCAGTTTTACTCAAAGCCGCTTCTTCTTCAGCCAATCTTGCAAGCCAAAGCTCATCCGCAGCTATAATCTCATCGATAATCTCCAAAGCACGAATAATCTCTCCTGTATAACGATGTGCTTTCAGTTCGGCAAACTCTCCACTACACGGCAACTCATCACGACAAACAACTTCATCCAGATACTGTACGATACTTGAATTAAGAGAATTATATTCATATTCGCTGATCTTTGTCTCTTCTTTGAGCAATTCCTGCAGTTTGCTATATATCTCCGTTTTAAAAATATGTCGAAGTATTTCTGCCCTTTCTCCTGTCGGAGCTAAAAGCACTCGACGAAACTGTCCCTGAGCTATCATGGCTATGGAACGAAATTGGTTATAATCCAGCCCTAAAATATCTTTTACACCGGCACTGACTTTTTTGTCAATAATACGTCCGTCTGGTAAAATAAGCTCCTCTTTGGCAACTTCAGTAGCCGTACCGCTGCTGTTTTTTCTTTTAGAACTGCGCAAATATTCCGGATTTCGTCTGACAACATATTTTTCTCCCAGGTATTCAAAACTGAATTCCACGTAAGTCGGTGTGTCGAGATCGGCATACTTGCTGCGCAGAGTATCCGTTCCCCTGCCGTCGCCTTTATCTCCTCCGCTTGTTTGACCGAATAAAGCATATGTCATCGCGTCAAAGAGCATAGTTTTTCCCGCGCCAGTATCTCCGGCAATCAAAAACAATCCCTTGCCGCCAAATTTTTCAAAATCGATAACCGTTTTCTGCACGTACGGTCCGAAGCCGCATATCTCCAAACGCAAAGGTTTCATTATCTATCACCGCCTGCTCTTTCCAACAGCTGACGCACAAAATCAGCTTCAGCCTCACTCATAGCTGCGCCGTCATGCTGCGCGGTATAAAACTCCCTAAACAACTCTAACGGAGCGGTAACGCTCACATCACGAAAAAACGTATCCTTTGCTTCGTACCTGCGACTTTTTTTCTCGTAGGCAACTCTCAAAAGACGCGGATAAAATCTTCGCAATGTATTGACAGCATTAAGCTGTTCCTCTTCATCCGTCAATTCTACATAAACATAGTCATCGGAACACGTACGTTCCATCTTTATCAGTTGCTCGTACCGACCTTTTATCTTACGCAAGTCACGCAGAGGTTTCAATTCTCTCTGATAAATTTCCATGTTGCCCTTAGATCTCAATTCTATTATAGTGGCACTTTTGCTCTGCGAGATTTCACTTACGGAATATTTGAGCAAGGTACCGCAATAACGAATTTTTCCACCGGCCAAATTTTGCGGACTGTGAATATGTCCCAGCGCCACATAATCAAAATCTGCAAAAACTCCTGCGTCCACGTTGTCCAATCCACCCAAAATATGTTCTTCCGAATCACAGGTAGCAGCTCCCGTGACGAACTGATGCGCCACGATAATATTGCGCTGGCTTACATCCACCTGCATACTCTTCACTGCATATTGAACAGCATCCTGATATGTCACTATTGCTTCGCGTACATCTTCCGGAACGTACCTCCTGACGTAAGACGGTTTGACGAAAGGCAACAAAAATATATTAACCGTTCCGTAATCGTCCTTTACTATTACTCGACAAGGATTTCCGTCATAAACGGACGCAAGATAAATATTATTCTTACGCAGTAACTTCTTCCCGAATCCAAGTCTTTCCGCGGAATCGTGATTACCGCTGATGATACATACTTCAATCGAAGCGGCAGCTAATGATGTCAAAAAATCGTCAAAAAGATTCACAGCCTCTTCGGATGGAACCGACTTATCAAAAACATCTCCCGCCAATAAAACAACATCTATTTTTTCTTCTTCAACCAGCTCAAGCAACTGATTCAGAATATATTTCTGATCTTCAATAAGGGAAAATTCAAGCAGCCTTTTCCCCAAATGCAGATCTGATATATGCAAAGCTCTCATTTGACAGCACCCCAAGAAAATAGTTATGTTTTATTATATCACAAATCATGCTACTGAGCCTATGCCTACCATCTATGCCAATCCATTTGCAAACTGCGACAGCTTTAAAAATCATTCCGCTCTTCCATGAAGCGTTTTGTCAAATATCTTTATTATATTTATTGACGCTTTCTCTTTTGACATTTAAGCAAAAAACAGTAAACCGATTTGATTTACTGTTTTTCAAATTGTTCTATCCAATTAGACGCAACCTAGAGTTATCCCCTTTAAAATAAGCTCCTATTTCACACATATCATTCCGCCCTGAATCAAAAATCTCCACACTCTGATATATCAAACATTGCGTTATATCGTTTTCAGGCAATATCTTTAACTGCTTGATTTGGATCTACTCTGTCA
>JAXFPC010000046.1:0-6831 GCA_034180005.1 Acidaminococcaceae bacterium | reverse complement strand
ATGAGAGCAAGTGTTATCGGGGCGAGCGGTTACGCTGGAATCGAACTTTTGCGTCTGCTTGATGGGCACCCGGACGCGGAAATTGCTGTAATTACTTCTGAAAGCAGTACTGGTGAGGCAATATCGAATATGTATCCGCATTTATCTCAGCGTATTGATAAGGATTTGTCAAGCATGCAGGATATTAATTCCATAGCTGAAGTCAGCGATGTCATTTTTATTGCTCTGCCTCACGGTCACGCGATGAAAATTGCCAAAGAACTGCGAGGAAGCGGTACAAAGATAATAGACCTCGGCGGTGATTATAGATTTAAGAATGTAAATGATTTTGAAAAATGGTACGGAATGAAACATGAGGATCCTCATGCCGAAGCTGTTTACGGTTTGACGGAATTATACCGGGACAAGGTGAGCAATGCCGACTTGGTAGCTAATCCCGGATGTTATACTACATGCAGCATTTTGGCGCTGGTGCCGCTTTTGAAAAAAGGACTGCTGGCTACGGACAGTATAATCGTAGACGCAAAGTCGGGAACGACCGGAGCCGGAAGAAGTCTTAAAGCGGGCAGTCTTTTCTGCAGTGTCAACGAAAGTTTCAAAGCGTATGGAGTTACCAATCACAGGCACACGCCTGAAATAGAACAGGTATATAGCGAGTTTGCGGGAGAAGAGGTGCAGATACAGTTTACTCCGCATTTGCTTCCGGTGGATAGAGGGATTTTAGCCACGTGTTACGGCAAGCTGAAGAATGGCGTAACCACCGGGCAGATAGATGATGCGTATCTGAGTATGTACGGAGAAGAATTTTTTATCCGTTATCGCGGACGCGGCAATTTTCCGGAGCTGAAGCATGTGAGAGCTTCCAATCATGTCGATATCGGTTGGGAAATCGACCCGCGTACTGGAAGGATAATAGTAGTGAGCTGCATTGATAATCTGGTCAAGGGAGCGGCGGGTCAGGCCGTACAGAATATGAACGTCATGTTCGGACTGTCGGAGCAGACAGGACTTGAGCAGTTGCCCATATATCCGTAAAAGTTATAAAAATGAGGGATGAATTTATGAAAAAAATAGACGCTTGGATAACGGCACCTAAGGGGTTTGTTGCAGCGGGTGTCAAAGCAGGCATTAAAGTCAGCGGCAACAACGATGTTGGTGTTTTGTACAGTACGGTGCCGGCGGCTTGCGGAGCAGTTTTTACTCAGAATAAAATGTGTGCCGCTCCGGTGCTTGTCAGCAGAGAGGTCAACAAAAACGCTTATGCGCGAGCCGTCGTAGTAAACAGCGGTTGCGCCAACGCCTGTACAGGTGCGGAAGGTTTGGCGGATGCCGAAAAAATGCAGACTGTTGCGGCCGAACTTCTCGACGTTGAACCCGGTGAAGTTTTTGTTTGTTCTACAGGTGTTATCGGGCATTTTCTGCCCATGGAAAAGTTGTCGGCGGGTATTGGCGCTGCGGCGGACGCTCTTGCTGAGAATGGCGGCGAAGATTTTGCCAAAGCCATTCAGACGACGGATACTTTTATGAAGCGCTCGGCTTATGAAGCTGTGATCGGCGGCAAGACGGTGCGCGTTGCCGGTATTGCCAAGGGCGCGGGGATGATCCATCCCAATATGGCCACCATGCTGACATATATTACTACCGATGCCGCTATTGCTCCGGATGTATTGAAGCGAACCGTAAAAGCTGTTGCGGATAAATCCTTCAACATGGTAGTAGTGGACGGCGATACCAGTACCAACGACAGCATGATTGTTTTGGCCAACGGTTTGGCTGAAAATGAAATTATTATTTCTGAAGCTCATCCTGATTATGATGCGTTCTGCGAGCTTCTGACAGCATGCGCTGTCGATTTGGCTAAACTCATAGCTCGTGACGGCGAAGGCGCGACGAAGTTTTTGGAAGTCAACGTTAAAGGAGCGGCAGTTTGGGAAGATGCCAAAGCTGCGGCTATGGCTATCGCTAAGTCTCCTCTGGTTAAGACAGCCTTTTTCGGCGAAGATCCGAATTGGGGGCGTATCGTGTGCGCTGCCGGTTATAGTGGAGCGGCTATGGATGCGGCCGGAGTTAATTTGGAAATCGGAGGGGTGCGTTTGGTGGAAAACGGTATGAATTGCAATGTGCCGGCGGAAGCAATGTGCGAAGTGATGTCCGCGCATGACATCTCGCTTACATTAGATCTCGGAGCCGGCAGCGAATGCGCTACTGTATGGACCTGTGACTTCAGCTATGAATATGTTAAAATAAATGGAGAATATCATACCTGAGCCGAGCTGCGGCAGTAAAAAGGAGGAAAATAAAGATGTTAATGGATGAGAAACAAGTACAGACTTTGATGGAGGCGCTGCCTTATCTGAGAGAATTTAAAGATAAGACAATAGTTGTAAAATACGGCGGCAATGCCATGCTTAACGATGAGCTGAAGAATAACGTGTTACGGGATATAGTGTTTTTGCAGTGCGCCGGCATGAAACCGGTTGTGGTACACGGCGGCGGTCCGGAAATAACGAAAATGTTGGCTCAGTCAGGCAAAAAGAGCCAGTTCGTCAGCGGTCTGCGCGTTACGGATGCCGAGTCCGTCGGCATTGCCGAGATGGCGCTCGTGGGTAAGATCAATACAGATCTTGTGGCTCGGTTGAATACTTTGGGCGGCAGAGCCGTAGGACTTAACGGCAAAGATGCCAATTTGGTCACTGCCAAGAAACATTTAGCAGACGTTTACGAAAACGGAGAAGTAAATCTTGTCGATATCGGTTATGTAGGTAATGTTGAACATGTTAACACAGACTTGATTAATGTTCTGCTGGACAACGGATTTATACCTGTTATTGCGCCGACAGGAGTCGGTACTGGCGGAGAAACATACAACATTAATGCCGACAGCGTTGCCGGAGAGATAGCGGGAGCGCTGCAAGCCGAAAAGCTGTTAGTGCTGACTGATGTACGCGGCATTTATTCAGATTATCGTGATGAAAGCAGTTTCATCTCAACTTTGACTTTTGAAAAGGCGCAGGAACTTATCATACGCGGCAACATCGACGGCGGTATGATACCAAAAGTTCGTGCCTGCATCACCGCTCTCTCCGGCGGAGCGCATAAGACTCATATCATCGATGGCAGAGCCGAACACACCATTCTCATGGAAATTTTCAGCGATAAAGGTGTAGGCACGGAAGTAGTTAAGGAAATATAAGTCTGAGGAGCTGAAAGCAAGTGAATAAACAGACTGTTATTGAGCAGACTGAGAAATATTATCTGCCGGTATTCGGCAGATATCCCATCGTGGCGGATCACGGTAAGGGTTGTTATCTTTATGACATCGAGGGCAAAGAATATCTAGACTTTTTGGCTGGAATCGCGGTCAACAGCCTCGGGTATGCTCATCCGACAATTGTCAAGGCCGTCAGCGAACAGGCTTCCAAGATGATGCACACTTCCAATTTGTTTTATTCGGAACCGCAAGCTAAATTGGTAAGACTTTTTAGCGAAGTTAGCGGATTCGACCGTGTTTTTCTTGCCAACAGCGGTTCTGAAGCCAATGAAGGCGCTTTGAAGATTGCCAGAAAATACGGCAAGCAGCGTGATGCTTCCGGGAAAAAGTTCCGTATAATCTTCGCCAATCATTCTTTCCACGGTCGTACTATGGCTACGGTAACAATAACAGGAACGGCTAAGTACAAGCTGGGGTTGGAGCCGTTGCCGGCAGGATATGAGATGGTTGAATACGGAGATATAGAAGCTTTAAAAGCTTTAATGACTGACGACGTTTGCGGCGTTATTCTGGAGCCGATTCAAGGTGAAGGCGGCGTACACGTTCCGCCCAATGAGTACTTTCGTGAAGTAAAGGCTTTATGCGAAAGACATGACGCGCTGCTCATTTTTGACGAGGTACAGACAGGCGTAGGCAGAACGGGAAAGTGGTTCGGTTATATGCATACAGGCGTAAAACCTGATGTGATTACTTTTGCCAAAGGCATAGGCGACGGTTTTCCTATGGGCGGTTTTGCGGTAACGGAGCGTCTGGCTCACGTGTTCAAACCGGGTGAACATGGCGGCACATTTGGCGGCAACGCGTTGGCCTGTGCTGTAGGGTACGCTGTTTTAGCTACAATCAAAGCGGATGGCCTGGTGGAAAAAGCGGCGGAGCAGGGAGCATATTTTAAGGGAAAATTGCTGGAACTGCAGCGCAAATATCCTGACAAGGTACAAGATGTGCGCGGGCGCGGACTGCTTTTGGGAATGGAACTTTCCAAACCCGGAGCTGCAGTAGCTGATAGCTGCCTGCATCAGCATGCCATTGTCAACTGTACCGCGGGCAATGTTATCCGCTTAGTACCTCCGCTGATTGTTACAGCCAAAGAAATAGACAAGGTCATAGCTGCATTGGATAATGCTTTAGCGAATTTTTAACCGCGCGTAAGAGGGGTAATATGAGTTTAAAGAATAAGGATCTGATTTCCATTCACGACTTATCAGTCGGTGAAGTGGCGACTATTTTAGATGTGGCTAAAAAGCTTAAGCGTAAACAGAAAATGGGCGAGCCGCATCGTTATTTGCAGGGGAAAACTTTGGCAATGCTTTTCAGCAAAGCTTCTACGCGTACACGTACTTCTTTTGAAGTCGGGTTCTGGCAGTTGGGCGGGCATCCGATATATTTAAGTGATTCAAGTTCACAAATAGGCAGGGGCGAACCTGTGCGCGATACGGCAAGAGTGCTTTCCCGTTTTGTTGACGGAATCATGATACGCACTTTTTCTCATGAAGCTGTAAAAGAATTGGCAGAATATGCCACAGTTCCTGTAATCAATGGTCTCACGGATTTGCTGCATCCATGTCAGGCCTTGACGGATCTTCTGACAATTCAGGAGCATCAGGAAATTTTAAAGGGACGCAAACTTGTTTATGTCGGTGACGGCAATAACATGGCACATTCTCTGATGTTCGCTTGCGCCAAAGTGGGGATGAATATGGTTTGCGCCAGTCCAAAAGGTTATCAGCCTGATGCCGACATTGTTGCGCAGGCGCAGGAGGATGCTGCTATGACAGGCTGCAGCATTACAGTTGAAGAAGATCTTTTTGCCGCAGCTAAGGGCGCGGATGTCCTTTATACGGATGTGTGGACCAGCATGGGAGAGGAAGATGAAAGAGAGGAGCGCATGAGGGCATTGCACTCCTATCAGATAAATCGTGAGCTTTTAGCCGCAGCTCGTCCCAATGCTATCGTTTTGCATTGTTTGCCGGCGCACCGCGGCGAAGAGATAACGGAGGATGTTTTGGAGGGACCGCAGTCAGTTGTTTTCGATCAGGCGGAAAACAGGTTGCACGTTCAAAAAGCTATTATGGCTCTTTTGATGAGTGATGAAGTGTTGTAAGTAAATAAATACATTAAAAATGTTACAAAGTTTTTAAGAAAAAATATAGCTGAGGGAAATGGTTTGATATATTTTCCTCAGCTATTTACAATTATAAAATATGTGTTATAATACATAGAAGTTGCAAGTTTATTCATTATTTTACGGGAGGCTACTGAAGTGAAAAAAGAAAATATCAAAAAAGTTGTTTTAGCATATTCCGGCGGTTTGGATACGTCCGTAATCATTCCCTGGTTAAAAGAAAACTATAATAACTGCGAAGTTATTGCCGTATGCGCCGATCTGGGACAGGGTGATGAGCTTGCCCCAGTTCATGAAAAGGCGGTAAGATCCGGAGCAAGTAAGTGCTACATCCTCGATTTGAAAGAGGAGTTCGTGGCGGATTATGTATTTCCCGTTATGAGAGCTGGAGCAGTTTATGAGAAAAAATATCTGCTGGGAACTTCTTTCGCGCGTCCGCTTATCGCCAAGCGTTTAGTTGAAATCGCACAAAAAGAAGGCGCTGATGCCGTTGCTCACGGAGCTACCGGCAAGGGTAACGATCAGGTGCGTTTTGAGTTGTCCGTGATGGCTCTTGATCCAAATCTGGCAATCATCGCTCCTTGGAGAGAGTGGACACTGCGTTCCAGAGAAGAAGAAATAGATTATGCTGCTGCGCATAATATTCCTATTCCTGTGAGCAAGGAGCATGATTACTCCATGGATAGAAATATGTGGCATTTGTCTCACGAAGGTTCCGATCTGGAAGATCCGTGGAATGCTCCCAAGGATGAGTTGTTCGTTGTGACGAATTTGCCGGAGAAGGCACCTGATAAACCGGAGTACGTGGAAGTAGAATTTGTCGAAGGGACACCGGTCGCCGTTAACGGAGAGAAATTTTCTCCGGCGGCTTTGCTGAACAAACTCAACGAAATCGGTATCCGCAACGGCGTGGGCATCACTGATATGGTCGAGGACCGTCTTGTGGGGATGAAATCTCGCGGAGTCTATGAGAATCCGGGAGGTGCCATTATTTACTATGCTCACAACGAATTGGAAAATCTGTGTTTGGACAGAGCTACTCAATCTTTTAAACAGAATGTAGCTATTCGCTATTCCGAACTGGTATACGACGGTATGTGGTTCAGTCCGTTGAGAGAGGCTTTGGATGCTTTTGTCGAGGAAACTCAAAAAACCGTTACCGGTTTGGTGCGTCTGAAACTTTACAAGGGCAATATTATGAGCGCCGGCTCCAAGTCCCCTTATTCTCTTTACAGTCAGGAATATGTAACTTTCGGCGAAGACGATGTTTATAATCAATCCGATGCGACAGGTTTCATTCGTCTGTTCGGTTTGCCGTTGAAAGTGCGTGCTTTGATGAAACAGGGGAATTTGAAATAATGGCTAAACTTTGGGGTGGCAGATTCAGTAAAAATACCAATGAATTGGTGGACGCTTTCAATGCGTCCATTGATTTTGA
>JAXFPC010000039.1:0-33317 GCA_034180005.1 Acidaminococcaceae bacterium | reverse complement strand
AGCTGAGGGGGACCACCTGTACCCATCCCGAACACAGCAGTTAAGCCCTCAAACGTCGAAAGTACTTGGCCGGAAGCGGCCCGGGAGGATAGAAAGCTGCCGGTTGGAGAGATACCGCACACACGTGCGGTATCTTTTTTTGCGTGAAATATGAAAACCTCGCCACTATGGCGAGGTTTTCATAGAGCTTAAGCGATGAGGAGAAAAAAACTCCTAATGTGTTACAATGCCAGTGACCTTCCAGTCACGCAAAACACATTAGGAGGACATTACAGTGTCAAAAGAACAAAATAATTCTGTACATAGTTTTATACATACCAAGTGGAATTGTTTCAACGATTTGGCAATTTAAAATTTGCCTACCAAAATCGCTAATTTTGGTGTAGGGGATACTATGTAGATACGGCTGGAAAAAATACGAAGGCAATTACGCAGTATATTGCCAGTCAGTTGGAACGAGATCGAGAAGAGGATCAACTGAGTTTGTTTGATCCGAAGGACCCGTTTACGGGTAGCAGGTAATTGCTGCATGGCTGGCAGGCCGATAATAGACGCACTTGTGCGTAGCCAGTAGTATGAGGGCTATGCCCGAAAGCGGATGTAAATATAATTATGACCGGACAGGAGAAATTATTCGTCCAGGTTCCTGCTATAAAAATTCTGCTGCTTGAATTCTTTACCGGCGGGCATTAAAAATATGAATTATCAAAACTTTTTATCAACTCTTTTTCGTATTACGTGGAGCTGAATGTATTGATGCATACGGTAGAATTATTCAACGTTAAGTTGTATAATAAACATATAAATGTTTTTGTATTATTTATAAAGGAGCTATATGAGCGTTTTTAAGGAGTTAACGGAGCAGTTTCTGAACTATCTGAATGTTGAAAAAAATTGCTCAGGTTTAACAATTGAGAATTATCGTCGAGATATAGAAAGTTTTTGCGTATTTTTGTCGGGAAGATTTGATTGTTCAGTAGAGCCGAATGTTGTTACTCATTTAGATATTCGCGCTTATCTGTCGCATCTCAGCGATGCGAAGTATGCCAGGCGGACGATAGCGAGAAGAATTTCGTCTCTGCGTTCATTTTATAAATATTTGCTGCGCGAGGGGATTGTGACTGTAAATCCTTTGCTGAAGACACGTTCACCTAAACTGGAAAAAAAGTTGCCTGCTTTTCTAGACGAAATCGAAATAAATGAATTGCTGAATTTGCCGGACAATACTCCTTTGGGAAAAAGGGACAGAGCTATCTTAGAACTCTTATATGCTACAGGTTGTCGTGTATCGGAGCTTGTTGCTTTAAAGCTGAATAAAATAGACCTTGGTAATTTATTTGTGCTTCTTCTGGGTAAGGGCAATAAGGAGCGTATAGTACCAATAGGTCATAAATGCGCGGATGTGACAACGGTTTATTATCAGGAGAGAAGCTTGATCATGCGCAATCACGGCATCGTACATGATTTTATTTTTATTAACAGTCGAGGTGGGGCGCTTACTGACAGAAGCGTGAGGAGAATTTTAGAGAAGTACATTTCTGCTTTGGCGATTAAAAAAAATGTCAGCCCGCATACAATCAGACATACTTTCGCAACTCATCTTTTGGAGCACGGAGCTGATTTGCGAGTTGTTCAGGAACTTCTTGGTCACGCTAATTTATCAACCACACAGATTTATACTCATGTAACAACGGAGCGCATTGCGGCCGTTTACGAAAAAAATCATCCGCGCGCTTAAGCGGTATGTTTTGCAGGTGAAAAGAGGGGTTAATATGTCATTGTTGGAAAAAGTGAGAAATTTAAACAGCTTTGTACAAAATAGTAAAGCTATCAAATTTCCGGATATTGCAGCTGTTTTAAGCGAATTGTTGAAAGCGACGATATACATTGTTGACGTAGACGGCACTCTGCGAGGTAGAGCTTATGCTGAAGAGTTTAAATGCGAGGAACGTAAAGAGAAGAATTTTATTTCCAAACATTTTAGAAAAGATTTTTTAGAATATCTTAACGGAATTACCTCTGCAGAAATTAACATAGAAATTTCTATTGAAGAATGTTTCATCGAAAATTACGGCAAGTGTCTTTATAAGGCAAAAAAATCATCCGTGTTTCCTATTTACGCTTACGGAGATAGAGCAGGTACGCTTATTTGTTCGCGGCGAACGAGGAGATTTAATGATGAAGATACCGTTGTTGGCGAGTGTGGTGTCGCAATAGCAGCTTTTGAATTTATGCATTGCCGTCGCAATGAAGATGCAGCAAAAGACGCCCGTCGTGAAGCTGTAGATATGGCCTTTGAAATTTTGTCTTTCTCCGAGAAAAAAGCGATTAAAAGTATTTTCATGGAATTAAACGAAATGGAAGGAATGTTGGTTGCGTCAAAAATTGCCGACAGATCTTCATTGACTCGTTCCGTAATTGTCAATGCTTTACGTAAATTTGAAACGGCAGGCATCATAGAGACGCAATCATTGGGTATGAAAGGCACGTACATAAAAGTAAAAAATGAATTTCTTTATGAGGGGCTTGCTGCAAGATAGATTTTATTTAGAAAATATATATGCAGATTTGTAAAGGAGTGACACACGGTGGAAAGTGAAGTATTGTACAGTATCAGTAATCGGATTGCTACCATTACTATGAATCGGCCTGAGAGCTTAAACGCGATGAACGATCGACTCGTTGAAGGGTTGTTGGTTGCGTTAACGAAGGCTGCCGAAGATGCCGAAGTGGGAGTGATTGTCCTCACCGGAAACGGTAAGGCATTTTGCGCGGGAGGCGATCTTGCCTTCCTAAATAATTTACAGGGCGTTGCGCTAAAAAAATCTTTTATCGCCAAGGTTGGAAAAGTTGCAAAAATGATTACTGAAATTCCCAAACCTGTGCTTGCTTATGTCAACGGTGTGGCTGCCGGCGCAGGATTTAATCTGATGCTTGCCTGTGATTTAAGTTACGCTTCGCATAAAGCTCGTTTTGCGCAGAGCTTTGCTAAGGTAGGTTTGGTTCCCGATTGCGGCGGTATGTATTTCCTTCCGAGGACGATAGGACTTCATAAAGCGAAAGCTTTGATGTTCACAGCAGAAATGCTGGATGCGGCAACTGCGGAAAAGCTCGGGTTGGTGAACGATGTTGTTGAAGATGAAGTGCTAAGGGAAACTGTTTACAATGTCGCTTCTAAATTGGCAGCAGGACCTCCGCTGGCTATAGGCTTGATGAAGAAGTATTTGAATAATACAGCTCTCACGCTCGAAGAAGTGTTGGCTATCGAAGAAACGACACAGCCGCTGCTTATGGATACGGAGGATTGTAAGGAAGGGATTGCGGCATTCTACGAAAAGAGAGAACCGCAATTCAATGGTGAATAAATTTTATGTTACCGCCGCAGTATTCTGCGGCGGTTATTTACGCTGTTTATCGGGAATATCTTTTGACGGTTATCATGATATGATGTATAATATTCTTTATTAATAATCGTGATAACATGGAGGATTTTATGCTTGATTTAAGCACAATGATATACAGAATTCCGGCGCTTTTGTTCGCAATTACTGTTCACGAATACGCTCACGCCCAGTGCGCCGACAGTTTGGGCGACAAAACTCCTCGCTATATGGGACGGTTGACTCTGAATCCTTTGGCTCATCTTGATCCTGTCGGCGCGATTCTTCTGGTCGTGGCCGGTTTTGGTTGGGCTAAACCGGTGCAGGTTAATTCAAGATATTTTTCAGATCGCAAATCAGGTATGATGAAAGTTGCCTTGGCCGGACCGGCAGCAAATTTGGTCCTGTGTTTTTTGGCGGCATTGTTTGCTGCCGTAATGGAACGTTTCGGCATTCTTTCACATAGTGTATCGAATTTATTGTTGTGGATGCAGCTTTATAATGTTTGGTTTGCTTTTTTTAATTTAATTCCTGTGCCTCCACTTGACGGATCAAGATTGCTGACGGAGCTTTTACCGAGTGACTTGGCATGGAAGTACGGTCAAACTGTCGACAGGTACGGTTTTTTCATCTTGATAGCTTTAGTCTTTACCGGAGTGACGGGAGCAATCATTTCTCCTTTGGCCAGCGGATATCTTTCTTTGGTCAACAGTATTATTTCCGGAATACTATTCTAAAAATAAAGGGGTTTTTCTGAATGACAAAGGGAAGAATTTTTAGCGGTATGCAACCTTCCGGGCGTTTTCACCTTGGTAATTATATGGGGGCGCTGGAGAATTGGGTACGTTTGCAGGATGAGTACGAGTGCTTTTTTTCCATAGTTGATCTCCATGCTCTTACTTCTTCCTATGCTGATACTTCAAAATTGCAGGAGAATATTTTTGAGATGGCTCTGGATTGGTTAAGTGCGGGTCTGGATCCTGAAAAAAATATTATTTTTGTACAGTCCCATGTTAAGGAGCATGCCGAACTGGCGCTTTTACTGGCTATGAATACACCTCTTTCGTGGTTGGAGAGAGTACCTACGTATAAAGACAAGATAGCTAATCTTGAAGGCACGGGTAAGGATTTGCACACTTACGGTTTTTTAGGGTATCCTGTATTGATGGCGGCTGATATTTTACTTTATAAAGCTACTTGCGTTCCCGTGGGTGAGGATCAATCTGCTCATTTGGAGCTTACAAGAGAAATAGCGAGACGGTTTAATTTTCTGTACAAACAGGATGTCTTTCCTGAACCGCAAGCCGTTTTTTCCAAGGCAAAAGTTTTGCCGGGCATAGACGGACGCAAAATGTCGAAATCATATGGCAACACTATTCCTTTCGGCGCTTCTCCAGAGGAGTTGTGGGAAAAAGTGCGGCTTATGACGACTGACCCTCAGCGTATTAAGAAAACTGATCCGGGACATCCTGAAGTATGCATAGTCTATAAATTTCAAAAGGTTTTCAATTATGAAGAAGCTGCAGATATAGAATTGAAATGCCGCGCCGGAGAAATCGGTTGCATGCAATGCAAGAAAAACCTTGCTGAAAAAATGAATGCTATGTTGACGGATATCCATACAAGACGTGAAAAATATGCGTCCAATCCTAAATATATCAAAGAAGTGCTTAATCACGGAGCTGAACGGGCGCGTCGAGAAGCGGAAAAGAACATGGCGGAGATTAAGTCGGCCATGAATATGTGATGTTTTATGTCTGAACTTTCGCTAAAGTTGACTGCATTTGAAGGGCCGCTCGATCTATTGATGCATCTGATCGAAAAGGATAAGGTTGATATTTACGATATTCCAATCGTTTCAGTAACAGAGCAGTACATAGATTACCTGAGTCAGCTGCAGGAATATGATATGGAGCTTGCCAGCGAATTTTTGGTTATGGCGGCAACTTTGCTGCAGATTAAATCAAGAATGTTACTTCCGCAAGATGAGTCCGGCGACGAAGAGGATGGCATCGACCCGCGGCAGCAATTAGTTGAGATGTTGGTGGAGTATCGCCGTATCAAGAAAGCGGCAGCAAAGCTGCTGGCTCTTAAAGAAGATGCAGATAAATGTTTTCAACGCAAAGGTATGTTTGCCGATATGTGTGAAAAGGTGTTGCCGGAGTATTCCATCGGGGAACTTATGGATGCTCTTGCAACAGCTTTCGTGTACGATGCTTCGGAAGAAACGGCTTATATTGAGCCGCAGGCATTTAGTGTGCAGGAAAAGATGGCAGATATCCTTAAAATGCTTAAATCCGGCAAGGCTGTCAGTTTGAATGAAGTTGCCGGATCAGGACATCCTGCAGAAAGGGTGGCCGTTTTTTTAGGTATTTTAGAATTGCTTAAAATGGGTCTGATAGCTATAAGTCAATCTGAGAGGTTCGCGCCCATTTACATTTTTGCAAAACGGGGTGAACATTGATGTACTACGACAAGAAAGTTGCAGCACTTGAGGCAGTCCTTTTTGCAGCCGGAGAGCCGGTGGCTGTAAGTGAGTTGGCAGATATCTTGCAAATGGATAAACCTCAAGTTTGGGAGCTTCTATCATCTCTGTCACAGCGCTGTTCCGCAGAAGACAGAGGTTTGATGCTGAGAGAGGTGGCTGGAGGTTATCAGCTTGTTACAAAACCGGAGTATTACGATATGTTGTCCGGTTTAAGCAGGAAAAAGGAAGTCAGGCTGAGCAATGCCGCAATGGAAACATTGTCTATCATTGCTTTTAAGCAGCCTGTTACGCGTTCGGAAATAGAGGCAATCAGAGGTGTAAAGGCAGATGGCGTCGTAAGCACTCTCTTGGAGTTGGAATTGGTTGAAGAGCGCGGTCGCAAAAAAGTTCCGGGTAATCCGATACTTTACGGTACAACGGAAAAATTTTTAAATGTTTTCGGACTTAATTCGCTCAAAGATCTTCCAGTGACGGAGGAAGATGGAGAAGTTGGAGAGACAGAACCTGATTCAGTGCAGCAGACGCTGGAGATGGAATAATTTATAAGGTGGGCAGTTCGATGGAAGAAAGACTGCAAAAGGCTTTAGCTGCTGCCGGAGTTGCTTCGCGTCGTGAAGCGGAGAAATTTATTGTAGCAGGCAGGGTAAAAGTCAACGGGAAAATAGTCAAGGAGTTAGGTTCAAAAGTTGATATGTCACGCGATAAAGTTGCGGTGGACGGCAAGCTTATAAAAACGGAGGCAAAAGTCTATTACATGTTTTATAAACCGCGCGGCGTTGTCACTACGATGAAAGATCCGCAAAACAGACGCAGTATAGGTGATTATGTTAAGGACCTGCCGGAGCATGTTTTTCCCGTCGGAAGGCTTGACTATAACACCGAAGGTTTATTGTTATTGACAAATGACGGTGATTTCGCTCAGGCTTTGATGCACCCGAAAAATGAAATTCAGAAAGTTTATGTTGTGAAAGTTCCCGGTATAGTGCCGCAAGACAAACTTGACCAATTGAAATTGGGTGTAGTGCTGGAGGACGGTAAAACTGCTCCGGCGATAGTTAATTTGCGATCCTATAATCACGAGAAAAACTGTACCGTTTTTGATATTGCCATTCACGAGGGTCGCAATCGTCAAATAAGAAGGATGTGTGACGCGATAGGTTTTCCTGTTCGCGAATTGATGAGAATAAAGATAGGTCCTTTGGAACTAAAAGAGGTTTCCAGAGGGAAATTCAGAGACTTAACGGATAGGGAGCTGAAGGCGATGTTGGAGGCAACGGGACTGTGGTAAAGGTCATAGTTATAGGCGCCGGAGCGGCAGGACTGCTGGCCGGAATTGCTGCCGCGAAAAGCGGAGCTTCGACGCTGATAATAGAAAAGATGCGTCAGCCGGGGAAAAAATTGCTGATAACCGGCAAGGGCAGATGCAATATAACTAACAGTTGCGACTTAGCTGAAATCGTCAAAAATCTTCCGGTAAACGGTAGATTTCTTTTTGGAGTTTTGCGCAGATTCACGAACGAAGATATTGTGGAGATGCTTGAAGCCAACGGTTTGCCTACAAAGGTGGAACGTGGCGGCAGGGTTTTTCCGGTCAGCGACAAAGCTAAGGATGTTGTAGATACTTTAGTAAAAATATATACAAAACTTGGCGGTAAAATTTTGCTTGACACGGATGTCAAGGAAATTTTGACAGAGTCCGGTGCAGCCCAGGGTGTAAGAACTGACAAAGGCGTTTATAAAGGAGATGCGGTGATTTTGTGCGCCGGAGGTGCGTCTTATCCGGGGACAGGCAGTGACGGCAGTGGTGCAAAACTTGCAAGAAGAACAGGACATTCCGTCATTCCTTTGTTGCCTTCGCTGGTGCCGTTGGAGAGTACGGATGATTATGTGAAAAATCTGCAGGGGTTATCTTTGCGTAATGTGCGGGCAACAATTATAACTGACGGTAAAAGTGTCGCTTCCGAATTCGGTGAGATGCTTTTTACTCATTTCGGACTTTCAGGGCCAATCATACTCTCTTTGAGCAACTTGGTTGCCAGAATGCTCTGCGCGGGTAAAAATGTGGAGGTCAGTATTGATTTGAAACCGGCGTTGGAGGAAGATAAGCTTGACGAGAGAATTAAGAGAGATTTTCTTAAGTACAGTCGCAAGCAGCTGGCCAACGGTTTGAGGGAGCTTTTGCCGCAAAGTCTTATACCTGTTGTGTGCGACAGAGCATATTTGCCGGAGGATAAATTTATTAATCAAATTTCCAAAGAGGAAAGACAGAGACTTTTACAGGTTCTGAAAAATTTTACGCTGCCGATCGTGAGAACTCGGCCTTTGGCTGAAGCGATAGTAACTTCCGGCGGTGTGGCTACTGCGGAAATAAACCCGAAAACAATGGAATCAAAACTGATTAAAAATTTATTTTTTGCCGGAGAAGTTATAGACGTTGACGGATTCACCGGCGGATACAATCTGCAAGCTGCTTTTTCAAGCGGCTATGTTGCCGGCATGGCAGCTGCAAGTACAAATATTGGAGAGAATATCGTATGAGAAAGAAAATCGTTGTCGCTATAGACGGACCGGCAGGCGCGGGTAAAAGTACGATTGCCAGGTTGGTTGCTGGTAAACTTGGCTACATATATATAGATACCGGCGCAATGTACAGAAGCGTCACGTGGAAATTTTTACAGAGTGGCAGAGCTTTTGACGCAGATTTTATAAGTAAATTATCCGATGAAATGACGATCAAATTTTATGCCGAGAAGGAAAGCAACAGAGTTTTCGTCGATGATTTTGAGGTTACCGATGCCATAAGATCAGCAGAAGTAACTGGTATGGTTTCAAAGGTTGCCGCTATCGGAGCCGTAAGAGAAGCTATGGTCAAACAGCAGCGTCGCATGGGTGCCGGCGGCGGGGTGCTGATGGATGGAAGGGATATAGGAACCGTTGTCTTCCCGGATGCTCAGTTGAAGATATTTCTTACGGCAACGGTAGAAGAACGTGCAGCGCGGAGATACAAGGAGTTGGCAGCTAAAGGTCAGAAGATTGATTTGCGGCAATTGCAGCAGGAAATCGCCGAACGTGACAAACAGGACAGCGAACGTCTGATAGGGCCTCTCAAGCAGGCTTGTGACGCTGTGCTTTTAGACAGTTCGTCAATGACCATTGATCAAGTATGTGATTTTATAATCAAGCTGGTGCGGGAGCGGGAAAATGTTTTATGTAATTGCTAAAAATCTGTGCAGAATATTATTTACGATTTTTTTCAGAATGCAGTGCACAGGTGTAGAAAACATACCTAAAGAGGGACCGCTTGTTTTGGCAAGCAATCATATCAGTTTGCTTGATCCTCCGGTTATAGGCACATGCGCGAACAGAAAAGTACATTTCATGGCGAAACAGGAGCTTTTTGTTCCTGTTTTGGGATATATTTACAGACTGCTGGGGGCGTTTCCTGTGCGTCGAGGAGGTGCTGACAGAGCTGCTATTAAGCAGGGAATCGATATTTTGCAAAGCGGTGAAGTCTTGGCGATTTTTCCTGAAGGAACGCGCAGTAAAACAGGAAAGCTGGGCAAAGCGGCGCCCGGGGCTCTGATGATGGCCAGTAAAACCGGAGCGGCTATCGTTCCTTCGTGTGTCATCGGTACGGACTTGAAACGTTCCGGGAAATTGTGGCCCAAAGTAACGGTGCGTTTCGGGAAACCGATATATTTTCCGGAAGGAGTTCCCTTGACTAAAGAACTTTTGTCAGAACTAACGGAAGAGATGATGCGTCGCATAGCTGCGTTGCAGTCCGGAGAAGAATGATGGAGATATTTGTTGCCGAGTATTGCGGATTTTGTTATGGCGTTAAGCGAGCTGTGGCTATTGCCGAGAAAGCTGCAAACGACAGGGGAGTTTTCGGAACTTTAGGTCCGCTCGTACACAATCCTCAACTGGTAGAAGAATTAACCTCTAAGGGGGTTGCTTGCAGAGACAGTTTGGAAAAATTTTCTGCAGGAGAAAATGTTATTTTCAGATCTCACGGAGAAGGACCGGATACTTACGAGGAAGCGCGATTGCGTGGGGTGAATGTCGTAGATGCTACATGCCCCAGTGTAAGGATGGCGCAAAAAAAAGCAGCTGAAGTTGCTGCAGACGGGTATTTGCCGGTTATAGTGGGAGAAAAAAATCATCCTGAGGTAAAAAGTATTTTAAAGTGGGCAGGAAAAAAAGCTATATGTGTAGAAAATATAGAAGATACATCAGGTGTACCCAAATTCGGTCGCTATGGAGTGATTATCCAGACTACTTTTGATGTGGAACGTTTTGAAGAAATTCTTACTTCGCTTCAAGTGACTCATCCGGGGGACTACCGCGTGGAACGCACCGTATGCAACGCGACAGCTCAGCGTCAGAAAGCCGCCAGAGAATTGGCAACTAAGGTTGATGCGATGGTGATTGTAGGCGGGAAGAACAGCGCCAACACAAGACATCTTTTTGATGTTTCAGCCGCGTTGTGTTCAAGAACGTTTCATGTTGAAACAGCGACTGAGTTGTGTCCTGAAATGTTCAAGGGATGTACTAAAATCGGAATCACGGCTGGAGCTTCAACTCCTGACCGTTTAATTAAGGAGGCTATTACAGTAATGGAACAATTTAATTTTGAAGCTATGCTCAATGCTCAAGAGGAGGTAGAAGTATTTCCTGGAAAGATAGTTGAAGGAACTGTCATCCAGATTGATAAAGACGGAGTTTACGTAAGCTTTGGCTACAGACATGACGGCAATATCCCATTCAGCGAATGGTCGACTGAATCTCCTGAAGAAATCATGGCAAGTGTTAAAGTTGGAGACACAGTTGAAGCTAAAGTGATCCCCGGCAGTACGAATAATGATTTCGTGCGTCTTTCCAAGATTCGCGCAGAGCGCGACGCTGCGTGGAAAGATGTAGCGGAACTTGCTGAAGGAGAAAAGCGTGAGGCTACTGTCAAAGTGCTGCGCGTTATCAAGAATAAAGCTAAAAGCGTAGTTGGACTTTCTGTTGCTGTAGAAGGCGTCGAAGGCTTTATGCCCGCGTCTCATGTAGAACTTAGACGTGTGGAAGATTTTAGCGGTTATGTAGGTCAAGAACTTCAAGCTGAGATTATTGAAGTGGATTTGGAGAAGAAACGCATAGTTGTTTCTCGTCGCGATATTCTCAAAGCTGAAAAAGAGGCTAAGGCTAAGGCTTGGCGCGAAGCAAAAGAAGCTCGCATTCAGGCGGCTAAGGAGGCAAGAGCTGCTAAAGAGGAAATCGCATATAATTCCGTAGAAGAAGGCGGCGTATATACTGGTAAGGTGGTTAAGGTTGCTGAATTCGGTCTGTTCGTAGAAATCGGCGAAGGGCTTGTTGGTTTGGTTCACAATACGGAGCTTTCTTGGGATCGCAACGTCAAAGCTGCCGACGTAGCTGACGTGGACGACGAAGTTACTGTTTATGTGAAAAATATTGACCGTGAAGCCAGACGCGTTGCTCTGAGCATCAAAGAAACTTTGGAAGATCCCTGGAAGAGTGAAGCTGCAAAACTTAGTGTAGGCGATATTGTCGAAGTGGAAATTGCAAGGATGTTCCCATTCGGAGCTATTGTAAAGATTTACGATAAACTTGAGGGGTTGGTGCATATTTCTCAAATTTCCAGAGAAAGAATTAACAAGCCTGAGGACGTTTTGGAAGTTGGACAACTCGTTAAAGCCGAAATCATTAAAATTGATTTTGAAGGCAAGAAAATCGGTCTGAGTATTTCTAAACTGGAGCGCGATGCGGAAAGCAATGAATACAGTTCTTTCTTGGGGAAAAAATCTTCTTTGACTCAGGATCTTTCAGAGCAGTTTGAAGGTATTGAAGAATAAAAATTGAAGAGGGGCGAACTATGCAGCGTGTCCAACGTAAGTTAGAGCACATAAAATATGCTGTGGAACTTGCTGACGGTCCTGCCGGTACACGGTTTGAAGATCTTCGCTTTTTATCAAATTGTCTGCCAGATGTTAATTTGGCAGACATTGATTTATCTGTAAGAATTTACGGCAGAAATTTGCGCTTACCTTTTTTTATTGATGCTGTCACCGGCGGTGACGAGAAGCTGACAGAAATTAACAGAAATTTGGCTGTTGTCGCTGCAAAACTCGGTATCGGCATCGCGGTAGGCTCTCAGTACGGTGTAGTAAAAAAGGGCGGAGCGCAGGAATGTTCCAGCTACGCCGTAATCAGAGAAGTTTATCCGACGGGGCTGGTCTTTGCCAATGTCAGTGTGTTAGCTACACCGGAAGAAGCCGGAAGAGCAGCTGATATGATCGCGGCTGATGCTTTGGAAGTGCATCTTAATCCTGCTCAAGAGTTGGTTATGCCGGAGGGGGACAGAAATTTTTCGGGAATGCTCGGAAACATTCTAAAGATAAAAGAGCATGTTTCCGTACCTGTTATCGTCAAGGAGACAGGCAGCGGTATTGCTGCGGAACAGCTGCGATTATTAAAAGGTTACGGTTTTAAAGATTTTAATTGCGCCGGAGCCGGAGGAACAAATTTTGCAGCTATAGAAGCTGCGAGAGCGCAAAAAGAACTGTCGAAAGATTTACTGTGTTGGGGACAGCCGACATGCTGGAGTCTGCTGGATTGTTCGCAGAATTTGACCGAAGAAGATTTACTGTTGGCAAGCGGAGGTATCCGCTCAGCAAGCGACGTTGTCAAAGCGTTTGCCTTGGGAGCTGATCTTGTCGGAATAACAGGTATAGTTTTAAAACTTGTTTTGCAGCATGGCGTTACCGCAGCAACAGAATACTTTTTGCAGTTGGCTGAAGATGTTAAACACTACCTGGTCCTCACAGGGTGCAAGCATCCTTACGCATTACGTGGAGTGCCTTTGGTTATCACTGATTCAACATACCAATATATAAATTGCCGCGGATATAATTTGGAAGCTGTTTGCCGCGGTAGAAGATAAGTTCAAGCGTCCTGTGAAATATATGCATATTTTCACAGGACGCTTTTTATTTATTCAAAAATACCTGCGCTTGTACGCTTTTTATGCTATAATTTAGCATAGGATAGTTGGTGGTTTTTGTTAATGGTACAGGAGGCCTTAGAATATGGAACAGAATAATAAGGTTATAAACTCCGTACAAGAGGAAAGAAGCATTGGTGATATCCGTATCGCCGATGATGTTATTCGGATTGTCGCCAGTCTGGCAGCTAGAGAAGTACATGGAGTATTGGCTATGGCCGGCAGTTTTTCCGATGATTTTAACAGCTTGTTGGGGAAGAAGGATGATCCTACAAGAGGCGTTTCCTTGCGTTTTGAAGGAAAGCTTGTAGATGTAGGTGTTTACATTATCGTTGAATTCGGCAGATATGTTCCTGAGATTGCTCTCGCCGTACAGGAAAAGGTCAAAGAATCTATAGAAAATATGACAGGCTATGAAGTTCGTTTTGTGGATGTTCATATTGAAGGAGTAGAAAAAAGACCCAAGTCGGGTTTGGAAATGGCGCTGGTGTCAGAGCTCGCTATGGAAGAAATCACTCAGGAACAGAAACGTCGAGCGGAGCAGAACAGTGTGGCGGATTCCTTTGAAGCGCAGCTGGCTGATTTGCGCAGCGATACAAAGGAAAATTAATATAACTATCATTGATTAGGAGGCTGGAGTATCCATGGGTATTGCTGATAGAATAATTTTGACTCTCTACACGTTTCTAATGGCCATTGTATCTATTTTGATATTGCTGTGCAGTCTGGAAGTTTTTTCTTCTGCCCGTGTAACTTATTTTTTTGATCATATTCCGGGGAACTGGATTTTTGCTGTGGCCAGTATTGTTATGCTTCTTGTCAGTGTAAGGCTTTTGATAACGGGCTTAGGTATTACAGGAATGAGTTCCTTGAAGTTGAGCGAAGGTCCTAAAGGAAAAATACTTGTAGGAAGAAGTGCTTTGGAAAATTATATTTCCGCGCTGGCTCAGGAAATTTACGGCATACATCATGTAAAAGTTATTGTTAAGCTTGAAGATGAAGGTATAGACGTGCGTATCAATACTTCTGTAGAACCGGGTATAAACATTCCGGAAGCGACTGCCGAAATAAAAAACAATGTCAAAGAAAGTCTCAAAAAAGTTACCGGAATAGAAGTGAGAGATATCGAACTGTTCGTGAAGCAGATCAAAGCTAAGGAAGAGTAGGTGGTACAGCATGTTGAACGACATCTTCAGAGATATCTGGAATAATTATCGCGGCAGGGTGCTCTGCTCTCTTATGGGAATATTTGTCGGCACGCTATTTATTTGGCTCGGCTTTTTTAAGGCGTTGTTCATTATCATTTGCTTGGGGATAGGATTCTTTATCGGGCATAAACTTGATAATCATGAAGATCTCCTGGAATGGTTGGATCGTTTGCTGCCGCCGGGATATCATCGCTAAAAAACTATAAAATTTTAAGGAGTTTTATTTATATGATTCGCAGACTTGCCAGAGAGATTGTTCTTCAAAGTTTGTTCCAGCTTGATTTTGAAGGTTGTGACAAAACAACCGCCTTGGAAGCAGCGATAGCTGAGCACACCGAGAAAGAAACGGAAAAGTCAGTTCCTTACGCAGAGGAGTTATTGAACGGCATAATAGCCAATAAAAAACAAATTGATGAAAAAATTAAAGCCACATCTATTGACTGGTCCCTGGAAAGATTATCCGCTACAGATAGGAATATTTTGCGCTTGGCAATTTACGAAATATTTTTTGCCGAGCCTGCTGTGGCTGCAGGCGTAGCTATTAATGAAGCTGTAGAAATAGCAAAAGGATATGGCAGTGAGGAATCGCCGCGTTTTGTAAACGGAGTTTTGGGAACGTTGGTAAGATAAAATGTCGGAGAAAATATTTCTGGGCATAGACACGAGCTGCTATACTACGTCTGTTGCTGCAATAGATATGGCAGGAAGCCTTATCGGTTATCGCAGAAAATTGCTGACTGTGAAAAAGGGCGCACGCGGATTACAGCAGTCCGAAATGGTTTTTCAACACGTGCGTAATTTGCCAGAACTTGTAGAAGAACTGTTCGGCGGAGGCAGTTATAAAGTGATGTCCGTTACGGCTTCAGGTTATCCGCGTCTTTTGGAGGGTTCTTATATGCCTGCCTTCTTGGCCGGTTGCGGGCTGGCACGCTCACTTGCAGTAGCCTGCGGGGCGTCGCTTAATATTATCAGTCACCAGGAAAATCATATAGAAGCAGGTGTTTGGTCAGCAGGTGCGCCTTGCTCCGAAAAATTTCTGGTGTTGCACGCTTCAGGAGGGACTACAGATCTTATTTTAGTTGAAGCAAAAGCTGATGCAAGATACGAACTTAAGGAAATAGGAGGTAGTTGTGATTTGCATGCCGGACAGTTCATTGACAGGATAGGTGTTGCCTTGGGACTTGCGTTTCCGGCAGGTCCTTCTTTGGAGAAGCTGGCAACCGGTGCTGCATCAAATTGTTGTTTGCCGGTTTCTGTAAAAAATGCGGTGGCCAGCCTTTCAGGACCTGCTACGGCTGCTGAAAGGATGCTGGCTTCCGGTGCGGGTGCAGCTGAACTAGCTCGAGGTGTTGAATATGTTTTGGCAGAAACATTTGCAAGACTTTTTATTAACGGAGCGGCTTTGACAGGAGCAAAAGAGATGCTTCTGGTAGGCGGCGTCGGATGCAATAAATTTATACGCTCTCATCTTGAAAAGAGGTTGACCTCTGTGGGGGCAAAATTTTATGTTCCGCAGGCGGAATTCAGCGGAGATAATGCTGTTGGATGTGCAGTCTACGGTTGGAGAACAGGCATTGGCAGATAAAATATTTTCTGTAAGTGAAATAAATAAGCATATCAAAGCTTTGCTTGATAAAGACATAAAATTAAATAATGTTCAAGTGACCGGCGAAATTTCAAATTTCAAAAGATATCCTTCGGGACACTGTTATTTTACATTGAAAGACAACGGAGCTGTTTTAAAGTGCGTTATGTTCGGTAGCAGAGCGAACACACTGAAATTCGAACCTGTTAACGGCGATACGGTCATAGCTGTAGGACGTATTACGGCATATGAACGTGACGGAGTTTACCAGCTTTATACCGATATAATGCTTCAGCAGGGTGTAGGAGATTTAATGCTCGCCTACGAACGGTTAAAAAAGAAACTTGCCGAGGAAGGATTGTTTGCTGAAGAAAATAAACAGCAACTTCCCTTAAATCCTCCGACCGTAGGAATTATAACATCGTCTGCCGGCGCGGCAGTGCGTGACATCATAACTGTCGGACGCCGCAGGAATCCCGGCATAAAACTTTTACTTTATCCTGTAAAGGTTCAGGGACAGGATGCGTCACCAGAAATAGCTGCTGCAATAAAATTCTTTAACAAACATAAATTGGCTGATATTTTGATTGTGGGCAGAGGCGGAGGTTCCATTGAGGATTTATGGGCTTTCAACGAAGAATTGACCGTGAGAGCCGTAGCAGATTCTAAAATTCCTGTCATAAGTGCCGTTGGACATGAGACTGATTTTACACTTTGTGATTTTGCGGCTGATAAGAGAGCTGCTACACCTTCGCAAGCTGCTGAAATTGCGGTTCCCAACATCGTTGAATATACGGCGCAGGTACTTGCACTGCAAAAAAGATGTGTGAACCTGATGACGCAAAAAGTTCATGCTGTCGAGGCTGAACTTAAAAGTTTGACGGAAGCTGAAGTGCTAAAAAAATCAGAGCGGATTTTTGCAGACAAGATATTGCGTTTCGATTTTGCTTGGAATAAATTAAACGTTGCAGTGCAGAACTTCTTGGAAGTCAGAGAGCAACGGTTCGCTATGCAAACGGCTTTGCTTGAAAGTATGAGTCCATTGACTGTGTTGTCGCGGGGATATTCCGTTACGCAAAACAGTGATTACGAAGTAGTCGACTCTACGGATAAAGTCCGCTGGGGTGATGAACTTGTAACCATAGTTTCCGATGGTACGATCCGTTCTGTTGTGCAGGAAGTAGAGGGATTATAATATGGCTGTGAAAAAAATAGCTAAGAACATAAAATTTGAAACAGCGATGGATGCTTTGGAAGAGGAGGTTCGTCTTTTAGAAAGCGGGGAGCTTTCTTTGGAGGATGCTCTTGAAAGTTTTAAACGCGGTGTGGAGCTAAGCAAGATTTGCATGAGCAAGCTTACTGTCGTAAAACAGGAAGTTTCCAAGATAACGCTTCAAGACGGCGTAGACGGATACAGGCTCGAAACTTTCGAAGAACCGGAGGAATAAATGGATTTTAAAAATTATTACGAAGGACAGCGTAAGCTTGTAGACAATTATTTGCAAAATCGTATCGCTAAGAAGGGGATTTCCAGAGTCGACGAGGCTATGGCGTACAGTTTGATGGCAGGAGGAAAAAGAATACGCCCTTTATTGTTGATGGCTGCCGCCGAAGCGGTTGGAAGCAAAGGGTACAACTATTTACCGATTGCCTGCGGCTTGGAAATGATTCATACGTATTCACTTATACACGATGATCTTCCTTGTATGGACGACGATGATTTGCGTAGAGGGCGTCCGACGAATCACAAAGTTTTCGGCGAAGCCATGGCTGTTTTGGCAGGGGACGGATTGTTAACCCTGGCATTTGAAGTAATGCTGGAACAAAAAAATTGCTCTCCCGAAATTCTTGTAGAAACCGTTAGGGAGATCGCCATTTGCGCCGGGTCATTCGGGATGGTCGGCGGTCAGGGTTTGGACTTGGAAGCGGAAGGCAAAACTATTTCTCCGGAGGAGCTGCGTCGTCTGCATGCCGGAAAAACGGGAGCGCTTTTCATTGCGGCGATAAGAAGCGGGGCACGTTTGGCAGGGGCGAATGAGCAGCAGCTTCTGGCTTTGACCAGGTATGCCGACCTGTTAGGATTATGTTTCCAGATAACCGATGATATTCTGGATGTAACCGGTAGCGACGATGAGTTGGGCAAGCCGGCCGGCAGTGACGCTAAAAATCATAAATCCACTTATGTAACTCTTTTCGGATTGGAAGGAGCACAAAAGCTTGCTGAAGATACGATTGCCGAAGCTATGGAATGTCTGGAAAGTTTCGGCGCTGCAGCTGAAAATTTGCGTCGTCTGACAGCGATGATGTGTGACAGAAAATCATAAAAATTTAAGCAATATTTATCTGTGTAAGAGAGGGTACTTCCTGAATGACTAAATTTTTAGACAATATAAACAGTCCCTGCGATGTGAAAAAACTTTCTCAAGCTGATTTGGAGAAACTTGCTGAAGAAATAAGGCAGTTCATGGTTGAGAATGTGTCTAAAACCGGCGGACATCTTGCTCCCAACCTCGGAGTTGTTGAACTTACGCTTGCTTTACACAAAATTTTTGATACTCCGACAGATAAGATTGTTTTTGACGTGGGACATCAATCATATGTGCATAAGATAGTTACCGGACGCCGGGAAAGATTTTCCACGCTGCGTCAGCATGGCGGTATTTCAGGATTCCCCAAGCCGTCTGAGAGTGAGCACGACGCTTTCGGAACAGGACATTCCAGTACATCTATTTCAGCGGCATTGGGCATGGCTGTGGCAAGAGATTTGCAGGGCGAAGATTACAATGTCATTGCGGTCATAGGTGATGGAGCAATGACCGGAGGCATGGCATTTGAAGCTTTGAATAATGCTGGAGATCTGCACAAAAAAATGATAGTTATCTTAAATGATAACGAAATGTCGATTTCTAAAAATGTCGGCGCAATGTCCAGCTATCTGTATCAGCTGAGAACCGGTGAAACTTACAACAAGTTTAAAGAAGATATGGAGAGTTGGCTGGAAGATAAAGAATTCGGCAAGGATGTTCTGAAAATTTTTCGGCGTGTTAAAGGCAGCGTAAAATATTTGATGCTGCCGTCTTCAATATTCGAAGAGCTTGGTTTCACCTATTTCGGCCCGATTGACGGACATGATATGGAAAGCTTGCTTGATGTTTTGCAGGCTGCAAAAAAAATCAACGGACCTGTGCTGGTTCACGTGTTGACAAAAAAGGGCAAGGGATATTCCCCGGCTGAAAACAGTCCCAATAAATTTCACGGTACGAGTCCTTTTGATATAGCTACAGGTAAAAAGCTTCCCGGCGCGTCCAATTCTGTTACATATACGGAAGTGTTCGGCAATACTCTCGTAGAGTTGGCAGGTGAAAAAAAGAATGTTGTGGCTATAACTGCAGCTATGCCTGACGGAACCGGATTAAATTTTTTTGCCGATAAGTATCCGGAGAGATTTTTTGACGTAGGCATAGCTGAACAGCACGCGGTAACTGCTGCTGCGGGCATGGCTATTTCGGGACTTAAGCCGGTTGTCGCTATATATTCAACATTTTTGCAGCGCGCGTATGATTCCGTGCTGCATGATGTGTGCATTCAAAATTTACCGGTCGTTATGTGTCTCGACAGGGCCGGATTGGTAGGGGATGATGGGTATACGCATCACGGAGTTTTTGATTATGCATATCTGAGAAGCATTCCCAATATGACGTGCATGGCGGTAAGCAATGAAAACGAACTCAGATTCATGTTGAAAACAGCTTTGGAATATGAAGGCCCTGTTTCTATAAGGTACCCTCGCGGGGCAGGTTTAGGCGTAGAGCTACAGAATCCTTTGACAACACTGCCCATCGGCAAAGCTGAAGTGAGACGTGACGGTGAGGAATTATGTTTTTGGGCAATAGGCAGTATGGTGGATATTGCCGAGCGAGCCGCAGCAATTTTACAACAATGTGGGATAAGCGCCGGTGTTGTAAATATGAGATTTGCAAAACCTTTAGATAAGGAACTGCTGCTTAAGCACGCTGCAACATATAGGTGCATAGTTACTTTGGAAGAAGGCGTGCTTTCCGGAGGCGTGGGCAGCGGAATATTGGAATTGCTCAACACTGAAGGATTGTTGGGAACTTCCTGCCGGGTGCTTACACTTGGTATTCCGGACAGCTTTATAGTTCACGGAGATAAGGAGATTTTGCTCCGAGAGATTGGGTTAGATGCTGAGAGTGTCGCCGGACGTGCTTTGGATTTTTTAAAGGATGATGTAAAGTGAAGAAAGAACGTCTTGACGCAGTTTTGGTAGAGCGCGGTTTGTATGAAAGTCGTGCCAAGGCGCAGGCTGCTGTTATGGCCGGACAGGTACTGGTTGACGAACAGAAAATTGATAAGCCGGGAACGCAGATAAACGGTGAGGCTGCAATACGTATTGTCGGAGAAAAAATTCCGTATGTCAGCCGCGGCGGCTTGAAACTTGCCAAAGCTCTGGAAGCATTTTCTCTTGTTCTTGAGGGTAAGATTGTCGTCGATGTGGGAGCATCTACAGGAGGTTTCACGGACTGTGCGCTGCAAAACGGAGCAGCTAAAGTTTACGCTATTGATGTCGGCTACGGTCAGTTAGCTTGGAAACTGCGCAGCGATGAACGTGTGATAAATATGGAACGCACCAATGTGCGCTATCTGGAAGAAGACAGTTTACCTGAGAAAGCTGATGTTATAACCATCGATGTGGCTTTTATTTCTTTGGATAAAATTTTGCCGGCGGTACGCAAGATAATGAAGAATGACGCGATTGTGGTAGCTTTGATAAAACCGCAGTTTGAGGCCGGACGAGAGAACATAGGCAAAAAAGGAGTTGTGAAAGACAGCTCTGTGCATGAACAGGTCATCGAAAAAGTTGTAAGTTTTGCAGCGGCGGAAGGCTTCGGTATAGCCGGTCTGGATTTTTCTCCGGTCAAAGGTCCGGAGGGTAATATAGAATACTTACTTTATCTAACGTACGCGCCAGATAATTCTGGGGAAAATTTAAAAATCGGCGAGCTTGTCAAGGCGAGTCATGCGACTTTGGATAAAGTTTGAAGTGCGGAGAGTTGGTAATGTGTAAAAGGATGCGTCTGGGAATATTCCCTAATCTGGATAAAGAAAAGGTCAGGTTGGCTTTACCTGATTTTATAAATACTTGCAGAGAATGGGACTTGGAACCTTTGCTGCCTTCGGATTTGCAAGTTGATTTTGAGTGCGCTGCTTTTGACAGAAGCAATACAACTGAAGTAGAATCTTTAGATGCAGCCGTTTCTTTGGGAGGAGACGGAACTTTACTGCAAATGGCTCATTATGTTGCCGTAGCTGAGGTGCCCGCCTTTGGAATAAATTTCGGAAGGCTCGGTTTTTTAGCGGAAATAGATTTACCGGGAATGACAAAAGCCATCAGCAAATTGGCGCAGCATAATTACACTGTGGAGAATCGCAGTATGTTGCAGGCAGAGATTGTTTGCGGCGGCAAAGTCGATAAAACTATACACGCTCTTAATGATTTGGTTTTTACAAAAGGCGTTATCGGGAAAATGGCGCATTTGCAAATGTATATCAACGGCAAACCGTCCGGAAGATATATGGCGGACGGTTTGATAGTTGCTACGGCCACAGGTTCGACAGCATATTCACTGTCTGCGGGAGGGCCGCTGGTGATGCCGGAACTTGAGGTAAGCGTCATAAATCCTATTTGCGCGCATTCTCTTACGGCGAGAACCCTGGTGGTTCCCATAACGGAATGCATAGAACTTAAATCGTTGTCTGACGAGGAAGAGTCAATTCTTACAGCAGACGGACAGCGTATAGCCAGGATTTCACAAGGCGCATTTGTTCGTATTAAAAAAAGCTGCCAGTCGATGCGTTTGATTCGATTGATAAAGAGAGATTATTATCAGACGTGGCAGCAGAAGCTTACGCGTAATTTATAACGTAGGAGGATTGCCCGATGAAAAATGTCAGACACGGTAAAATCAAGGAAATAATAGACAGTAACGTGATCGAGACTCAGGAAGAGCTTGCCAAAGCTCTTAAGGATGTCGGCATAGAAGTAACACAGGCGACAGTATCCAGGGATATCAAGGAGCTGATGCTTATTAAAGTTCCCACGGCTAACGGCGGTTATCGCTACGCATACCCGAAAGATCACAGCGTCGCGATGAGTTCCGAGCGTATTGCCAGAACTTTTCATGACTATGTTACTGATGTGAGATGTTCGGAGAGTCTGATAGTCGTCAGGACAATGCCCGGAACGGCTCAGTCGGTGGCATACGCTTTGGACTATCTGAAATGGTCGGAAGTTTTAGGGACAATTGCCGGTGACGACACTATTTTTGTGGCGACGGACAGTAAAGAGGGAATGGCAGCAGTAGTCGGACGCATAGCAGGTTATCGCTCCCTGGAGGTGTAGAGATGCTTCAGTCGTTGCATGTTCACAATTTTGCTTTGATTGAAGATGTAAAGGCGGATTTTACAGATGGCTTCAATGTTTTCACAGGTGAAACAGGTGCCGGCAAGTCGATTCTTATAGATGCTTTCAATATAGTTTTAGGCGGTCGCAGTTCGACAGAATATGTTCGCAAGGGAACGGACGGATTTTTGATCCAGGCTGTTTTCGATATTTGCGACAGAGATGATGTAAAAGCTCTTTTGGAGGAGCAGGCAATAGAAGCGGAGGATGAGCTTTTCATCAGACGCCAGCAAAGCATCAACGGCAAGGGGAAAATTTTTGTCAACGGAATTCAGGTTGCCGCCAATTTCTTGCGAAATCTGGGAGAAGTCTTGGTAAATATACATGGACAACATGAGAACCAGGTTTTGCTTAAACCGGACACGCCGAGAGAAATGACGGATCAATTCGGCGGTATTGTCGCAGCCGCAGCTTTAACTGCTTACAAAGAAACGTATAAAAAGTATACGGAGCTTAAGGATGTTTTGGAGAAGCTGCAGCAAGACAGCGAACAGCAGGAGATTTTAGCAGATCGCTACAATTGGGAAATACAGGAGATTACGGCAGCACATTTGCAGCAAGGCGAAGATGAAGCTTTAGAAGCTGAAGCCAGGCTGCTGCAGAATCATGAAAAAATAGTTAAAGCGACAGACGGAGCGTATAAATTATTGGATGATGACGGAGGTGCGCTGACACTTTTGGCCGAGGTCAAAGAACTTCTTCGCAGCGGAGCACGCTACGATAATTCTTTGGCACAACATTTGGAAACAGTCACCGGTGCCTGGTTGGCATTGGATGATTGTCGCGGCGAATTGGCGAGTTACTTGGATCGCAGTGATTTTAATGCTGAGCATGTGGCTAAGGTGCAGCAACGTCTGGATCTTATCCACAGGATGAAGAAAAAATACGGCGGCAGTATAGCATCTGTACAGGAACACCTGCTGCACGTGCAGCAGCGGTATGATGAGCTGATGTCAATAGCTGCAACGATTGCAGCTCGCGAAAAGGAACTCGACCTCATCTCGAAAGAGCTGCAAAGCAAAGCGGAACATCTTACCGCTGTACGTTGCCGGAACGCAGCCGCTCTTTCTGCTGCAGTGACGGAGCAAATACACGATTTAGCTATGCCTGAGGGAATTTTTCGGGTGGAAGTACAGTCTGACGAAAAATACGGTAAAGAAGGTAAAGACAAGTTGTTTTTCAGTTTCAGCGCCAACGCCGGAGAAGCTGTAAGCGCATTGGAAAAGGTTGCTTCAGGCGGTGAACTGAGTCGAATTGCTCTGGCTCTAAAAACAGTTCTTTTAGGAAATGAGAAATCGTCTACCGTTGTTTTCGATGAAATCGATACGGGTGTAGGAGGCATAACTGCACAGCGCATGGCTGAAAAACTGGTGGTCTTATCGAGCACAGGGCAGATTTTGTGTATAACGCATTTGCCGCAAATTGCGGCGTTGGCTGATAATCATATTCAAATAGCTAAATATGTCGATGGCGGAAGAACGGTAACCAAGCTTACAATATTGGATTATGACGGTAAGGTCGGTGAGCTGGTACGGATGGCCGCGGGAGAGAGCAAAAGCGCGGCTGCCGTAAGCAGTGCCAAAGAGCTCCTAGATCAAGGGAATGCTTTAAAAAAACGTCTGATTACTGCAAGAGGAAGAGGCGTAAGATAAAGTGAAAAAAATCAAGAAATTTTCGGAAACAAGTTTAGATGAAAAATATATCGAAGGCAGCAGAGAAAATATTTTCAGCGGCAAGCTTTTGCATGTAAAAAAAGATTACGTTCGGCTTCCCAACGGAGCCGAGGCCAGCAGAGAGTATATTGTTCATCCGGGTGCCGTTGCCGTTGTGGCGCAGTTGGCTGACGGAAAAGTTGTTTTGGTGAAGCAGTGTCGCTATCCTTTGGGCACTGTTATGTGGGAGATTCCTGCAGGTAAATTGGATGGCGATGAAGATTTGTTGACGTGCGCCAAGCGGGAGCTGAGTGAGGAAACAGGTTACGAAGCTCACACGTGGAAACATTTGCTGAGTATAGCTACTACTCCGGGATTTTCTGATGAAATTATCCATATCTACAAAGCTGAAGATTTGGAAAAACATGCGCAGCACACAGATTCGGATGAATTTGTCGACGTGGCGCTATTTACTCCGGAAGAGATAAACAATATGCTTCGCGAAGGAGAATTGTACGACGCAAAGAGTATCTGTGCTCTTTATGCCGCAGAAATTTTGCAATCTATGCCTTGACATATCTTTAAGAAGATAGTATAATTTAAAACGTTCTGAAGGATTCAGAGCATCATGCCGAAGTGGCGGAATTGGCAGACGCACTTGACTCAAAATCAAGCGGGTTCGCACTCGTGCCGGTTCGAGTCCGGCCTTCGGCACCATTTTATTTAAGCGACTCTTATGAGTCGTTTTCTTTTTTTTTGAATCAAAATTGCCGGCGCAATGTACTGTTTGTTCTGATGACGGAAGACTTTTTGTCTGTTCGGTCTTAGTCCTTGACAATCTTTCAACAATATCACATTTATCTGTAGCCATCTCATCAGAGGTACCTTTATTGCGTAAAAGAGCCTCCGCAAGCACACAGCTCGCGGAGGCTCTAATATTATGTCGCTTTAACGGGCGGAAGAATGAAACGTATTCGGCAGAGAATGGAAAGCTATGTCGGTGCGCAACGATAGAAAAAAACGTATTAATCGCATATAATGAATGATAAGAGTTTAAGCTGTTATACACGTAATGGAACGGTGAGTCAACGTGAAACAAAGCAAAAGATCGACACATACGATAAAGATGCGCAGGAAATATATTCTTACAGCTCGTTAATTTATGCGCAAAACGTGCAGTAAAGCGTCTCTGAATTTTAAGAGAGCATAGGAGATTCGCTGCAGAATTAAAGATCCTGCCAATCCTTACAGAGATCTGCCCAACCCTGACAATTTGCAGCATAGTTCTCAAGTTCGGCGGGAGACAGTTCTATAGCGCTGTTGTGGCTGCCGCAAGCGGGAAAAAATGTTGCAAAGCGTTTGAGTGAAATATCAAGATATACTTTAACCGATGCGTTGACAGCAAAAGGACACACGCCTCCGATTGCATGACCGATACAAGGTTCTACTTCTTCGGGAGCGAGCATTTTCGCTTTAACGCCGAAAAAGTGCTTGTATTTCGCGTTGTCGACCTTGGCGTCACCGGCTGCAACGATGAGCACCGAGCCTTCGGGCAACTTAAAGGAAAGTGTTTTAGCTATGCGAGCCGGAGCGCAGCCTACAGCTTGAGCAGCCAATTCAACAGTTGCGCTCGATGTGGAAAATTCTATAATTCTGTCTTCAATACCGAATTTTTTAAAATAATCTCTAACTTTTTCAATAGACAACAGTATCAACCCCTTATTCATCAGATAGTATAATTCTACAGTTACATCTTTGGAGTGTCAATGTTATACGCTTTAAGTAGACCCAAAAGATTGACGGAGAAATTTATGACAATAATGTAAAATTTTTTATATAACGCAGAATGATTTGTGCTATAATTAGTTGAGAAAACTAAACAGAAATGCGCGTTGAGACGTTGTGTAATGCGCCGTAATGCGCTTGAAGGGAGTTGGCTATGGCTACTACCGATGGGATTTTTAAAAAGAACGGGAAAAAATTAGGGGTTTTAGGAGGAATGGGACCTGCGGCATCAGCCGAATTTTTACGACAGTTGGCGGCGAAGTGTCCGGCATCCGTTGACCAGGAACATCCCGTCGTCTACATGATTGCAGACAGTGAGATACCCGATCGCGGTTCAGCTATTTTAGGCAAAGGAGAATCGCCGTTGCCTAAATTGAGGGAGGATTTGCTGCGTCTTTGTGAAATGGGTGCCGATCTTTTGGCTGTACCTTGCAATACGGCGCACTATTTTATCAACAATTTTGTTGAAGAGCTTCCCGTTCCTCTGATACATATCATTGAGGAAACTGTCTTAGCTGCTCAGCGTCTTTCTCCGAAAGGAGCGTGGATGCTTTCGACGCAGGGTACGCGAGCCTGCGGATTATATCAGCGCTGCGCGGAGAAGCACGGATTTACTCTTTATATCCCCAGTGATGAACAGAGCGTGATAGTGCAGGCTATCATCGAAAAGGTAAAGGCCAATATGTTGCAGGAAGCCGGAAGCATGACTAAAAATCTGGTGGAGGAGTTGTGGAGAGAGCGCGACCTTCCGGTTATGACGGCGTGCACAGAATTACCTCTGGGTTACGACGCGTCCGGCTTACCGCAGGAGAAAGCTGTTTCCAGTATCGGAGCATTGGCTGATGCTGTAGTACTGGCGCTTTATGATGAAATAAAGGAACAGTAAATTGCATAAAAAGGATAATTGCACATCTTGTAAAGAATTGAGGAGATGAAAATGTTTAGTGAACTAATTGGAGAAATAAGCAATTTAATGTACGGCTATTTGCTTATCATTATTTTGATCGGAGCTGGCCTTTATTTTACGATACGTACAGGTCTGTTGCAGCTTACAATGTTTAAAGAAACTTTGCGTATCATTACCGAGAAGCCGACTAAAAGCGGTGAAGTTTCGTCTTTCCAGGCTTTGATGGTGTCGACCGCTTCTCGTGTAGGAACGGGAAATATCGTAGGCGTGTCTACGGCAATCTGTCTCGGCGGTTTCGGCTCCGTATATTGGATGTGGGTCATAGCTGTCATAGGCGGAGCATCTGCTTTCATTGAAAGTACTCTGGCTCAAATTTACAAAAAAAGAGGGTCTGAGGGAAGCTATGGCGGACCGTCATACTACATTGAAGATGCTCTGCACAGTCGTTTCCTTGCTGTTGTGTTTGCTGTGGCACTTATTATTACTTACGGCTTCGGGTTTAATTTATTGTGCTCTTATAATTTGCAGTCAACATTTATGGTGTACAGCTTCTACGATCCTGCAGTAACTCCTTGGGTCATCGGAGCGATTCAGGCTGTTTTAGTATTATATTGCCTGCTCGGTGGCGGCAAGAGATTGATCAAAGTAACTTCCGTGCTTGTTCCCTTGATGGGGTTGCTTTACGTTGCGGTAGCCGTGGTGATTACTTTGATCAATTTTGATAAACTCCCCTACGTGGTCAGCACTATCTTTTCGCAAGCTTTTGATTTTGAAGCTATCTTTGGCGGGTTTACAGGGTCCTGCTTGATGTACGGAATTAAGCGCGGCTTGTACAGCAATGAGGCAGGTGTAGGTTCTGCGCCTAATGCTGCTGCCGCTGCAGATGTATCTCATCCGGTTAAGCAGGGTTTGGTACAGATGTTCTCCGTATTTATCGATACACTTTTACTGTGTTCGGCAACAGCTTTCATGTGCATGTCATCAGGACTGGCTCCTACAAAAGAATTGGCCGGCGCTCCTTATGTGCAGGAGGCGCTTGCCATGACGATGGGACCGACGGCCAGAATTTTCATCACGGTATCCATGGTTTTATTTGCTTTTACGACTTTGATAGGCAATCTGTATTACGTCGACAACTGTTTTGCGTATATCAACCGAAAAATGCCCGGTAAAACTTTCTTTACCGTTTACCGCATCATAGCTTCCTTCGTTATTTTTATTGGAGCCGGCAGCAAGATGGGGCTGCTGTGGGATATAGCCGATGTTGCTATGGGTTTTATGGCGATAATCAACATCCCTGTTATCTGCATTTTGGGGAATAAAGCGATAGCTGCTTTAGATGATTACCGCAAGCAGAGAACAGAGGGGAAAGATCCTGTCTTTAAGGCATCCACTGTAGGACTTGAGGGTAAATTGGACTATTGGAAGTAAAACTTGTACAAAGATAAAACTGCAATTATCCTGGTGCAAAATAAGCCGCTGAGAAATTCAGCGGCTTATTTAACGTTTATGCGTTATTTTTATAAGATGCGGTGCTGTTTACAATAAGCGAAATAATCATTCTGCCTTAATTTTAAAAACGATGGCATAGATGACGGGAAGCACCAGTAATGTGAGTAAAGTTGCTCCTGTTAGACCGCAGGCGATAGAAACAGCCATGGCATTCCAAAATTCACTGAAAAACATCGGCAAAAGTCCCAAGACAGTAGTGAAAGCTGCCAACATAATCGGGCGAAAACGAACGATAGCGGCATCAATAACTGCTTCAGCGGGGGAAGTACCGGCATTGAGATTCTGTTGGATCTGATCGACAAGTACCATGCTGTTTCTGATGATGGTACCGGTAAGTGCCAAAATACCAAGTTCAGCCATAAATCCGAGCGTGGAATTAAAAATAAGAAGACCGAAGATAACGCCTATGATTCCCAAAGGGGCTGTAAGAAGTATCACGAGAAGTTTTTTTACGTCCTGTAACGTCAGCATCAAAATAATAATAATACTTACCAACATGATCGGTACAGGTTTAATGATGTGAGCTAGCGTCTTATTGCTGTTTTCCAGAGAACCGCCAATCTCTACATTTACGCCTTTCGGAAGATTTTTACGCAGTTCTTGGAGTTCTTTATATACCTGCGCAGTGACATCATTTCCGGTGACACCGCTTACTATGCCTCCGTTTACGGTAATTGTCGGAACAAGATCGCGTCGCCAAATCATATTATCTTCGCCGCCATACTCAAGGCGCGCTATCTGAGAAAGGGGGACAGCTCCTCGTGCTGTGGGTATGGGAATATTTTCCAACGAAGTTATGTTGCTTCGTTCAGACGGGGACAGACGGAAAACTATGCCTATATTTCTGTCGCCTTCAAGATAATCAGCTATCCTGACTCCCGACAGTTGAGCATGAAGAGCTGCTGCCACACTTTGTCTTGTTATTCCCATCTGCAAAAGTTTATCGTTATCTATAACCGCCTGCACGGAATTTGTTTCTTCAAGCCAATCAAGTCTGGTCATATTTATGTGAGGATTGGCGGACATGATTTTGCGAACTTCGCGAGCCGCATTTTTAAGATCATTTTTATTATGACTGCTGACTCTAATCATCACCGGATATGGTGATGGGGGACCGAGAGGAATTGAACGCGAGTACACAATAGCGTCCGGAAGATTTTCAGCTGCCGTTTGCGCAATTTTCTTTTCCAAACGTTCGCGGCTTTTAATGTCGCGAGCAACTACTACTAGCTGCGCATAATTGTCGCGCGGCTGGACCGGATCCATAACCAGGACGAATCGCGGCGCACTTTTGCCGACGTATGTGGAAATATGCGACAGATCTTCATCTTTACTGATAAGTTCTGTAAGGCGTTTGGCAGCGGCGTCTGTCTTGTTGATAGAGCTGCCTTCCGGCATGTTTATTTCAACAAGCAACTCGGAACGTACGGAGGCGGGGAAAAATTCTTTGCTTATCAGAGGAGACAGGGACAGCGATAACAGCAGTATGCCTAAAGTTGCGGCAACAACGGTTTTTTTGTTTCGCAGAGAAAGCTGCAACAGAGAACGAAATTTTTTGTAAAAGGTGCTGTCATATGATTCCTGATGAACGGCAGCTGGGCGCATCAACTCATAGCCGAGTACCGGCGCCAACGTTGCAGAAACCAGCCAAGATAGCAGCAACGTTATGGACATGACGGGGAACAAACTGAATGCAAATTCCGAGGCACTGGACTGCGAGAAAGCGATGGGCATAAATCCCAGGCAGGTAATGACAGTTCCTGCCAGCAGCGGCCACGCACAGGTTTTAAAAGCATAAGATGCTGCAGTAGTGCGTTCCCAACCTTCGGACATTTTTACCTGCATGAGTTCGACAACTACAATCGCGTCATCAACCAACATTCCAAGAGCCAACACCAACGTACCGAGTGAAATTTTGTGCAAATCGATGCCAAGAGCAAACATCGCTCCGAAAGAGCCAAGCAAAATCAGCGGTATACAGCAGGAAATGACATAACCGCTACGACGCCCCAATGAAAACAGACTGACGGCCAGTACGATGAAAATAGCTTCATAAAGGCTTTCGGAAAATTCACCTATGGAATTCTTAACAACTTCCGGCTGATTGGCAACTTGATTGATTTCCAATCCAAGCGGCAGTGTTTCTTTTATTGCGGAGAGCTTGGTATCAAGATTTTCTCCCAGCTCAATATTGTTGCCGCCGTCTTCCATGGAAACAGCAATACCGACGGCGGGCGCACCGTTAAAATACATTATGTTTTCCGGCGGATCGGCATAACGGCGTACAACGCGTGCAATATCACCGAGGCGGAAAACTTTTCCGTTGGCGGACAGGGGAATGGCGGCGATATTTGCAGCACTTTCCGGTGATCCGCTTAGACGCAGATAGACATTTGCCGCTTCGGTTTCCAGCATACCGGAAGGAGTTACGGCTGTTTGCGCCTTGACTACTGAAGCTATGGTGTTGACATCCAATCCCAGTTGAGACAGTTTTTCCGGCTCCATTTCGATATAGATTTTTTCTTCTTGGACACCTATGAGGTCAACTTTTTTCACATCTTTAATCTTAAGGATTTCCAGACGAATATTTTCGGCATATTTGCGCATTTCTTCGTAAGAATAATCTTGACCGGTGAGAGCATAGATATTTCCGAATACATCGTCGAAACGATCATTGAAGAACGGGCCGACCGTACCTGGCGGGAGGGCGTTCTTTTTATCGTTGACCATATTCCTTATTTCCAGCCAGCGCTGACGAACCGCGTTTCCGGGAACCTCATCTTTAAGGTAAACTGTGATGACGGCAATACCGGGTCTGGAATAACTCGTAATGTGATCGATCTGAGGCACGTTTTGAATTTGCTTTTCGATTTCGTTTGTAAGATGGTTTTCCACTTCACTTGCCGAAGCTCCTGGCCAGGCAGCTGAGATAACCATTTGCTTGACGGTGAAAGACGGATCTTCGCCGCGTCCGAGATTCTTAAAGGAAAATAACCCTACGCAGACAATTAGGAATGCAAAAAAATATACTAACTGACGATGCTTGATAGACCATTCGGCCCAATTGGCGTTTTTATCGATTTTCATTTTATTCACCGCTTTCGAGAATGCGGACTTCCTGTCCCGGCAGCAGTTTGTTTACTCCTGCTGTGACAACGGTATCGCCTTTGCTGATGCCTGAAGAAATTATGACATTGTTCTCACGGTAACTTTCTATAGTGACGGCAACGGTTTCAACGTGATTATCTTTTACAATCCAAACGTAAGGTTTGTCGTTAAGTATATAAACAGCTGTAATAGGCAACGTGAGCATATTGATATCTGCGGAGGTCTCATTTTTTTCGGGTACGGCTTTGGCAGTCATACCCAATAAGACATCGGCCGGCGGATCAAGCAGCGTCGCTTTAACTTTGTATGTTTTAGTTACCGGATCGGCCAACGGCGCTATCTCGCGTACGCGTGCTTTAACGGTGGTATCGGGGAGAGCCCAAAAGCTGACGGTGGCGTTTTGACCGAGAGAAATATGTGACAGCGCCGCTTCAGGAATATTTATATGAATTTCTTTTTCGTCACTTTCAACGACTACAGCCATCGGTGATCCGGTAGCTGCCAATTGACCAACTTCTCCGTAAATGGCAGTTACAACTCCCGGTTTATCGCTTCTTAAAACAGTGTAATTAAGTTGATTGGCTGCAGTGTTGACCTGAGCATCAGCTTTTCTGAGAGCAGCGGCGGCAGCTTCAAGCTGCGTGTCATACTGATCAAGGGAAGCTTTGCTTACAGCGCCTCCCTGATAAAGTTTTCCGAAACGCTCGGCGTTTTCCTGCGCCAGCCTGTAGTTGGCAACAGCAGAACTTTGCGCGGCCAAGGCAGCCTCCATTTTTTGTTGTATATCAGCGGGATCCAGAACAAAGAGAATTTGTCCTGAAGTTACCTTATCGCCAACATTGACGTTGCGTTTAATTATTTTTCCCGGTACCTGAAAGGAGAGCGTACTTTCATAACGGCCTTTGATCTCTCCGGGATAAGAAGCAGTCGTGCGTAAATCCGCCGCACCTGCAATGATAGTTTTGACGGCGGGTACAACTTTAGCGGCGGAAGGCTTATAAATGAAATGCATCGCTATTCTGCCGAGCAAAACCATAAATAAGCCGATTATTGCCGCAAGCAAAATTTTATTTCTGTGTTCTGTAAAGAAATTATTCATAAGATTCACCACTTTAAATTAATTCTTTTATCATAAATTATATTATTTCAGGCAAATAATTCAACAATGCAAAGCGCCTGACATCTTTACAAACGGATGTCAGGCGAGAACGGTATTATCTGCTTAAAGAAGTCAAATAAGTATTCAAGGCTTGGAACAGATACTCGTTTTCCTGACCCTGTTCAAAATCTCCCAAAGTGCGGACATGGCTTTTGGCAAGGAAAAAGAACATAATAATACCTTCCAATGTGAAGGCGACATGCGTCGGTTGGATGGCTGTTTTAATTTCGCCGCAGTCTATTGCTTCGCGGACCAAATCGGCCATGAATTGATGAACAAGATAGAGTCTGTTTTTTATGTAGTTCTCAAACATAGGTTCCGGTGATAAAAACTCTCTGTAAACGAGATGAATCTGATAAGGGTGTTCACTTTGTGCATCAGCCAGGGCTTCAACAAAAGAGCGCAACTTGGATAGGGGGGAAACATCAAGCTTTTTAATTTTTTCCTGCAGCTTGAGGTATACTTCCGACTGGGTGTATAGAACTTCCTGATAGAGATTTTTTTTGCCGCCGAAGTAGTAAGATATCAAGGCGCTGTTAACACCGCTGGCAGCTGATATTTCTTTGACGGAAACGGAGTCGAAGCTGTTTCTGGAAAAAAGGTCTGTAGCAGCTTCTAAAATTTTGTTGGCGCTGGTGGCATTTATTTCACTGGAATTCATATTTCATACCTCTTCATGTATTCTTTTAAACGAATATATCTGTTATGCAACATTATACACCATTATTAAGCAGATTGGCAGTAATTTTATGAAGAAACTGGATTTGCAGCGCAGTATTAAGTTGGGTGATTTAATATTATCAAACGGAATCTTTCGACGAAAAAATTCGATGCGCCTGTGTTCGGATATACATTAATAAGGGAGTATCATTGTATGTAATGAGTATAAGTCGAAGAATTATTTTTTTATAAAAAGGAGATTTTTCTTTTGCGTTGAATAGTACAATGATATCCAAATGTAAAAATCAGAGGAGGCATAAGGAATATGCATAGTTACAGCATTGAACTTGGCGGCAGGACATTGACCATTGAAGCCGGCAAGATTG
>JAXFPC010000027.1:0-24461 GCA_034180005.1 Acidaminococcaceae bacterium | reverse complement strand
TCCTGAAATTCCAGCACAGAGCCGGCGAGACTTTCTCCATCACACATATCAAAGTCCCTTTTCAGTATCTTTTCGGCTCCCTTTTTATCATCGTCCGAAAGAGCAAAAAATTTAAACAGCCGGGCTGAATCTCCCGGAATTAAGATTTCTCTCATAGGGCAACTTAATGCCAGCGCCAATTTTTCAAGGCTCAGCGGTTCGGAATAAATTGCTTCCTTTTCTTCCTTGCGTTTATCATCTTCTTTTTTTCGCTCCGCTTCTTCATGTCTTATTTCTTCTTTGGCTTCTTCCAAGCCTTCCATAATGGCCTGTTTTATCTCCTTTAAAAATTGAAACATCTGCAGCTCCTCTCCGATTCATACGAACCACGTAACTCTATTGCTCATCCTCAGCTTCAGAGCAGGAAATTCTACTCCTTTAGCTTCCCCGCCCGGCGTAAATAAATTGCAAAAATTATCCTGTGCGGAATGAATATAACCGCTGTAAGTGTAAGGCGCCGTTTCTAACTCTGCTTCCATTTTAGATTACTTTACTTAATTTTACATTGTTGCGAACATATTTTCAATCGGTCTCCCGGCTTTCACAAAAACAACACGCTCACGTCAAAAATGATGTATAATAACAGTAACAAATATGCAGGAGGTATAATCATGAAAGCTGAGTTTCATTTTATTCATCACGCTTGTTTTACTGTCACAAAAAACGACTGCACATTTATCTTTGATCCGTATCTTGACGGCAATCCTGAAAGTTTAGGTGTTGCTGATATTAAAGCGGATTATATTTTTATCAGCCACGGGCACTTCGATCATCTTGGCAATGCTTTTGAAATAGCCAAATCTTCCGGCGCAACTATTATCTCCACTGCAGAAATTTGCAGTCTGGCAGAAACGGCAGGCTGCAAAAATCACGCCATGCACATAGGCGGAACATACTATTTCCCTTTCGGCAAAGTTCGCATAACGCCGGCTTTTCACGGCAGCGGCGTTCCCGGCGGTCATGCCTGCGGTTTTATAGTGAATATTTACGGTACAGGTATCTACTTTGCCGGCGATACTTCTCTTTTCGGAGATATGCAACTGTTACAGCGCCAGGATAATTTTGATTACGCAGTGCTGCCTATAGGAGGAAACTTCACGATGGATCCTGCCGACGCAGCCATAGCAGCCGAATTTTTACAAGCCAAATACATCATACCTGTTCACTATAACACATGGCCTCCCATAGTTCAGGATGTCGATAAGTATAAAACTGAAGTTGAAAGCAAAACGAAGAGCAAAGTCCTCATCGTGCATCCTGGAGAAACCATAGAAATATAATTTGTCTTTCAACATTCATAAGTAACAGTCCTATTTTCGGCAAATAATTTCCCAATGCTCTTTTATCGTTCCGTGCGGATGTATTCTGAAAACAGCAAAGATTTTCAAACTTTCCGGATGCTGAAAATGCCACCCGTTTTTCTACGGATGGCATTTTATTATTATTTACTGAATATGCGATTGATTGGTCCGGCAAGGAATGCCGCTGCGCAGCATTTAACAATGTCCAAAGGTATAAAGGGCAGCACACCTATCATAAATGCCTTACTCCACGCCATACCGGTAAGCAGTTTCATCTGCAGCACTCCCGGAACATATATAAGCGGTATACCGACAAGACAACCTATCAGAGCATACCTTTTGAAATTATAATTCTCTCCTCGCAAATAAGCCAAAGCGACGGCAGTAAACAAAAATCCTAAAATATATCCGCCCGTCGGCCCGAATAATTTTCCCGGTCCCGCGCTCCCGCCGGTAAACACGGGAACACCTGCCAAACCGATCAAAAGATATGCCGCCATCGTCATAAACGCCTGCTTTGGACTCAACACATATCCTGTAAGATTTACAATCAGTGTTTGCAAAGCAAGCGGCGAAAGGGAGAACGGCAATGGTATTATAATGTAAGCGGAGATACAGTTCATAGCTACCATGAGCGCCATTTTCGTCATCTCTGCAGTTTTATTGATATGATTTTTTTCTTGCATTTCAGCACCAAACTTCCCTCTGCGGTTTATTCAAACCGGCAAAGAATTGTCGTAAATATTTACGCAAGAACCATTATAAAACAATCCAAAAATATAGTCAACTATATTTTCTTTCCAGTTAACCATGATTGAAACTCTTTCACCAATTACTCTGCGCTGCAGCAAAGCCTATAAAATCAACAGAAGCTGCACCGGCTTCCAAAAGTATTCGGGCTGCTTCGACAGCTGTTTGCCCAGTTGTCAGAATATCATCACAAAGAAAGATATTTTTTCCTTCAACAGAAATTGCTTCAGACAAAGCAAAACATCCCGCCAACTCACACCTGCGCTGCTCCGCATCAAGTTCGTAAAGAGGGTTCGTCCTGCGGTTTCTGCTTAAAGGCGAGCAACGAAACTTTTTATTTCCGCAAACATTTTTAAGGAAAGCAAAAATCTCGCCCGGCACGTCAAACCCGCGACGGGCTTGTCGATCAGCACTTGTTGGAATACAAATTATTAAATCAGCGCTGCTGAGTAAATATTTAAACTTTCGCGTAAGCGCAAACTGCGCCTCCTCAGCCAATAAATGTAAAAGGCTCGCATCAGCATCAAACTTAATCTTCTGCAACATCCATTTCAGTTTGCCGTCATACTTGTACAAAACAAGCGCACGATTTATCACATCGGCTGCAATCATAGGCCTCGCTTCCGTCAACATTTTTTGATAAGTAGCGCTGTTGCCGCCCCATACTATTTCCTTACACAAAATGAATTCCTGCCTGCAAACACTGCAAAAACACCCGGTGTCAATAACGTCGCCGCACACACAACAACGTCTTGGGAAAAATATTTCCTTGAGCAGGCGCGCATGATAAGAAAACATTTGCATAAAAATTGTCGCCTCGTTTCCTCAAAACGTCTACATCAGGCTAAAAAAGTTCACCGTTTTCCTGCAGTCTCTCAGCTAACAGCGAATACCTGCGTCGAGTTTTGTCACGTTCCACAGCAGTACGCACAGCACTTCTACTTCCCACCACAAGTACTTTTTCTTTTGCTCTGGTAACAGCTGTATATAAAAGATTGCGTTGCAACATGATAAAGTGACTGGGAACCATCAGGAGTATCACGACGGGATATTCACTGCCTTGAGACTTGTGCACGCTGATGGCGTATGCCAGCTGCAACTCATCAGTTTCACCCTGAACATACTGAACCAGATCTCCTTCCAGCCTTTCGGTAAACGCCACACTTATTTTTTTGCCGTCAATTTTTGCAATGCGGCCGACATCGCCGTTAAAAACTTCTTTCTCATAGTTATTACGTGTCTGCATAACTTTATCGCCGACTCTGAAAACAGTTCCGTGCAAAACAACTTCCTGTCTTCTTTCGCTTGCCGGATTTAAATATTGCTGCAACAGTCTGTTTAAATTCTGAACGCCGCAGGGGCTTTTATGCATAGGAGAAAGGACCTGCACATCTCGCCAATTTCCTGTGCTCACCATTTCAGAATAAAGCCTGGCCACATAAGTTGCAGCTTGTTCTTCGTCGCTGAACTCCGCCAACACAAACTCGTGATTCGCACCGGCTGAAAAATCAGGCATCTGTCCCTTATTGATCCTGTGCGCGTTCATAACGATCGAACTTACTTCCGTTTGTCTGAACACGTTGGCCAAACGCACCACAGGCATTTTTCCGGAGCGGATAATATCCTTTAAAACGGAACCCGCGCCGACTGACGGAAGCTGATCGACATCTCCTACAAAAATCAGTCTGCAGCCTCCGGGAACAGCCTGCAATAAGTGATAAGTAAGATTTATGTCCAACATGGAAGCTTCATCGATGACAATTGCTTCCGCATCTAAAGGCTCGCTGTCATTTTTACCGAAAAATAATCCTTCTCCTGTAGGCTGACACTCAAGCAAACGATGAACCGTCAAAGCCGGATGACCTGATGACTCGGCCAGACGCCTTGCAGCTCTGCCGGTAGGTGCCGCCAACAGAATTCTGCAGCCGGCTTTTTCCAATACATTTATGATTCCTTTTACAACGGTAGTTTTTCCTGTTCCCGGTCCGCCGGTAAGCACAAATACGCCGTGACGCAAAGAAGCATAAATAGCTTCTCTTTGCGCTTCTGCCAATTCTATTTCCGCTTCCGCTTCCCAAGCTGCAATAATTTTATCGGCGTTAACATTGTGAATAGGTCCAGCTTGATCTCTCAGCAGGATAAGTCTTCTTGCTGTCGACACTTCCGCCTTATATAAGTATTCAGGATAAACCAGTCTTAGCCCGCCCACATTTTCAGTCCGCAACATATCCTTACTCAACAAGCTGCTAAAAACTTCCTGCACCTTTTCAGTGGCAGCGGATAACGCTTTGGCTGTCTCAGATACTAACAGTTCTTCCGGAACGCAAGTGTGTCCGGCTGCAGCAGCCTGAGTCAAAGCGTAACTTATTCCGGCTGTCAATCTTTCCGAGCTTTCACGCTCCACACCCATCGCCAACGCCATTCTATCCGCCGTTTTGAATCCGATACCGTCCACATCCGCAACCAAACTGTACGGATTGTCTTTGATTCTTGTAATAGCAGTATTTCCGTAAGCAGCCTGCAGCTTGGCCGCATATCCGCTGCTGATTCCGTAGGATTCAAGAAAAAGCATCAGCTCCCTCATTTCTGAAAGTTCGCTGTATGATGCGCCGATATCTGCGGCTTTTTTAGCACTTATGCCTTTTATCTCCGCCAAACGATGCGGCGCTTTGCCTAAAATTTCCAGTGTATCATCTCCGAAACGTTCTACGATACGTGCGGCGGTAATCGCCCCCACTCCTTTAAGCGCTCCGGAAGATAAAAATCTTTCCAAAGCTTCCACTGATGCAGGTTCTGCTATTTGCAGCATATTTATATCAAACTGTCTGCCGAAACGTTCATGCTGCGTCCAAAATCCTTCGATTTTGACATGTTCTCCTAAATACGGAGCTCTGCCTCTGTAAACGGCAGAAAAAATCCCTTCGCCTTTGTTCTGCAAACGCAGCACACAAAACATGTCATCTGCGCTTTGAAACACTATATCTTCTATTACGCCTTCCAACCGTTCCATTCCACACCGTCCATACACGAATATACATTATAAATATAACACTTGCCGTCGCAAAATTAAAGTCGAATTCCTCAGAACACACTTTTTGACAACATTTTCTTTTTTCTATATAATGATGTTATCATAATTTTTTAATTATTTTAACCGAGGTGGAAAATGACTCCAAAAAAATATACCGGAAAATTGATTTCTATAGATATGTACAACTGTGATGCAAATATCATCAGCGATGCAAAAACTTCAGAAACTGTTTTAAACACAGGCTGCGAAAAATTTGCAATGAACCTTAAACAAATTGTCTGTTGTCAGGAGAATGAAGCGGAAGAATTTTCTTTGTCCGCTGTTTGTAAACAAGGACATGTCACGTTGCATATCTACCCACAAATCGGCTTTGTCACAGCCGATGTTTTTTCCTGTTGTGAAGGCTCCGATCCCGCAGGCATGGCACGCTATCTCAGACTGTCTTTTGATGCCGACAAGTCAAAAATAACCTTATTGAACAGAGGAGACTTCGGTTCGGAAAGCGATATGAAACCAAAAAAACGCTCTTCCATAAAATTTATACGCCGCACGGAAAATTTGGGCGGAAAAATCAAAAAAATGATTTTTAAACCTCGCTCCATATGATGCACAGCCTGAAAGGTCTGCACACATGAAGCATCTTATGTGGGATATTGACGGTACGCTTCTACTTACAGGCGGCGCCGGCATCAATGCCATGAAAAGCGTCATTACAGTATATTACGGTCTGAAAAATTTTGAATTCGATCAAAGTCTCTCAGGCAAAACCGATTGCGGCATTATCAGGCGTGCCGTCCTAAGAGTGCGCAAAAATTTTTCGGCAGCTGACGTTGAAGCGATTATGGCGCTTTATCACAAAGAGCTGCCGAAATTTCTTCCTCTTTACGAAGGCAGGTTAATGAAAAATGTAAAGAAAACGCTAAGCTATTTTGCACACTCTGAATCTTATGAAAATTGTCTGCTGACAGGAAACACAAAAACAGCAGCCAAACTTAAGCTCGAACATTACGGCTTAGATAATTTTTTTTCATTCTCAACGAATACTTTCGGAGAACTCAGTGCAGAACGCTGCGACTTGGCGAAAGAAGCGTGGCGTCACTTCGGCACTGTAGCTCCTAAACAGCGTCCTGAAGATTATATTTTTATCGGCGACACACCCAATGATATTCGTTGCGCCGACGCCATCGGAGCCAGGTGCCTGATACTATTGGACGGAGCAAAACTTAAAAGAGAAGACTTCTTACAGTATCATCCGTGGCGCATCCTTGATGAACTACCTGATGATCCGTATTCTTTGGAAAAAATGTTCGACGAACCTTAAATTTGTTTAGAAGGTGCAATTAATGCTAAAAAAATTATTTTCTGTTATCTGCGCACTTTCCTGGTCTCTCCCTATACTTCCGACTGTTGCGCAAGCATACAGCAACGCAGATCTTCTGGCGGTACAAAACGGCGCGTCCTGCCCCAACGGCGATCTTTCCGGAGCAGATTTGTCCGGACTGGATCTCTCCGGCAGAGATTTTTCCGGCGCAGATTTTACGGAAGCAAGACTTGAAAAAACCAACCTCAGTAAAGCTCAACTTAAAGGTGCTTGTCTGCGTTCTTCCATCTTGAGCAAAGTGAACATGCGTCAAGCAAATTTGCAACGAGCAGACTTTTCATTCGCCCTGGCCAACTTCGCCGATCTAACCAACGCCAAATTAAACAGCGCTGTGCTTTATCGCGCGCAATTCAACGGAGCAACTCTCCTCAACGCGGACTTAGAAGATGTTTCCGGCGCTGAAGCCTCTTTCTCCGGTAGCAAGTGTGACTACGCCAACTTCAGCTATGCCAATTTGCCTTACAGCTACTGGCAAAATGCCGAACTGCCAAACACCGTTTTTCAATCGGCTAATCTTTATTCCGCTAAAATGCACCGTTGCAACCTTAACTACAGCAATCTGAACAGCGCTAAAATGGGCAACGCTCAGCTCAACAACAGCAATTTGAGTCACGCATATTTCGATAGAGCCGTACTTGACAGAGCCAACCTTACCGGTGCTGATTTAACGTATACAGTTTTCGGTACAGCTTTTCGTGAAGACATAATTTGGGAGCAACAGTAAGATAAAGCTTTTCCGAAAAATATAAAAACGCTTCATTGTTAATGAAGCGTTTCTTTATGGCAACCCGGGAAAATTTTCCACATAAGCTATCCTTATATCTTCGAAATTCTCTACAAATTTTATTTTAAAATCTTCACCGTACTCAACAATTTGCCATTCGCCGATGGCTCTCGGAAAATTATGGACAAGCTTGACCTTCAAATCTGGAAAATGTTTTACCAATTTGAGTTTAATATCGGGAAAATTATCCACAATTTTAACCCTGCCGCACAATCTGATATTTTTGTAATAACCCGACGGCGATATTCGAGCAGCATAACGTTCCTCAGCTACGGATGAATTTAGATCCTTAAAGTTGCCAGATGCGATAACCGTACTGTTTTCCGCTGCAACATAAGACGGCAAAAAGAACACGATTAAAAATAAGCAGAAAAACTTTTTCATTATTTCACATCCTTTCTCGTTACTGACTATTTCGTATTAAAAGCAAAAAATCCTGCCATAAAAATAAGGTTTGAAAGCGGATACCACTTTCAAACCTTATTTTTATCTCATATTAATAAATTGCAAATCAACTCCGAAATCTTCTCGCTTTAAAAGTTGAATAACACTCTGCAGATCATCTTTTTTCTGGCCGCTCACTCTTACCTGGTCATCCTGTATCTGAGCGGTAACCTTTAACTTGCTGCTCTTAATCGCAGCCACAATTTTTTTACCGGCCTCTTTCGAGATTCCCTGTTGTATGCCAACCTGCTGACGCACAGTTCCCTTGGAAGCAGGTTCAACTTTTCCCAATTCCAGGCAACGAAGCGGAATACCACGTTTAGCCATCCTTTGTCTCAGCATATCAATTATCGCACCTAATTTATACTCATCTTCAGCAGCAAGTTTAATTTCTTTTTCCCCCAAGTCTATGGAAGCATTACTGCCACGAAAATCATATCTTTGCTCAATCTCTTTCCTGACCTGGTTAACCGCATTATCCATCTCCTGCATATCTACCTGTGATACAACATCAAAAGAACTGTCTTTAGCCATCATTACCTCCGAATATTAATAAAGTATTTTAAGACAACACTTGGTCCATTTTAATTTTTTTCAACGTCTGCATCCGCAACATGAAAACTTAAAGTGCCTCTCTTCTCCATATAAGCATTTTCTTCACGTAACTCTTCCTGCAAACGTTTACCCGACCAAGCAACATTATGCGCCGTAAGCATCGCCTTGAGTTTTATGCTGCCCAATTTGCTTTTCTTTACCGAACTCAGAAAACGATTTAACAAGAGTTTGTCAAAACCGCACATTAAAATCATTTCTTCGGCACATCCCGCCCCGGAAAATTTTTCCTCACAGGCAGCAATCCCCTCAAGTCCCAACAGATATCCAACAGGTTGTAGCATGTCTGCTTTGGCAACAGTTCGCACCTGCACCTTGAGCATAGCGCAAAGCACTCGCAATGAGCGCATTCTTGCTTCAGTAAAATTATATGCCAAAATAATCTTGTTCATAAAATGTTAAACTCCGCCCGAACGATTCTTCGTGCTTACTTACCGCTCTTAAAAACAACCCTCAAAATATACCCGACAGCTATGCCTATAACAGCCGGCACTATCCACCCGAAACCTATATCGTAAAGCGGTACGGTTTTAGAAAGAAAAGCATTTACCACTCCCGTGTCAATGCCGGCGGCGCGCAATCCGTCAAACACTGCAAAAATTGTCGTAGGAATCATGCAGCAACGATATATCATCTTATCTCTATTGAATATTCTGTTGCCGCAATTCAACAATACAAGCACGACGATTACGGGATAGAGCATGCACAATACCGGTATGGAAAACTTTATAATATTTGACAAGCCTATATTGGAAACGCATAAACTGAACAGACACATTCCGATAACAAATTGTCTGTAAGTTATTTTTCCGTCGGCAAGTATCTCGAAATAGCTCGAAATAGAAGTACACAAACCTACGCTGGTAGTAATGCAGGCAAAGAAAATAATCAGAGTCAGAACTACCAACCCAAACTCACCGAAATAATACGTCGATATCATGTTGAGCAATTTGCCGCCATTTGTTTCAAGTCCAAGTTGATTGACGCTGGTTGCTCCGATATAAGCCAAAGACGCATATACGACAGCAAGACATGCTGCTGCTACCAATCCGGCATAAATGCAAACTTTCCCCAAAACTTTTTGATCTGTTATACCTTTGAGTTTAATAGCTTGGATTGTGGCCGGACCGAATAACATCGCTGCTAAAAGATCCATGGTGTTATACCCTTCCAGCAATCCCTTAAAGTAAGGAGCCGATCTGTAAGCTTCAACAGCGGCACCCGCATTACCCATCGGCTTAACAACGGCAAAAACTATCAGCAACGCCAAAGAGAGCAACAGCAGCGGCGTCAGAATTTTACCTATGTTGTCGACCAAATCGGAAGGATTAACACACAAATAATATGTCAAAGCAAAAAACAATACCGAATAAATCAACATTCCTAAATCGTGCATCGACGGCGCTAGGAAAAATTGAATACCTGTTTCGTATGAAACGGCTGCGGTACGAGGAGCTGCAAAAAACGGTCCTATGGTCAAAGCGCAGAGAATCATGACTACCTTAGCATAAGTTGACTGTACAGGTAGCGCCATCTCGTAAGAATTGACATAGTTATTAATAACAATAGCCAGTACACCAAGCAGCGGCATACCCACACCGCTTACGCAAAATCCCCAAACTGCCGACCATAAATTATCCCCGGCAGCCTGCCCCAAAACAGGCGGGAATATAAGATTTCCCGCTCCGAAAAAAAACGAGAAGAGCATTAAACCTACAGGCAGAACCAACGAAGCTGAATTTTTTTGTTGTTCCATAAACATACTCCTTACATCGTGATGCTATTACAAAATTACCTGCGAGTGTACGTATTATACAAACATTTCCATATACACTATTTACTTTACGAGTACTCGGAAATATTTTTTCTTTCCCTTACGCAACAGCAAACTCCGTTCTTCGTCAAACATTTCCGGTGAAAAGACTGTTTCCGGATCCGTCAAAACTTTTTCTCCGACGCTGAGTCCCCCTTGAACTATCATTTGTCTGGCCTCACGTTTGCTGGAAAATACCTGAGCTTCCGTCAAAACGTCTATAACTTTTTTCGATTGAGCATCATGCTCCGTTATTTCAATGGTGGGAACACTGCTGAGATCTGCACCGCCGCCAAAAAGAGCCTCCGCTGCCTGCTTTGCTTTCACGGCCTCTTCTTCTCCATGCACCAGCTTAGTGACTTCAAAGGCCAAAACTTTCTTAGCTTCATTGATGGCAGCATCCTGCAAAGAACTCAGACGGCGAACTTCTTCCATCGGAATGAATGTCAACAACGACAAACAATTCTCAACATCATTGTCATCTACATTACGCCAGTACTGGTAAAAATCATAAGGCGATGTTTTCTCTGGATCAAGCCAGAGCGCGCCCTTCTCTGTTTTTCCCATTTTGCGTCCGTCGCTGGTCGTCAATAGTTTACACGTCATACAGAAAGCTGGTTTCTGCTCTTTGCGACGAATAAGTTCTACGCCTGCCAACATGTTGGACCATTGATCATCGCCGCCCAACTGCATAACACAGCCGTATTCCTTATTAAGATGCCAGAAATCATAGCTCTGCATAATCATATAGTTCATTTCGAAAAATGACAGTCCGGCTTCCAAACGTTTCTTATAACATTCAGCAGTCAGCATACGATTGACTGAAAAATGCACGCCAACTTCTCTGAGCAGTTGTACATAATTCAAATCCAGCAACCAGTCTGCATTATTTGCCATGATTGCTTTCCCGTTTTCAAAGTCGATAAACCGGCTCATCTGTTTTTTAAAGCACGCTATATTATGATCGATGAACTCACGTGTCAGCATCTTTCTCATCGTATCCTTGCCGCTCGGATCTCCTACCATACCCGTGCCGCCTCCCAAAAGGCAAATAGGACGGTGTCCGGCTCTCTGCATGTGAGCCATCATCATCAAAGCAATAAAATGTCCCACGTGCAAACTGTCTGCAGTAGGATCAAAGCCGATATAGAAAGTAATTTTCTCCTTCTCCAGCAAATCTATCGTCTCAGCTTCGTGCGACATTTGTTTTATAAAGCCGCGCTCTCGAAGCACATCTAAAACAGACATTTCCCTACCTCCTTGAAAATCCTTGCTTGCAGCTGTAAATTATAGTAGTTATTATAACCCAAAGCAATTGAATTGGCAAACAAAATACCTCCGGAAGATTGTTCCGAAGGTATTAAAAAGTGCTTCAATTATGGTCCTGTCATGCAAGTTCAGACGTGCAGTGGGGACAACGGGTAGCTTCATCGTCCACAGGTTGTTTGCAATACGGACACAGACGCGGTTCAGCAACTGCCGGCTCTTCTTTCATCTTGTTGATTTGGCTGACCATAATGAAAATAACGAACGCCAAAATCAAAAAGTCAATTATAGAATTAATAAAGCTTCCGTAAGCAATAACCGGAGCTCCGGCTTTTTTTGCCGCCTCTAAAGAAGCATACGCCTGTCCGTTAAGGCTGATGAACATATTGGACAAATCCATGCCGCCCATAACCATACCGATAGGAGGCATAATAACATCGGATACCAGAGATGCCACAATTTTACCGAAGGCGCCGCCAATAATAACACCTACAGCCATATCCACTACATTGCCACGCATGGCAAATTTTTTAAACTCTTCAAACATAAAAAATCTCCTTCCTCGAAATCGTCTGCGCTGATTGTGAAAACACCTTAAAGTTAAGGCTCCTTGACTGAAAAGTTTTCATACTTTATAATTATATACGTCCGGACTTTTATTTGCAAGATAATAATTCCCCGGTCTCTGAATCTGCCTGCAAAAAATTTTTAACGACAGTACTTTGTCGGATTGTAGTATTTATACAAATGTATCGGAGGATGTATCATGCGTGAAGATTTAGTAGTTCCCGGCGAAGGCGAGGAAAATTTTGTCCTTGCTCAAGACGCCAGAGTAGTTACGGTTCCTTTTTCCCCGCTTGAAGAGCGTATGGCGCAGGAAAAACCGCTTGTCTTCGAAAAACTTCAGAAACTGAAAACTATTATCGGCGAGGAAAAATTTGTGCGCCTCGTAAACCGTATTCATAATATCAATTATGCCGATACGCGGATTTTGATAGTTGCATCCAGCGAACTTCACCGCACCAACATCGAGCGTGAATTGCTTCCTGCAATTCAGGAAGCGTTTGAAGTTACAAGCATCCGCGTAGTTACGCAGGGCTAGAAAAATACCTTGACACAGAATGTATTATAGTCTATAATACATTCTGTTGCTGGAGTTAGTAAAGTCGGGGCGTGGCGCAGCTTGGTAGCGCGCTTGTTTCGGGTACAAGAGGCCGTGAGTTCGAATCTCGCCGCCCCGACCAAAATAAAAAATTTGACCGGAATTCACTTACATAGTGAATTCCGGTTTTTTATTTTAACCGCTCACGCTAAAAATCTAAACGCCTATATGTCGGACAAAATTCTTCGCAATACAAAAAATCATATCTGCAATAACTTTGCTCTTAATTCCTCAATATCTGAAACGATTTCCTCCGCTCCGCATGCCGCAAGATACGATTTATCACGAAATCCCCAGCTGACAATACAACAACTGATTCCTGAGTTTTTTGCCGTTTGCAAATCAACTTCGGAATCGCCTACATAAATTGTGTTTTCAGCTCCAATATGCAAATGCTTCATTACAGAATTTACTGTATCCGGAGCAGGTTTTCTTCTGATTCCGGCGCGCTCGCCCACAGCATAGTCGAACAATCCGTGAAAATATCTATTCACAAGTTCCTGCACGCCGAAGTCAGGTTTATTGGAAACAACAGCCGTTCTTATATTCGCAGCTCTGAGCGCCGCGAGCAACGCTAAAATTCCTTCATACGGTTTTGTCTTATCGGCGCAATGTTTCTTGTAGTGCGCAGAAAAATCAGCGCAAACATTATCCACTTCTTTTTGTTCCGTACCCGCCGGAACGCTGGATATCGCCAAGTGCATAAGTCCGTTTCCCAAAAATTTTCTAATCTCTTCCTTCGAGCGAGCAGGCAAACTGTTATTTTTCAAAGCAAAATTTATGGACGTATACAAATCATCCAGTGTATCCAGAATAGTACCGTCCATGTCAAAAACGACTAATTCATATTTCATATCTACATCTCCTTGCGTAATATTATACGCGAGACGATATCTCTGCGCAACAAAAATGCCGGACTCTGAGAGTCCGGCATAAAACTTTTATAAATTATATTTTTTATAAGCTGTATGATTTGTGCAACCTATAAACTCATTGAGTCTGAAAGAATGCTTCAATGCAGCTGTGATAAAGGCTTTCGCCTGGCGCACAGCTTCAGCAACGGATAATCCGTTGGCCAATCCTGCGGTAACAGCTGCCGAATAAGTGCAGCCTGCACCGTGATTATAAGACGGATAAACTTTTTCAGAAGACATTTCCTCAAAATTGTGGCCGTCGTAAAAAATATCAACCGCCTCATTCGTTGCCAATCTTTCGCCGCCTTTTATGACGACATTCTTGGCACCCAACTCCACAATCCTGCCTGCAGCTTCTTTTATTTCTTCCACGTTTTTCAGTTCCTGCATACCTGCCAAAAAAGCGGCTTCTATGATGTTGGGAGTAATTACGTCGCAACGCTGCAAAAGTAAACTTTTAATTGCATCCGCCGCATCGGGAACAAGAATATCATTGCATCCCTTACATACCATAACCGGATCTATTACAATGTTTTTGAGCTTATACTTATCAATTGAACGTGCAACGAGATCGACCAGATCGGTACTGCCCAGCATGCCCGTCTTCATGGCATTAATTCCTACGCCCTCCACTATCGTAACGAGCTGACTCTCAACAACGGATACATCCAAAGGAAAAAAACCGTGCTCCCAACCACTGTGCGGGTCCATTGTAACTATACAAGTCAAAGCGGTCATACCGTAGACACCAAGCTCTTCAAAAGTTTTAAGATCCGCCTGCATCCCGGCGCCACCGCTGGAATCACTCCCGGCTATTGTCAAAGCTTTATTTAAATAAGTCATATCATTGCCTCCGTTTCAATATAAAACTTTTTCACTCTCAGTATTATAACATCTACTGATTATATTAATATCGCCAGTTTACTTTTATTTTATATGTCCAAATTTATACTATTCGTGTCTTTGACTTCAAACTCGCCGGCAGATTGGTCGCTCTCCTATGCAACTGTTCGGAAACACAATAAGTCGTTTCCGCTTATTATTGTTGCGTAATGTCTAACAAAAAAGCCACAGCAAACGCTGTGGCTTGATTTTTCAGTGGTGACCCCAGCAGGATTCGAACCTGCGACCTTTTGATTCGTAGTCAAACGCTCTATCCAGCTGAGCTATGGAGTCACTTAAATTGCTTTCAGGCAACGTAGATATTATAGCCAATTATATTTTGTTTGTCAATAACTTTGTTTGTTTTTTTTCCTGCGCTCACTGTAACCCAAATAGACAAAACCAATAAGACCGAAAAGAAAGAATCCTACGCTGGTCGCCTGTGCCGATGTCATACCCCAAAGCCACGGTTCAGCGTAATCGCCGCGCAGCATTTCCAAAAAAAACCGCAGCGCTGAATAAAGCATCGGATACAAAAATAAAGCTTGACCTCTAACGTGATTTGTCGTTCTGAACAGAAGCAGCAAAGCGAAAAGCACAATATCAAGCTGCCCTTCCCAAACCTCTGCCGGCCATAGCGGCTGAGCTCCGTAAATTTTGTACGCCAATGTTCCCTCCGGATATAAAAGTCCGAAATTTCCTCCCGTAGGGGTTCCGAAAGCATCTCCGTTGAGTAAATTGGCCATTCTGCCTACGGATTGTCCTATCAACAGCGCAGGCACCACTATATCTCCGAACGCCAACCAATCGATCCCATGCTTTTTACAATACCAGATACCGCAAATTACTCCTGCCAGCATCCCACCCTGCACGGCCATACCGCCCTGCCAAACATAGGGAATCTCCCAGAGATGTTCACTGTAATAATCCCAGTCGAAGAAAAAAACATCCCACAATCTGCCGCCTATGAGACCTGCGAATCCGCCATAAATTCCTATATCCAAAACATGTTCATGCCAACGTCCGTCCTGTTTAGCTAAAAAGTATGCCGTTCCGGTCGCCAAAGCAATCGCCAAACAAAGCATCAAGCCGTACATTCTTATGGGAAAATCGCCTATGTGAAATAAATATTGATGCATTAAAATCCTCCTGGTTGTTGAGTCGTAGAGAAGACTACTCCGACCAAATAATGATAGCGACCGCAGCTTCTACAAATCGCATGACACGCTTATGTACTAAGCAAATTATGAAAACTTCCCGAAAAAATCTTAAATTTTTATCGGCACCTTTCTGCTAAGCATCACGCTGTCAGGTGTTACCGAACACTCGTAAGCCAAAATTTCCACTCCGCTTCGCTGGGCCTCTCGAAGAGCTGTGGCAAACTCCGGGTGCGTAATTTCGTTCGGAGCAAAAAATCTCACGCCGGACATCTGCACTACAAAAATAATCGCTGCATGGTATCCGTCGGCAATAGCCCTGCTCAGCTCCTGTAAATGTTTAATGCCGCGCTCTGTGGGAGCATCCGGAAAAAATACCGCCCCATTATTCTCAAGTGTCACTCCTTTAACCTCGACAAAGTATTTTTTTGTCGCAGTTTCAAGATAGAAATCGAATCTGGAACTTTCATAGGTATACTCCGGACGCAGAAGTCGCAGCTTCCCGAAAGGATTTTTTTCTGTAAGCCACTCCTCCACAACCTTATTAGGAGCCTGTGAATCCATATTTATCAGCAAATCGCCTTTATTCACCGCGATGAGCGAGTAGCGCGTCCTCCTCTTGGTATCGTCATGATGCTGCACAAAAATTTTGCATCCCGGCACGAGCAGTTCGCGGCAACGTCCGGTATTTTTAACATGAGCGATCTCTTCTCTGCCGTCAACTAAAATATGTGCAATAAATCGATTGGGACGATCTAAGAAAATCGCCTCGCTAATATCAGTATATCTCATACAATCACCATCTCGGATACATTTTATCACAACTCGAATGTATTGAAAAATATTTAGAGAAAATTATCGCCCGCAATTTTATCTGCACATCGCTACTCTGAGTAAAATCTTGAAGCTCTTACTTTGACAATACAAGTTAATTTAATTGTTTGCAAATAAAAATATTCCGCTGACAGGCATGCTATCTGCGAAAAAAATATCCGATCCGAGGATCGGATATTTTTGCGATATTAAAAAGCAGCTACAACAGCGCCTTTGTATTTTTCGTCGATGAATTTTTTTACTTCCTCAGACCGAAGAGCTTTCATCAATTTTTGAATCTCCGGACGATTTTCGTCGCCCTTACGTACAGCTACAATGTTAGCGTAGGGAGACTCTTTAGGTTCTGTAAAAAGAGAATCCTTCACAGGATTAAGTTTTGCTTCCATAGCGAAATTGGAATTAATAACGGACAGATCAGTATCATCCAAAGAGCGAGGCAAGAGAGCAGCTTCTATTTCAATAATCTGCAGTTTTTTGTCGTTGCCCGTAATGTCGCCCACAGTAGCCTTTACGCCCACACCTTCTTTAAGCTGAAGCAATTTTGCACTCTGCAGCAAAGCCAGCGATCTGCCCGCATTGGAAGGATCGTTGGGAATGGCTATCTTTGCTCCGTCAGGAATATCTTTCAAGTCTTTGATTTTTTTGGAATAGATACCCATAGGCTCAATGTGCACTTTACCGGCAGAAACCAAAGGCAGCTTTCTCTCAACTACGAAAGTATCCAGATAAGGTTCATGCTGGAAAAAGTTAGCGTCTAATTCCTTGTCATTTAAGGAAAGATTCGGCTTTACATAGTCGCTGAATTCGATAATTTCCAGATTTACGCCATCCTTAGCCAACGAAGACTTCACGTGATTGAGTATCTCGGCATGTGGCACGGCTGTGGCGCCGACTTTCAATGTAACCTGTTTTTTATCTCCGGCAGGAGCAGTTTTTTTGTCATCTCCACCACCGCAACCGGCGGCAACGACAGCTATGCTCACCAATGCAAGCAAAGTCAGCAATAATTTTTTCATAAATATTCCTCCTTATTTTCACACTATAAATTCAGCTCAAACAAGAAAAAACTCTTTCCGGAGAAAGAGCATCTGCCTTTCTCTCATCTTCCAAGATTTTACTCTTGCAGGATGTAGCACCATAGCAAAGCTTGGTTGCCGGACGTCATAGGGCCTGTTCCCTCAGCCACTCTCGATAAGAGCCCGTTGTGAAATTGCTGTAATATTAACTCAAGCCGACTTTTTTGTCAAGGGAAAATCTCAAACAAAAACAGAGCGGAAAATACCGCTCTGTTTTTTGTTATAGTTGTTACATTGAAAGCATTATTCTCTATTATATATTTTGATTCCTTCTTTATAAAAATCGTTGCCGTAACTGTCTACGCAGACAATGGCGGGAAAATCTTTCACTTCATATCTGCGGATCGCTTCAGGTCCTAAATCTTCGTAAGCAATCATCGTTTCACCCTTGATTGATTCCGCGATCACTGCAGCAGCTCCGCCTATGGCAACAAAATATACCGCGCCGTACTTTACGCATGCTTCAATCACTTCATCACTCCTCAGACCTTTGCCGATCATCCCGCGCATACCGCGTTCCAGCATCGCAGGAGTGTATTTATCCATGCGGCCGCTAGTCGTAGGTCCGGCACTTCCGACTATCTGTCCCGGTTTCGCAGGAGTCGGACCGACATAATAAATCACATTATCCTGAAGATCTATCGGCAAAGCTTCACCTCTCTCCATCGCTTCCGTCAATCTTTTATGCGCCGCATCTCTGGCAGTATAGATATAACCGCTGATGCGCACCACATCTCCGGCGCGCAAATCTTTAACAGTAGCAGCCGTTAAAGGTGTCGTAATATATTTTATTCCTTCCTTCATAGCAGCCTCCTATATTTCCGCCTGCGCACGTCGAGCGGCATGGCAGTTAAGATTTACAGCGCACGGAAGTCCGCCTATGTGCGTAGGAGCATATTCAATATTTACTGCCAGAGCTGTTGTTCTGCCGCCCAACCCAGAAGGACCTACTCCGGTTTTATTGACCAGTTCCAGCAATTCTTCCTCCAGTTTCGCATAAAGAGCATCGCTGTTATGCTCACCCAAGACGCGAATGAGAGAATACTTGGCCAAAAGTGCAGCCTTCTCCATGTTGCCGCCAATTCCTACGCCAACCGTTACCGGCGGACAAGGATTAGGTCCTGCATTGCGCACCGTATCTACTACGAACTGCTTAATACCTTCAACTCCGTCTGCAGGTTTAAGCATTTTCAACGCCCCCATATTCTCACTGCCGCAACCTTTAGGGGATACTGTTATTTTCACTTTTTCTCCCGGAACTATAGAAGTGTGAATTATAGCCGGAGTATTATCTCCAGTATTTTTGCGAGCAAACAATGGATCCGCCACAGAAGATTTGCGCAAATATCCCTCCGTATATCCTTGAGCCACTCCGGCATTAACAGCTTCGTATAAATCTCCGCCGACAAAATGTACATCCTGTCCTATCTCAAGAAAGACTACAGTCAGTCCGGTATCTTGACACAAAGGTACCGACTTTTCCTTTGCCAATCTGGCATTTTCAATAATAGTCCCCAAGATTTCTCTGCCCAACGAGGACTCCTCTTCGGCTTCCGAAGCTTTAAGTTTGGCCACTACTTCTTCCGGAAGATAGTAGCAGGACTCAACACAAAGCTCGGCGACAATTCTTTTTATCTCAGCGACATCTATCTCTCTCATGTTGTTAAATCCTCCAACACTGGTCAAGTACGCGCTATGCGCTTAGCAGTATTTTTCCTGATTTCTTCCGGATCGATTATTTTGCGGGCCATGCCTGTTTCTATTGCAGTTTTTGCAACAGCTGCAGCAACTGCAGGAGCCAGTCGCGGATCGAATGCTCCTGGCACGACGTAATCCTCGCGCAAATCTTTTTCGTCAATCAAACCGGCGATGGCGTAAACAGCCGCAATTTTCATTTCTTCAGTAATAGATTTTGCTCTCACATCAATAGCACCGCGAAAGACTCCCGGAAAAACTGACACATTATTCACTTGATTCGGACTGTCGCTACGTCCTGTTCCTGCTACGGCTACGCCGGCTTCCTTCGCCGCCTCATAAGACGTTTCCGGAACCGGATTGGCCAAACCGAAAACCACGGCTTTTGCAGCCATGCTTCTCATAATTTCAGCCGTGAATATATTCGGCCCAGAAACACCGATCAAAACGTCAGCGCCGCGCGCCACATCGGCCAAAGTTCCCTTGCGTTTTTCCTTATTTGTAACTTTGGACAGATATAGTTGAACATCATCCAGAGAAGCATCTATTCCTTCGTAGATAGCTCCACAGCGATCTACCATAATAACATTTTCTGCGCCCATATTCACCAATAATCTGCCGATGGCGCTGCCGGCCGCGCCGCAGCCGTTGACTACGATACGCGAGGATTTAAGATCTTTTTTTACGAAGCGAAGCGCACCTATAACTGCAGCTAAACAAGCAATCGCAGTACCGTGTTGATCGTCATGGAAAACAGGTATATCACATATCTCTTTCAGTCGGCGCTCTATTTCATAACATTTCGGAGAAGAAATATCTTCCAGATTTATACCTGAATAGTTTGGCTGCAACAACTTTACTGTTCTGATAAATTCATCAGGATCTTTAGTGTCCAAGCAAATCGGTACGGCGTCAACGTCACCGAAAGTTTTAAAAAGAGCAGCCTTTCCTTCCATCACCGGCATCGCAGCTTCAGGCCCTATATCTCCCAGTCCCAAGACACGAGTACCGTCGGTAACAACTGCAACCATATTTCCGCGGCATGTATATTCAAAGGAAAAATCTTTATTTGCTTTTATTTCTTTGCACGGTTCGGCAACACCTGGCGTATACGCTATGGATAAATCGTAGCTGTCAGCCAGAGGAACTTTACAGGCAATCTCAATCTTACCGTTATGATCCAAGTGAAGTTTCAGTGCTTCGTCTCTTAATGTCATACTATATTCCCTCCAAAAGTTCATTTAGTGTATACTATATTTTAAAACAAGAACAACTTTTATGCAAGCATTTTTAAGTAAACCACAGGCGCCGCATCTAATCCGTCTAAAATATATTCACAACTCAACAAACTCAGCTGAAGGATTTTGCCCACGCTTTAACGTCAGCACAATAAACCCGGGGCGAGAGCCGCCTCTGGGGCGAAACGGACTTCCCGGATTAAGCAGCAGGATTCCGCTGCTGTCTATCATCGGCACATGAGTGTGACCGTAAACTGCTATATCTGCTCCGAAAACTCCGGCCCAATACGTCAAATCTGATTTCTCGGAAAAGCGCAAATATTTATGCCCGTGCGTCAACCATATATGACTTCCTTCCAACTCAAGAAACTCATCCGGTTTTGCAGCGGAACCGAAATCACAATTACCGCTGACACACACTGTCGGAAGACCTGTCGCCTGCGAAAAAAAATTGGCATCCTCAGCATGGTCGCCGGCGTGCAGCCACATTTCCACAGGCGGAGAAACTTGTAAAATTTTGCGCATGGAAGCAAGGCTTCCGTGAGTGTCACCCGTGATTCCGAGTTTCATTTCTTTTTGCTCCACATCGAAACAAGTTTTTTCACAGCTTTACCTCTATGACTGATTTTGTTCTTTTCTGCCGGCTCCGCTTCCCCTAATCCCTTGTGCAGATCCGTTGACCAAAACAACGGATCATAGCCGAAACCGTTTTCTCCCAAAGGTTCATGCAGCAGCATGCCGTCACAGATACCGTCCGTTTCATAAACAACTTTTCCTGTGGGCAAAGCGACGCACAAAGCGCACCTGAAACGACAGGCTCTTTTCACCTGAAATTTCATATTGTGTAACAGCAGCTGATTATTATCCGCGTCTGTTGCTTCTTCTCCGGCATATCTGGCACTGCGTACACCTGGAGCCCCTTCCAGTGCCTGCACTTCCAAGCCGGAATCGTCGGCAAGACAAGGCAAGCCTGTCAGGCGAGCATAATGCTGCGCCTTTATGCGAGCATTAGCAGCAAATGTGCGACCGTTTTCCTGAGGAGCTTCAATCTCCGGATAATCAGTCAAAGATTTTATTTCCACCGGCAGCTCTTTCATAAGCTCTCTGAATTCTTCCGTCTTGCCGACATTTGTAGTGGCGATTATTAATTCCTGAATTACCAAAATAACCTTCCTTCTTTCTGTTGAAATTTATAATTTTTCAATATATCCGTCAGCTATATTCTGAATGAATATGTTCTGCCACTGTCCGCTTCTTTTTGCCGCCGCAGCTTCATCCTTTGCTTTTGCCCGACAATTCGGGCAGATATACCTGGGAACGCAAACTATATAAGCGTTTTGATTGCCAAATCTTGTGCCAATGGCTTCCGAAGCAATCGAATAATATCCTCCGCAACCTTTATTGCAATACGTCACCGTTTCAAGCTGCTCTTCTCTGATACCTTCTTCATCGTAATAAATGTATTTTTTTCTGCTCCAACGCCCGCCGCACTCGGCAATCAACTCCGCTCTCTTTTTCTCCCTGCCGAAATACAATGCTCCGGCATCCCGAATCAGCTGCTCCACTTTTTTATCACAGCGCCAATCCTGCTTTCTAAGCAAAGATGTGTCCGGTTCCACTACTCTGCTGTAATCCATGTCGGCCATAGCAAGTATGATTCCCGTATTAACGTAAGGTAACGCGCTTTCTACAGAATAGCCTCCTTCTAAAACAGCAATATCCGCTTTAAGTTTATCAGCTAATTTTGCGTAACCCTGAGCAGTAATCTGCATGGAAGCCAAAGGATCACTGAAGTGATTATCCTGTCCTGCGGAATTTATGATCAACTCCGGCTGAAAATCTTCCAAAATATTTTTTATCAGACCGTCATACAAGCGATGCAGTCCCTCATCACCCGTTCCGGGAAGCAAAGGCAGATTGATTGTCATCCCCCATGCTTCCGGACTGCCGGCCTCTTCAAGAAACCCTGTACCCGGGTAAAGAGTGCGTCCGTCTTGATGAAAAGAAATATAAAGCACATCCGGATCATGGTAAAAAATATCCTGAGACCCGTCTCCATGATGAACGTCCGTATCAACGACGGCAATCCTGCGCAAATTATATTTACTGCGCAAATACTCCACCATCACCGCCTCTATATTCACTGTGCAAAAACCTCTTATGCCATGTACCACTCTCATGGCGTGATGCCCCGGAGGTCTGACGAGAGCAAATGCTCTTTTTACTTCACCCGACATAACTGCGTCGGCTGCAACAAGACATCCGCCTGCGGAAGTAAGATGTGCAGGAGTAATGAGACGTCCTATTTCCGGAACGCCTACATGCGCTCGCTGCAAATCGTTAATTTCTGCCAGACGCGGTTTGTATTCTCTGATTTCTTCACAATCAAAAATCCCCTCTTCAGACAGTTGGTCACGAGTATAGAGAAGTCGCTCCTGACGCTCCGGATGTCCCGGACTGATCATCCAATCAAAGGCAGGAAAGAAAATCAATCCCAAAGTGTTTGCCGGCATCAGAACTTCACCTCTTTTCCCTTGACTTTATAAAGAATTCCTGGTTTAAGCTGCATACGCAAATTGTAAATATCACCGCTGTCGTAATATCCGTGTATTGTCTTAAAATGCTCGCACGAAGTCAGCTCCGTTTCCAAATCTGAAAGCTGCCATGCTGAAGCTCTTTCCTGCAGCCATCGTTCTAAAATATGCCGACCTGTCTGCAAACTGAAATTCGGCGGCAGTTTACAGCGTTGCCCGCTTTCCGGAATGATGTATGTTCCTTCTGTTGTATCTGCATGAAGTCCGGCAGCCAAAGTCGGTCTGGCCACAGCTGCACCCACGGCGTTAGCCACCATACCGCCCAAAGGAATTTCCACGGGCACATTCATCTTCTCTCCCAAAGCCCGCACCAATCCCGGCGCACCGCCGCCGACACCAATAAGCACTTCCGGATGAAATGTTGTACCTCGCAGCACATCCTCAACTTTGTAAACAGGTTGTCTTTCCCATTCGGCAAGCATTTCTTCTATAACAAGCTGCAATTTGGAAACAGCGGCATCAATAATTGCCCGCGCTTCCTTGCTGACGTCCGAACCAAATCTCAGCAAAGCAGCGTAAGATTTTCCCGCGTCACCGAACTCCACATACCCGGCTGCAATTAAAGCGTCGGAAAGCGTCGCCTCCAATCCGCCCAAGGCTGCCGCTTTACCTTCTCGCTCCGGTCCAACTGTATAACCGGACGCCGTCTTTCGTATCCTGCTGTCGCCGCCTATGCCTACGCTGCGCATATGAAAAGAACGAACTGCGGTGGGAAAGGAATTTATCACTGCTCCTCTCTTCGCCATCAAAGGATTGCCGTTCTGCCAAAAAGCTATATCCGTAGTCGTGCCTCCCACGTCGAGAGAAATACCGTCACCGTAAGGTATGGTCAAAGCCTCGATACCTAAAACCGAAGCTGCCGGTCCGGTAAATACAGCTTCCACAGGATGCGCTGCTGCAGCCGAAAGAGGAACGGTTCCTCCGTCAGCTTTCAAAATATGTACGGAAGCTTTAATATTACGCACAGCTAAAGCGGTACTTACTCTATCGCAGAATACGTCGAACAGATTGCTTACAGCCGCAGCGTAATAAGCCGAATTAGTCCGTCTGATAAAATTAAGCTCTCCGCTCATCTCGCTGCCCAGAAAAACTTTATGACTGCCAAACTTTCTGAGTTGCTCCGCCAGCATTTGCTCCTGTGACGGTTCACGTACGGAGAATTTACAACTGACCGCGCTACAGGAAATATTCTCTCTCGCGGAACGTTCTCTCAGCTTCTCAAGATTGAGAGGCGCTGTCACTTTGCCGCGATGATCCACGCAGCCCTCCAGATAAACCGGGCTTACGGGAAATTTATCGTCCACATTCATCCCCGGGCCCGTAACAACTGCAAGAAATACCGGGGCAACTTTCCCTTCTGCTATGGCATTCGTCACAACGGTACTGGAAATTACCACTCTTTCAATTTCAGCAACCTGTTCTTTGTTCGCAGGCAGCACCACGTCCAAAGCTGCCAAAATACTCTGCAGGATGTCTGCGGTATTTGTC
>JAXFPC010000061.1:0-10216 GCA_034180005.1 Acidaminococcaceae bacterium | reverse complement strand
TTTATTTATATCAAATAAAACTCACCAAATTTTTAGGAGACACTCACACATTTCTTTCGAAAAACTAAGTCATTGATTAAAAACTTATTTTTTATTTGCCGCTTGCCAAAAAAATCTTACCGGCAAATTTCCTGCTCCCGGCGGCGACCAGTAAAACTTATATTTTCCTGGCAACAAATTTCCCAGCACAACGGCATCGTTGACCGTGCTGCCGATATCAACTCTTCGTTCCGGCATACCTATCAATTTTCTGCTGCCATTGCCTTCAAGAACGCCATATCCGGCAAAAGGCCCTCCCAACGGATTAAAAATAAATTTTACCGGAGAATCCCCTCCTATATTAAAATCAACTTCATAAACAACGCCGTAGTTTCCGTAATTTTCTGCGGCTTGTCCTGTAGTGGCGTCAATACCTTTAATGTAATTTTCGGATCCTGCCAATTTCAGCATATAATTATTTTTATCAGCCTCTATAGTCTGTTTTATTCTGTACTTCCAATCGGCTTGGCTGAAAGTTCCTCGCAAAGGATGTTCATCCATCGGAAGAATATCCGCGCTTTCAGAAAAAATCTCTGCTGAGGTCCTGGCATCACACATCACAACACTTAACTGCAAAGGACGCTCTATCTGCAAATCTATTATTCCGGTCAGAAGTTTATCCTTCTTCAAAATACTTCCTCTACCGGTAAGAAGTTCCACGCTGTTTCCAAAACCTATCCTGCCGCCGTCCGGTTGTTGCGAGGCGTCGTCAAAATAATTTTTTTCGGCCTCTTTGCCATCCCTGAGATAATCCCAAGAATTCCCCCCGATACCTTTTCTCACAATCTCATACTTTACCGGTCTCAGCTGATCTATATTTTTGAGAAGAACTGCCAATTTTTTATCACTTTTTACTGCGTTTACATGATGAAAAAAAATTCTAACCGCGCCCTGCACATTATCACGATATAAGACACCATTATCATAAACCATTTCCGGACTGTCTGAAAATATGAGGACCGGTCCCTCAGTTTTAAGTTCGGCCTTTACTTCCACATATTCTTCCGGAGGAAGCACTGCAGTCTGTGCTTCTACCGCTCCCACCGAAAGAAAAGATGACACAACCGCCAGAACCCCTCTTGTCAAATGCTTTATCATATACCCACCTCGTCCATCATAAACTTATTTTAAACTTTTCTCATAATCCTGTAAAAATTTTTGCAGTCCCTGCTCCGTCAATTGATGCTGAAGCATTTTTTCCATTACTGCTGTGGGAATCGTAGCTATCTGACATCCGCCAAGCATGACCCGCTCAACGTGTTTAATGCTTCTGATGCTGGCGGCAATAACCTCCGTCTTTATGCCGTACATTTTAAATGCCGAAACTATATTTTCTACCAACATTGCTCCGTCTTCACCGATATCATCGAGACGGCCTATAAAAGGACTTACATAAGAAGCACCGGCTCTTGCCGCCAATAGCGCCTGAGACATGCTGAAAACGAGCGTCACGTTAGTTTTTATATTTTCTTCCGACAACAGCTTCACAGCTTTGAGCCCTTCCGAAGTACACGGTATCTTCACCACTACATTGGAAGCTATTTTTACCAGCTCGCGTGCTTCCTGCAACATACCCCGGCAATCTGTGCTGATAACCTCCGCGCTTACCGGACCTTTCACAAGAGTAGCGATTTCTGCAATAACCTCTGCATGACGCCGTCCGCTTTTTGCTATCAGTGAAGGATTTGTAGTTACTCCGTAAACAACACCCCATTGTGTCATTCTTTTTATTTCTTCCACGTCAGCCGTATCCATAAATATTTTCATTACGCATTGCCTCCAAAATTTTTCCCGGTAAAATAAACGGCCAAAGTTGTCAAAGCTGCTGCCGCTCTCCACAAACAATCTTCGTCAAAATCAAAATGGTTGCTGTGATGCCCCGATTTTATGACGCTTCCATACATCAGATAAAGAGCTCTGCCTCCGCGTTGCTGCACTCTTTCCATAAAATATGAACAATCTTCACTTCCTCCAAGCTCCACGCCGGCAAGAAGCTCGTCGTAACGACACTCTTTGGCAAGCAAAGCGGCAACTTCTCTGCTCAGCTCCTCATCCGGCTGACATGAAGGTGCGCTGCCCATCATTCGTTCCTGCAAAAAAACGCCGTACATGTCGGCGCAAGCTTTCAAAATACGTCTGGTTTCTTCCAGCATATATGCATTAACAGACGAGTCCGCTCCACGAGTTTCCAACTTCAGTATGGCGTAATCCGGCACAACATTCCTGCCTGTTCCGGCTTCCATAACGCCGACGTTAATGCGGCTGGCTCCGCCGCTGTGTCTTGCAATCGTGTTTAAAGATACGGCAGCTTGAGCAGCAGCCAGAAGAGCATTTCTTCCTTTCTCCGGAGCAGCTCCTGCATGAGAAGCTTTGCCGAAAAACTCCGCATCCAGTTTCGCTGTCGCCAGAAATCCCTTCGAAAGCACCGCTAACGTGTTGTTGTTAGTCGCTTTAAAACCGATATGTCCTCCGAAGAAAAAGTCAACATCATCCACCACTCCTGCTTTGACCATGGCAAGCGCGCCGCGCACACCCTCCTCCGCAGGCTGAAAAATCAGTTTTACAGTTCCGCTCAGTTTATCTTTATTATCAACAAGCAATCTGGCAGTCAAAAGGCCTATGGCTACATGACCGTCATGTCCGCAGGCATGCATGGCGCCGGAATGAACGGACGCAAAACCATCCCTGCACGGAAAATGCTGCTCGTCTTCCGCTTCCTGCAAGTCATTGCAATCTATATCAAAGCGAAAAGCTGCTGTTTTTCCGGGTCGCTCCGTCTTCAATATGCCGACAACTCCGGTTCTGCCGCCGTTCATCTTGCACACAAGCTCAGCATCTGCACCTTCGCTTACAGCTCTCTCTGCAGCGTTCTGTAACGTCGCTTCATCCGGCACGCCCATCATCGTCGAACCGTCAATAATATCCGCTCCGAATAATACTTCGAAACCCAGCCGCTGTAATTCTTCTACAATCAAAGCAGTTGTCCTGAACTCGGTCCATGCCGGCTCCGGAAAACGATGTACATCTCTGCGCCGACTTACGGCTTCCTGTTTTAATGCTTCCGCCTGCTCCCAAATACTTGACATGATACACCTCTTTAAAATTGGTTAATCAAAAAGAACCAACTGTTCATCATTAAGCGGCAAAAAAACTTCGCAATCTTTTTTTCTGTTACCATTATTGACCCACTTACCGCAGGACGGACATTGCATCTCCGCTTTGGAAGTTGCCCAGGCGAGATGCCTGTGGCATTTAGGACATATGAATTCCACCTGCAGCACGTTGTTTTCTTTAGGCTTTTTCAAGTCGCTCTCCCTCCAATAATCCGTCTACTATTATAGCACATTTATTCGAACATATGTTATAATTAAACCACTTGAAAAGATTAGAGGTGTGTATATGATGCTGACTGCTGAAGACTTTGAGAAGCTCGGTTTTTGGGAAGATGAAACTCCGGAAGAAAATATCACCGTATACGGTAAAGATTTTTCAAACGGCTATCTTTTACTTACGGACGAACTTGGCAAAACGCCCCTTGACGATAAGGAAATTATAGTTGCCGCCTTTTACGACGAAAGCGATGCTTTCCTCTGGGGTGTTGAAATAAAAAATTTTTCGGACTTCAAAGCCATCTGCAAGAACAATACGAGTGACGCAGATTTTTTAACAGCGCTGCGCAACTACAGATATATGTGATGGCTTAAAAAGTACATCGTGTTCTTTCAAGGATGTGTTTTATTTTGAAAGCAACGCTTTAGGCATAAAAAACTCCGCCGACCTTATATGTCCGCGGAGTTTTTGCTATTCCAGAGCAAATATTGCTTCAATTTCTGCCGTTAACATTATATTTTTAGCATCTATTACCGTAGGAGCGGAATCATTCATTTTGCTGCTACGAACACCCAGCATATCATACTGAGTAATATTCCTCGGCGCATGACCGTCCGTATCTGCGTGAAGCAATCTTCCCAAGCTTCTTCCCGACGCGTTAGCAATAACCGAAGCTCTGCTCCTCGCATCCTGAAGCGCTTCGCCTAAAAGCTGCTGCAAATACAGCTTTCTGTTGCGCAAATCGTAAGAAAGATAATTTATATTACCCACGCCGCTTTCGGAAAGCTTGTCAATTACCTGTCCCAACTTATTCAATTCGTCAACTTTAACTTTATACATATTTTGCGCTTCATAGCCTACAACCTTATTTTTATCATTATACACCGGCCAAAGGGAATAACTTTCCGTAGTAAAAGCGTCTGAAATAATGTTGATGCCCAAAAGACTTCTCTTTGCCGCAGCGACATTATTGGCTACATCTTCGGCGGCTTCTCCCGATGTTTTGCCCCTGCCTAAAACAGTAAAATGAACGTAGCCAATATCGGGAACATATTCCCGCTCCACACGTCCGGATACCCTGATGTCATCAGCTTTGCCGTCATAAGCTTGAGCAGTGTGAAAAGACCCCAACAATAAAGTCCCTGCTGCCACCGCAAAAAAGATATTTCTCAATCTGCTTATCATTTCTAACCTCCTGATATTTTTTTAGATTATATCATACTGTAAAAAGAATATTCTTATAGACACAAAAATATTACATTAGTTCCACAAAAACGCTTAATTTTCGCAGCGTTCGGAAGAATAATATTTCGGTACAAATCTCAGCAGGAAGTACAATCCTAAAGTGAGCCAAACAAGAATATTAAGACTGTCGTAATCTAAATTCTTTCGATACAAACTGGAAAGACCGGCGGAGAAAAGCATTTGCAACCAAAACATTCCGTACACAGTTAATAATATACGTACCCAAGTAGGTAATGCCGGATACGGCGAAGGTTGTTTTTGTACCCACCAGGCATATTTTCTCTCTGTTGCGAGCTGCTGATTTTTTTCGATAAAACCATCTTCATCCACTTCCCAATCCAAACACATCAGCTCTGCATAATCCTCGGCCTGCTGATCCTGCTGCCACCATACCTGCCCCTTATACTCCATAATCTCTTGAAGTAGCATTAATCTCAGTATCTCCGCCTTCGTAATCACAGCCCGACGATGCTTCGTACAAAAAACTATACCTGAAAACTCTTTTTCCCTAAGACAAGCACCAAATAATGTTCCCGCATTCGCTGCAAGAAAATGACTTGCCACAGGTGGCGCAGCTTCGTGATCGGCAAAGATAAAGGCAGCGCGATTTATTTCATCAAACTTTGGCATAAGCGGGGCATATTGTTCCGTCAGCGCAAGTAAAAATATTTTGTTTTCATCAAGCAATCCTTCATCGAAAGAATTACCGAAAAATTTTTCAGCCGTCATCATTATCACTTTCTCGTATAGTGCAAGTAGCATATTTTGATTTACTCGCCGGTTGCTGCTTCCGGTTTTTCACGGAAAATTTATTTCGCTTCAAAATCCTTCGAGCCGATCGCTCATAATTCACTTATTCCGCATCTTCATTAAAGTTTGTTCAATAAAAACAGACCCTCCGCTGCGAAACGTCGGGTCTGTTTTTTTGCTCATGAACGCAAACTTGCCTGATAAGTTTCACTGACTTTATGCAAAACATCCTTCATGGAAGCGTCCACTTCCGCATCAGTCAAAGTTCGATCATCTGACTGATACACCAAATTAAAGGCCATTGACTTGCAGCCTTTCGGCACCTGTTTGCCGGTATAAACGTCAAACACTTTTACGTCCGTAAGCAATTCGCTGCCGCTGGATTTGATAACTTTTACGATATCTTCGTTGCGGACATTCTCAGGTACAACTACTGCAATGTCTCTGTTCATTGCAGGATATTTAGGCAAAGATTTGTACTGAGGCACATGCTGCGCGTATGAAACAAGCGGTTCTACTTCCAGTTCCAGAACGAAAACAGGTTGGCTGAGTTCGAAATTCTCCTGCACTGTGGGATGTATCTCGCCAAAGCTGCCGATTAATTTGCCACCCAACAAAATATCACAACTTTTTCCCGGATGATAATAGCCGCTGCCGGAACGAACAAACTCATAGTCATATACTTGCAACTCGTTAAGCAGACTTTCCGCTATGCCTTTCAAATCAAAAAAATCATACGCTGTATTGCGTGCTGACCAATTCAGCTTTTCTGCGCGTCCGCACACAACAGCCGTCAAAACGCTTTTCTCCGTTACATCCTGCTCTAAAGGAAGCTTGTCGGCGACAAAAACTCTGCCGATTTCAAACAAAGCCACTCTGTCGTTATGGTTGCGCAAATTGAAAGAAGCGGTTTGCAAAGCGCTTGGTAACATCGTCGTCCGCATCACGGAAAAAGCATCGGTTATCGGGTTCAACAGTTCGATTGCTCTGCGACGCAAATCATCAGCCGGCAACAACAGCTTATCAAAAGCATCCGACTTGATAAAACTGTAGCTCATCATCTCATTAAGTCCCAACGCTGACAGATGGTCCTGAATCATATCTTTTACATCGTCCAAAGGAGACTGTTTTCCCCTGGTCATACCCAAAACGGGACTGTGACTCTCAATTTTGTCATAGCCGTGCATCCTGGCAATTTCTTCACTTATGTCGGCATCACATTCAATATCCCTGCGCCAGGATGGAGCTTCTACGCGCAGCTTTCCGGAAGTCGCTTCAACTACAAAACCCAAACCTGTCAAAATCTCCACTATCTCCTCCTCGGAAATGGTGCAGCCTATGCGACGACAGATTTTCTGCACATCTGTCTGAATAACTTTTTTTGCCGCTCTTGCAGGATAATCTTCAAAAATACCTGCGTATGTTGAACAAGCTCCCATCCCTTCAAGTAAATGAGCAGCTCTGTCAAGTGCATTCGGAATAAGTAGCGTATCGACTCCGCGCTCAAATCTTCCGGAAGCTTCGCTACGCAAGCCCAAAGCTCTCGAAGTACGGCGTATGCTGGGACCGTTAAAAGAAGCCGCCTCCAAAATTACTGTGTCGGTTGAATCCGTAACCTCGGTCGCCAAACCGCCCATAACGCCGCCAAGACCTACAGCGCCGTCCGCATCGGCTATGGTGATCATGGAAGGCTGCAAAATTCTTTCCTTCCCATCCAGAGTTGTCAGTATTTCGCCCTCCGCAGCACGTCGCACTACGAGGGTGTTGCCGGCAAGTTTAGCCGCATCATAAGCGTGCATAGGTTGTCCCAATTCCAACATCACATAATTGGTTACGTCCACCACATTGCTGATGGGACGTACTCCACAGGCGCGCAGACGCTTCTGCATCCATTCTGGAGAAGGAGCTATCTTTATATCCTTAAGCCCTCTGACGGAAAATCTGCTGCAAAGCTCTGGTTCTTCAACTTTGATTTTGATAATATCTTCAATTTTTACTGCAGATGCTTCGGCAACATTAAGCGCAGGCATTTTAAGCTCTGCGCCCGTGATGGCGGCAATCTCTCGCGCCAATCCCAAAATACTGAAACAATCTGCACGATTGGAAGTTAAATCTATATCAATGACAATATCGTCCAAACCGAGGATTTGTTTTACATCGGCACCCACAGGAGTATCGGCAGGCAGAATAAAAATTCCTTCACGCTGCTCAGGCAGGAGCAATTTGGCGTCTATGCCGAGTTCCTCAGCGGAAGCCAACATTCCGAAGGAATCAAGTCCGCGCATCTTAGCTTTCTGCAGTTTCATACCGTTTGGCAAAGTGCTTCCTACAACGCAAACCGGAACAATATCATTTTGATGCACATTTTGTGCGCCTGTCAAAATCTGCACGATTCCCTGACCGTAATCCATCTGACATACCCACAAATGATCCGAGTCCGGATGACGGTTAATTTCCATTACGCGTCCGGCAAGTACGCCGCTGAGACCTTCGCCAAGTCTTATTACACTGTCCACCTCGAGGCCGGCGCGAGTCACCTTATCACAAAGTTCCTCTACGCTTATGTTTATATCCACATAATCTTTAAGCCATTCCAAAGAAGCTAACATCAGTATCTTCCTCCACTTCCTTATTTAAACTGCGTAAGAAAACGCTGATCGTTCTCAAAAAATAAACGCAGGTCATCAATGCCGTATTTAAGCATGGCTATGCGCTCCACACCCAAACCGAAAGCATAACCGGTCATCTGCTCCGGATCGTAGCCGCTCATGCGCAAAACATTCGGATGTACAACACCGGCTCCCAAAATTTCCAACCAACCGGAGTCTTTGCATACATGACAGCCTTTTTTCCCATGACAGATCGGACAGGAAACATCTACTTCCACCGAAGGTTCCGTGAAAGGAAAATAAGACGGACGCAGACGGACGCTCACTTCTTCGCCGAACATCTGTCGGCAAAAAAGTTCCAGCGTTCCTTTCAAATCAGCCAAACTGATATTTTTATCGACAACCAGTCCTTCCACCTGATGAAACATGGGACTGTGCGTAGCATCGTAATCGCAGCGGTAAACGGCTCCCGGGCAAATCATCCTTATGGGAGTATTGGGCGGCATCTTCTCCAAAGTACGCGCCTGCACTCCCGATGTTTGCGTACGCAAAAGATAATTTTCCGTTATGTAAAAAGAATCCTGCATATCAAGTGCCGGATGATCCGGCGGAAGATTCAACGCAGTAAAATTATGGTAAACATCTTCTATCTCCGGTCCGTCGACAACGTCAAAACCCATGCGCATAAAAATCTTCTTTATCTCCCGCAGCGTCAAAGTAACGGGATGCAAATGCCCAGTTTCACGCACGCGTCCGGGAAGAGTGATATCGACTTGTTCATTTTCCAATTTAGACGCCAACTCTTGCTGCGCCAACGCAGAAGCCGCTGCTCCGATTTTCTCTTCCAAAAAGCTTTTTATTTCGTTAACTACTGCTCCGATTTGAGGGCGCTCTTCCGGCGCCAGCTTGCCCATACCGCGCAGAATCTCCGTCATAGGTCCTTTTTTACCCAAGTATTTTACTCGCAGCTCCTTCAGATTCTCCAGAGTGCTTATTTCGGACAGTTCTTTCTCAGCCTGTTCCTTTAGAGCCAATAATTTTTCTTTCATCGCCATCCTCCTAAAAATAAAACGCCCCTGTAATTACAAATAATTACAGGGGCGACATAGTCGCGGTACCACCCTAATTTTTACTTCATTACGCCTTAACGCGGCTCACGCTTTCCCTACACAACTAAAAGTCTTCAGTCAAGGCACTCCCAAGTGAATTTCAGCTCGGAAAACCGGCAAGGTTCACAGCTACAATCCCTTGCTCTCTGTATACGGTTTTGCTTCCTCCGCCTACTATGCTTGTTCAAAGCGCACATTTTTCTCAATTTAAGTGCAATTATATCACTATCCTACAGCATTTGCAAATCGGAAAGATTTTTGATGTCTTCTCTTTCGAAGACATCTTCTGATAACTAACCTGACAATTTATATAAAATTAATAAATTTACTTTCAAACTTAATTATGCTAGAATTTAAAAAACTTTTCAGGAGGTCTATACCATGTTCAACAATTTTAAAAAAGCTTTCTTGATTACAATTCTTTACTTGATAAGCACCACAAGCGTACTTGCAGCCGCTCCGGGACATTACGAGAAATTCTACGCTTTCTCCACTGATAACGACGGTGCAATATCTGAAGTAAACTACTATCTGAAAAACGGCGCCAGTGTAAAAAATATGCAGACTGCAGCCAGAGTCGGCGGCAGCAATGCAGTTATTACCTGCCTGCTCATTGAGATTCCTGACGGAACCATGGATTACAAAGAGTTTAAACGTCAGAGCAAATAATAACTATATAAATGCTCCAATACAGGCAGAAAGATGCAGTCATTTCGGTTTGCGCAATCGTATTAAAGATACTTTGCGAACCATTCTGCATATAAAGATAATACATTCTCCATTCAATCACTCCTTTCTCAAATAAATTAGATATCCTTTTGCAGATGAATCCTTGCGACTCTTGGAGCAAGGATTCATCTGTTTTAAGACAAAAAAATAGACCTCCGCAGAAGCCACGACAAAATTGGTGGCGGCGCACGGATTTGAACCGCGGACACTGCGGGTATGAACCGCATGCTCTAGCCAACTGAGCTACGCCGCCTTATTAACTTGTGAGCCTTAAACCTTTACCGCGTATCCATTGCCAAAATAATGTGGAGCTGATGACCAGGATTGAACTGGTGACCTTATCCTTACCAAGGATACGCTCTGCCGACTGAGCTACATCAGCATCTTGGTTGCGGGGGGCGGACT
>JAXFPC010000060.1:0-21874 GCA_034180005.1 Acidaminococcaceae bacterium | reverse complement strand
TTAGAATTTAACATGCTATAAATATTGTACGAAAGGAGACACGCAGAAGTGTATGATGCAGTAAAAGTCTACACCTGAAAAATATATCTACATATGGAGACTAAAAACATGAAATGCTTAATTTCTATATTTGTCATTGGCACAACGTTTGTTTGCAGTACTGCGCTTGCTTATATTGGCAATCGTAACACCGGCAAATTCCACCACGACAACTGCAGCTCAGTACACCAAATGGCAGACAGGAACAAAGTCTACATTCAATCCCGTGCAGAAGCTATTGCATCCGGATACGTACCGTGTAAAAGGTGCCGACCATAACCTTCAATAGTGTGTGGATTGAAAGAAAGAAAGAAATGAGACTGATAAGGAGAAAGTTTATGGAAAATATCATTCTGTACAACACAGAAGATGGAAAAGTCAGTTTAAAGCTTTATGCTGAAAACAATACGGTATGGCTAACACAAGCGCAAATGGCCGAATTATTCAATACCACAAAGCAAAATATCAGTCTACATACCAGGAATATTTTTAAAGACGGAGAACTTTCTCCCCTTTCAACTGTCAAGGAATACTTGACAGTTCAAACTGAAGGCGACAGAAAGGTTTCACGCCCGACCACTTACTATAATCTTGACGTAATCCTTGCAGTTGGTTTCCGCGTCCGCTCTCCTCGTGGCACTCAGTTCCGCAAGTGGGCAAATTCTACATTAAAAGAATTTTTAATAAAGGGCTATCTGCTGGATAGCGATAGACTGAAAAACCCAGATGGTCGACCGGATTATTTTGATGAATTATTGGAACAGATCCGTGACATCCGTGCCAGCGAAAAGCGATTCTACCAGAAGCTTCGCGACCTGTTCGCTCTGTCTACAGATTATGTCAGTACGGAAGAAGATACCAAGCATTTCTTTGCGGAAACTCAGAACAAATTAATCTATGCCGTTACTGGCAAAACTGCAGCCGAGCTTATCGTTTCTCGTGCCGATGCCACAAAGCCCAATATGGCCCTCACTGCGTGGCAGGGAACCCGTGTTCGGAAACAGGACATCTTCATTGCCAAGAACTATTTATCGAATGATGAGATTGATTCTCTGAATCGCTTGGTATCTATTTTTCTTGAAAGCGCAGAACTTCGTGTGAAGCTTCGCAAAACACTAACGCTGAATTACTGGCGCAACACTGCAGATAAAATTTTGACAGATCATGACGTTCCTCTTCTCCGTTCGCGCGGCCAATACTCCAATACTGCCATGAAAGAAATTGTTTCAAAAAAATATGAGGCATTTGAAAAACGGCGCAAGGAGTATGAAGCTACTCTTGCCGATAAACAAGACTTGCAGGAATTGGAAACAGATGTGAAGTCCTTGCAGAAAAATAAAGATTGATTTTTTATTTTCCCAAAAATGCTGTTTTTTGAAATCAAAGACAGTTCTCACGATTTTCTCACGATTTATTTTTATATATAACAATATAAAAACGCCCACACATAGCGATTCCAACCAAAACGTATACTTTGAAATCAAAGATAGTTCTCACGATTTTCTCACGATTTATTTTTTTATACAGAGGTGTAACTGTGGATACTAATACTGAATTAAATAATATTTTAGAAAATATCTCAACATTAAGAGAAAATGTACACCTAGAGTTTAAACAGGCTGCCACAAAGCTTCCAAAATCCTTTTGGGAGACCTATTCTTCTTTTGCCAACACTTCCGGAGGTTTCATTATTTTAGGCGTTAGTGATTATTTACCACACGAGTTCACAGGAGTCACTAACCCCAAGAGTATCGTCCAAGAAATATTTAATACTGCTAACAATCAAGATAAAGTTTCCCAAAACATCTTAGCCAACGATGATGTAAAAATACATACTGTAAATAATAAATCTGTTATATCTGTTCATATTCACGAATTACCTATAAACAAAAAACCTGTTTATCTTAATAATAATCCTCGGCTTACTTACATACGAAAAAATGAGGGTGACTTTATTGCCACTAAAGAGGAATTATATCGTTTAATAAGAAATGCGGATGAAAACATTGATGCCGAACTCTTAGAAAACTACACTATTGAAGATTTAGATACACAAAGTGTCCTTGAATTCAAAAATATTATCCAATCAAGAAATTTGTCAAAAAACTATCTTGAAATGGATAACTTAAGTTTTTTAATAGAAATGGGAGTATTTCAGGTTGACAGAAAAGCTAACCGCATACCTAAATTGACGCTGGCAGGATTACTCTTTTTAGGAAAACTATCTGCAATCATACAACGTCTGCCCCATTTCCATCTTGATTATGTAAACAAACGTGGGAAAGATGTAAATAGGTGGAAAGACCGTGTTTCAACTGGTGATTTAAACTATCCTAATTTGAATTTGTTTCAATACTACAAAATTGTTCTAGAAAAATTAAAACTTACTGTTGATGATACCTTTGAGTTAGATGAAAAAAGCATAAGAAAATCTCCGATTGAGCTTATTGTCGCTTTAAGAGAAGCGTTAGCCAATATGGTAATACATGCTGATTACCTAGATTCAGAAACTAATATAAAGGTTGTTGTTGACAATTTTTACTACACTTTTTTGAACCCCGGAGCGATGAAAATATCAACGGAACAATTTTTCGTTGGTGGGCAATCCAAACCTAGAAATAGCACATTAGTATTATATTTTAGGAGAATGGGAGCTTGTGAACGAGAAGGCTCTGGTGGGAAAGAAATATCTACTGTAATCAAAAAAAATAATTTTAGATACCCGGAATTAACTTCAACACATAAGAGTACATTCTTGAAACTTTGGACTGCAGCCTTAGAAGACTCATATCCAGAATTTTCTCCTCAAACCAGAAAAATATTGCTTTTCATACGAGAAAATCCAATTGTTAGTAGGAAAGAGATACAAACCGGCACACAGTTAAGTGATCATTTTATACGCAAGGCATTAGACGAACTTCTTGAAAAAAATTATATAAACAGGGGTGGCAAGGGACGTGCTACGCAATATTATTGGAATCCCAGCAAACTAGAAGTGCTCGCCGCCGTTGATAGTTACAGCAAACTTATGACTTCAGGCAAATTATAATTTAAACTAATCCGAGAATACAAAATTCAATACTATGCAAACAAAACAAGAAAAGAAACAGAGTTATTATTTCACAGTCCTTTAACAAAAGTAGAGTCTTTTGATAAAGTAAAATTTTTAAAATAAAAAAGACCGCCCGGCGCTACCAACACCGAACGGCCTGTGCAAACACCCACTATACACCACTACAGGGAGTAGTCTGCCCTTTCATTATATCACAGGCAGACCTCCACGGCAAAGGAGGATTGAAATTAATGCCTAAAAGTAAAAAATCTAATGGAGAAGGATCCATAAGCTACGAGTCCGATCGCCAGATGTACAGGGCAAGGCTTGTATCACCAGATGGCAAGCGCATCTCCAAGCGCTTCCGCGCAAAAAAGGAAGCAATGGAATGGCTTGCGGTTACCCAAGCCGATATTTACAAGAACACCTATGTGTCCCCTAACAGCCTACGTTTAGGAGATTGGCTATCTGAATACCTTGTTACATACAAAGCTCCAAAGGTACGACCAAAAACGTTGGAACGCTATATACAAACCGCAAAATATCTTGAGCCTATCTCCGGAATAGAACTGCAAAAATTAACTGCACACACTGTGCAACAATTCTACAATGAACTACCACAAATGAGCCCCAGCAGCAAGAACAAGGTGCATAAGTTGCTGAAAGCTGCCATCACCAAAGCCTGTGCCATTGACCTTATGGCAAGAAACATCATGCAGGCAGTAGAAGCTCCGCCGGTCCCTAAGGTTGAGATTCAGGTATTTACAAAGGAAGAAATTAGCAAGATTCTACAGACAGCCAAAAACAGCCGTTATTATAGCAAATACTATCCGTTCTTCCTTTTAGCCGCAACTACCGGAGCGCGTTTGGGAGAATTGTTAGGGCTTAAAACTACAAACGTGAAGACAGGTTATATTTACATAGATAACAGCCTGCAGGCAGTTCGTGGTGCCCTCATGGATATGCCACCCAAGACTGCTGCCGGCGTGCGCAAAATAACTATTGCTCCTGAGGTTATAAAAGTAATAAGATCCACCTGCTCTTCTTCCGGATGCACGCTCCCATTTAGTAGATACGTCTTCCACACCCGCAACGGCACACCAATCAGCCCAAGAAACATGGAACGTATCTGGAAAGCTCTGCTGAAAGAAGCCGGTGTCGAATACAGGAATTTCCATGTTCTGCGCCACACCATGGCCACGCAGCTGCTGTCCAATGGTGTATCTATTGCCGAAGTTGCCAAGCGTTTAGGTCATAGTAAAATCAGCCACACTCTCAACCTTTACAGCCATGCAGTACCGAATTATGATGAAGGCATTCCGGATATTCTCAACAAGGCTTACGCACTTTGATCACGTTGGCCCCAGCGTTGGCCCCAAGAGAGAATATAAAACGCAGAAGCCGCATGAAATAAGGAATTCAACGCTATCAATATCCGGCCTTCTAAGCCGTGGGTCGGGGGTTCGAATCCCTCCTGGATCACCAGATGTAAACTCCGTAGCCATACAGGTTGCGGGGTGTTTTGTTTATATTACATAAAAATCCCCAGAAAGCAAATCTGCTTTCTGGGGATTTTTCAATTTTTCAGTTTAAATCTTATAGGTATCGTAATATAGCAGGGGGCTTTTTGACCGTAAGCATCTTTAGCCGGACTGAACCGCCACTTATAAACTACAGAAGTAGCAGCCGCGTCCAAAGCGGCATCTCCGGAAGAACCTACGGTAAATGCATTTTCAACGCGACCGTCAGCATTAACAAGCATTTTAACGGATGTAGTTCCCTGAATATTTTTCAGGCGAGCCGACTCAGGATAAGCAGGTTCCTCAGAGGAAAGCAATCGCGGCGGAGTTACCGGCACCCCTTTTTTGCTGCCATCACCTTCACCATCTCCCTGCCCCTTTTCGTTGTTGCCGCTTCCATCCCCTGTTCCGTTTTCAGATGTGTACTTTGGCACAGGCCCATTATTCTGCGCGCTAGTTTTTTTCTTAACAACATGTCGCTTCGGTTTTTCCGGCGGTTTCAACTTTTGATCTACAATATCATCAGGTCTCTGAATTATCTCCGGTTCCGGTTCAACTACATCCTGTACCGATGCCGGAGCTCCGGAAGTTAAAGTTACTTCCAGTATATGAGGGTCCTTCCTAGCAAATGAAAATCCGCAGAGTCCCAAGCACAATGCGAAAACAAGATGTGCAGCTACCGCTGTTAAAAAAGCCTTGGTCAGTCTTCTTTGATCTTCTCTCATTTACCATCTCCAGCATCAGTAGCCAATCCGAAGCGCGTAACTCCTGCGCCTTTGAACTTATCCATAAGACCGATTACTTTTTTATACTCCACTCCGTCCTCAGCTCTGATAATAACCGAAAAAGCCGCATCACGCTTACTTTCTATAGCTGCATTTGCTGTCAATTTATCTGCAGAAATCTGATTTTCTTCCAAATAAATCGTGCCGTCCTTTTTTATAGTAACATTGAAATTACTTTTGCTCGTTGTCTCGGCATGCTTTGCCACAGGTAAGCGAATAGGTATGCTTTTCACTTCGCTCATATACATGGTACTGACGATAAAAAATACCAGAAGCAAAAAAATCATGTCAATCATAGGACTGAGCATTATTTCGGGGCGTACGTTATTTCTTTGTCTGCGTCTGCTACGCATTTTAACACCGCCTCTCAAACCTTTTCATTTCTTACCTGAATCAAATCCACAAGCGCGCTGGATATTTCATATATATTAAGTGTTTCCGTTTTTATTTTACTCGACAAATAAGCATGAATGCACATACCCATAATGGCTATGGTTAAACCGAAAACTGTAGTTATTAAGGCTTCTCCTATACCTGCTGTAACGGCCATAGGATTTTGAGTTCTTTCATTCAAAGCATTGAAAGAAGCAATCATACCGGTAATCGTTCCCAAAAGTCCCAACATCGGAGCCAATCCTATCAAAACACTGAGATAATTTATATTTCTTTCATAGCTGTCGATAATACGATCCGCTCTGGCATAAATTATTGATTCCAATCTGTTTCCCAAATTCTCTTTGATGGACAAAGCATCCAGCGCCATTTTAGCAGCTTCACCCTTAACAGATCTTGACAAATCTCCGGCGCCTTTATAGTCAAAATCATTTATGATCTTACAAAATTCAACAGCATAATCCGTACCGGACATAGATTTTCTGTAATACAAATAACGTTCCACACCTATCACTATGGATCCTATAGAACAAAACAACAGCGGCCACATACAAGGACCACCCTTAACAAAATAATCTGCAGCAGTTGAAAAAGCACTCATTTTACGACCTCTTTTCTGAAAACTAACACTAGATATTTTTAATAGCATATTAACATAAGCACGAAACTATATTTTCTATCTTTAAATATATATCGTAATACGAATATATTATCAATAAGGTACTAAGCTATTATACTATCATATTTTCTTTCAGTCAATCGAAACTCTCCTGTACGAATTCTTTATAACAGAACAAACTGTTAATTCTCCGTGTCCTTCTCAAAAATATATTAACAGAAAATTATACTGACTGTATGCAAAAAATCCTCCTGCTAAAGCAGGAGGATTTTTTGGACAAATTACAGAGCAAAATTACATTAAAAGGAATTTATTTTACCTCATTTTCCACGCGAGAAAGTATAAAGCACAAATCGGATAACCTGTTCAGGCACACAAGAACGTGCGGATTAACATTTTCTGTTTCCGCAAGTCTCAGAAGACAACGTTCTGCACGCCTTGTAGTTGTACGAGCCACGTCAAGAGCCGCAGAACCGAGGTTATCTCCAGGAATAAGAAAGCTGCTCAATGGTGCGAGCATGGCATCAAACTTATCTATTGTCTCTTCAAATAGTTTAACATGTTCATCTTTGATATAAGGTTCCGGCAAATTTAAGCTGGCAATATCTGCCATAACAGACATCAGAAGCTTCTGCACCTGATAGATCGTTTCCCTGACGTCATCACGTCGAACATGGCAACGCGCAACACCTAAAGCTGATGTAATCTCGTCTACGGTACCGTACGCCTCTACGCGAATACTCGCCTTAGAAACACGTTCCCCCGTATAGAGCCCCGTCGTGCCTTTGTCGCCGGTTCTGGTGTATACTGCAGCCTTTTTCATAGATACCATCCCCCTTTTCGAAACTATCAGTAAATCTCTTCTTCCTTAAAGAAATTAGCAATCTCTCTGGCAGCTGATTCAGGACTGTCGGATCCGTGAACAATATTTTCACCTGTAGTAAGAGCGTAATCACCGCGAATGGAGCCCGGTACAGCGTTTATAGGATTAGTTGCTCCGTTGAGCTGACGAACTGCAGCTATTGCGTTTTCGCCTTCAACTACTGCAGCAACCAAAGGTGCGCCGGTAATAAAATCAATCAACTCCTGGAAGAAGCCTTTGCCCTCATGCTCTGCATAGTGGAATTTAGCCTGCGCCTCGGTGCATCTAACCAATTTTAAAGCAACTATTTTCAGTCCTTTATGCTCGTAACGAGCCAAAATATCACCAATAAGATTTTTTGCAGTTCCATCGGGTTTAACCAGAACTAAAGTTTTTTCCATAGACATTGTTATCTCTCCTTAAAACTAAAAAATATACTAAATCGTTAAACGATTATAGTCGGTAAACTGCAGCTGAATTTTCAGCGAACAACTCTTCTTCCCATTTTGCGAGCCTGCTCGTTAAGCTTCTCAACGCGCTCCTCCGTACTAGGATGGGTGCTGAAAAGCGACTTCAGATCTTGCCCGGAAAAAGGATTAATAATGAACATATGCGCTGTCGCTTCATTAGCGTTTTTCATGACTCCGCGTTTGGCATACGCTTCTATCTTCAGAAGCGCGCTTGCCAAAGCTTCCGGTTTGCCACTGATTTCTCCGCCGGAAGCATCAGCATCATACTCTCGTGAACGCGATATAGCTAACTGGATCATTGACGCGGCTATCGGTGCCAGGATAAGCAACAGCAGTGAGACGATAGGGTTTCTGTTATCATCATCACGACTACCGCCAAAAAACATGGCGAAATGAGCTATATTGGTTATCAGTCCGGCCATAGATCCGGCTATGGTACTGATAAGTATATCTCTATTCTTTATATGACTTATTTCGTGAGCAAGAACGCCTTCCACTTCATCTCTTTCCAACATGTCAATAAGACCTTTGTTGACAGCTACAGCCGCATTCTCCGGATTTCTGCCGGTAGCAAAAGCGTTAGGAACGGAACTGTTGATGACATAGAGTTTTGGCATGGGTATCTTCGCTTTCTCCGCGAGTCTTTCTACCATATCATAAAGTTCCGGAGCGCTGTTTCTATTTATCTCGCTGGCTTCATATCTTGACAGCACCATTTTGTCACTGTTCCAGTAGTAATAAAAATTCATAGCTATACTTATAACGAACATCCACATCATTCCCTGAGGCCCCCCGACCAAGCGACCGACCATAGTCAAAAGAGCTGTCATGAATGCCATCAGCATTGCAATCTTCATGTTTCATCCTCCTCAAGAATATCCTTCGTCTGATTATATCAAGCCTGCTCTTTTTTTTCAATTTGCCTCTTGATACAATTCAACATATTTTCACTATTTTTACAAACTTTTCTTTTCAAAATAGGATTCAAAAGCCCGGCAATCATAGGAATGCCGAATTCAAAATCCACGGACAAACTGACTTCACACCCTCCTCGACCCGGAGTGATCTGCCAATGTCCTTCCATTTTTTTCAAATCTCCTTCTATCTGTTCGTATGTTATTTTCAACTCATCAGGATAGAAATTATCCCTCTCTGTCCACTCTATGCGCCTGCCGTCTACGTCGGATACCCAGTGAGAAATGTCATAAGCTTCTCCCTGTTCCAAAATTTCAACGCTTACCAAATCCTCCATAAAATTCGGATACGCGACCATGTTTTTTATAATCTCATAAATTTTTTTACTATCCCCATTGATAAAAGTCTTTGTTTCAACAAACGGCATCTTCCGTTCCTCCGCAAAAAGTATTTAAAGTTCCTCTATAACCTCGTCGATTAAGGCTACGGCATCGCGTAATTTTTCCAATACTACATCCACTACCGAAACAGGCATAATCAAAGGAGGTTCCATCCGGATGACACGTGGATTATTCAAAGTATAAGCCACAATGACACTCTTATCTATCATCAGACTCATCAACATCCCTCCGGCGCCTTCTTTAGTCAATTCCAAGCCTAACATCATGCCGCGTCCGCGTACTTCACTTATAACATTCGGGAATTCGGCGGCAATTTTTTCCAAACCCTCTTTCATGTATTTGCCGACAGCAGAGCTGCGTTGCAGCAAATTTTCCTCGCAAATATATTTTATAGTCGCCACACCTGCAGCACAAGCTAATTGATTACCGCCGAAAGTTGAAGTATGCAAAAAGGGCGCTTCAATTAGACCATGCCATACGGACGGCGTACCGCAAATTGCTCCGATTGGCATAATTCCTCCGCCAAGAGCCTTAGCGCAAGCTATCAAATCCGGAGTTGCGCCGTCATGTTCCGAGCCGAACCATTTCCCTGTACGCCCGATACCTGTCTGAACCTCATCAGCTATTAACAAGGCTCCCTTAGCGACGCAAATCTCTCGCGCTTTCCGCAAATAACCGTCATCCGGAACAATAATGCCTCCTTCTCCCTGAACAGGCTCCAAGATGACGGCAGCCGTATCTTCGGTCACAGCTGCCGCCAAAGCCGCCACATCGTTGTAAGGAACATGTGTAAATCCTTGTAATAGCGGTTGAAACGGAGTTCTATATAAATCGCGCCCTGTTGCCGTAAGGCTGCCCATGGTTTTCCCATGAAAGCCATTTTCCGCAGCTACAAAACCGCTTCTTCCCGTGGCAAGTCGAGCCAATTTCAAACACCCTTCAACAGCCTCTGTACCGCTGTTGACAAAAAAACTGTACTGTATATCTCCCGGAGTTATTTCAGCCAGTGCTTCCGCTAAATCAGCCATGGGCCTGTTAAAAAGTACTTTGCCGCACATGGGCATCTTATGAAGTTCGCGCTCCACAGCTTCAACTATGCGAGGATTTCTGTGACCGAGGGCGAACATGCCGTATCCTCCCAAGCAATCTATAAATTCTTTGCCTTCACTGTCGGTAATTATCCAACCCTCCGCAGAAGTTTCCACACTGCCGAGTCCCATGAAGCGAAAGAGTTTTGCCTGCGCCGGATTAATATATCTTTCATATTTGGCTATGGTTTCTTCCACATAATTCATGATTGCTCCTCTTTATCAATAAAGTAATTCCGTCACCGGAACAAAAGTAATCCCCGTTTCTTTAAACTCTTCGACATATCTTTCCCAGCAGACGGCGGTATTAGTTCTGGCATGACAAATAGCAACGGCGCTGCCGTTCTTTTCAGCCTCAGCCATGGCTTTGTATATCTGCTGTCTGATTTCCTCAATATCCGTGCTGTTATCCAAAAAAATATCGTTTCTTGCGGTTGGAACTCCCATATTTCGAGCCGTATCTCGCGCAACTGACGCCGATGAAGTACGACTGTCAACGAAAAAAATTCCTCTCGCTTTCAGTTCTCCCAAAATATTTTTCATAGTTTTGGCATCGCTTGTCGCTTTTGAACCCTGATGATTATTTACGCCCGCCACTCCCGGCAAACTTTGCAATGCCCTGCGCAATATATCTCTCTGTTTGCTATCCGACATGCTTGTGAGAATAGTGTTGCCGCCTTCAGAGATAGCTGAACTGTCCAAAGGCTCCATCGGCAAATGCAGCATGGCCGTATTCCCTTTTGCTGTTACGAGCGACAAAACATCGCTGCTGAAATCTTTATACGGCAAAATAGCATAGCTGAAAGGAAGCCCTGTATTGAGCATCTTGCGCACCGTGGACATATCGGCTCCGCAGTCATCTACGATGACCGCCAGTTTTCCCTTATAAGTACGCGCTGCTGATTGTTCTTTTTTCTCCCCGACGTGTTTAACATCCTTATCCTCTTTTTGCAGGTTTCTGTTGTGGAAAAAAGTTACCGTATCGGTGAGAATATTTTTGCTGCCGGCACCTGCCTTAACCTTGATACCTATCTTGGCCGTGAATCCGTCATAGCTCTTATACTCTCCCCTTTCTCCGGAAATAAACACAAGACCTGCTCTCTCCGCTTTTTCACGGAGCCATTCACCTGCTCCTTCCAGACTTGTTGTAGGAGGAATTCCTACAGCAAGTTCTCTCTGATTTATTTCAATCTTGTTATCCGAACCGTCTACTTGTATTTGTTTGACCCCGTGTTCTTTTTCACTAAGCTGCCAATTATCTTTACTCAAAAGAATATTATCTATCAATCGTTGCGCTTCTATAGATTCGCTGAGCAAACTTACAGACTTATCATCTCCGGCTCCGCCGTCCATAACGTCTTTGTGGCTTTTAGTACTGGCGTAAAACAAACCGCATCCTATTGCAAAAACGGCTACAAAAGCCAACAACAGCATAACATAACTTTTATCGGATGATTTATTTTTTCTGGCTGTCATGGAAGATCTCCCTTACAATAATTCTGAACAACATAATTCTCTCAGCTAAGCTCTCGGATGAGCATTTTTATAAACTTCACGCAGTCTTTCCATATCAAGATGAGTATAAATCTGCGTCGTGGAAATATCAGCATGACCCAAAAGTTCCTGCACAACACGCAGATCTGTACCGTTATTAAGCAGATGGGTCGCAAAGGAATGTCTCAACATATGCGGAGTTATCTTTTTGCGAATACCTGCGCTTCTTCCGTAAGCTTCAATAATGCCGGCAAAGCGCTGACGCGTCATGCCTCCTCCCCAAGAAGTAACGAACAGTTCCGTCGCTTCCTTATCCTTAAGCAACTGCGGTCGCACAACATTCAAATATCTGTGTAAATACTTCACTGCTACGCTGCCCAACGGAACGATTCTTTCCTTAGAACCCTTGCCCAGCACGATAACGTACTTCATGGCGAGATTAACATTCTGCAGCGGCAGATTAATCAGCTCCGAAACACGCATTCCCGTTGCGTAAAGCACTTCCAACATGGTTTTGTCGCGATATCCATCCCATGTTCCCAAATTGGGTTCATCCAACAGACGCTCCACTTCTCCGACACTTAAAATTTTCGGCAAGTGCTTTGCCTTATTCCCGGCTTCCAACGCTTCCGCCGGATCTTTCTCAATATAACCTTCGCCGGTCATAAATCTGAAAAATGCCTTTATCGAAGCCAACTTCCTGGCAATCGTGGCAGCACTGCTGCCTTTCTTTTTCAACTGCGTCAAATAGTCCAGCAAATTTTTTCGCTCAACAGTAAGAAAGCGCTGCTGATCCGCAATTTGCAAGTACTCCTGCAGCAGAGCAATATCTCGTTCATAGGCTTCTCTTGTATTCTCGGCCAACCCCAATTCAACCTTGAGGTATTCGACAAACAAAGCTTTATAATCCCTCATAATCACTCACCTAAAAAGAAAAACAACGCCAAAGCGCTGCCTTCCTCCTAAAACAGTCCGCCCGTCATATAGTTCGCGAAGCTGTCCGACATTTACTGCTCCCTTTTTTCAGGCTGCAGCACAACAAAATTTGCAACCGGAGTAATAGTAGAAATTGCGTGCTTGTAAACCAGCTGTTGTTTGCCCTCATTTTCTATGATTACGGTAAAATTATCAAAACCTCTTACAAATCCGCGCAACTGAAAACCGTTCATCAGATAAATCACAACGCTCATATTCTCTCTGCGGGCATGATTCAAAAAACTGTCCTGCAAATTGATGGCAGTTTTACCGTTAACTAACATATGCACCCTCCACTCAATAGCTTTTCTGCTTTCTATTTTACATCTATTTAAATTTTTCTACAAGTATGCGTTCCATAGCGGCAACTACATCCGCGTAATCGGTTTGCTCTTCTAAGCTGAACCACTGAACGTACGGCAACTTTTTATACCATGTCTGCTGTCTTTTGGCGAAATTACGCGTAGCCTGTTTAACTTTATCGAGAGCCTCTTCCAAGGACATACCGCCCCGGCAATGCCACACCATCTGCCGATAACCTATGCCCTGCATGGATTGCCATTCAGGATCGGCGCCGTCGTTCAAAAGTTTTTTTACCTCGTCAGTCAATCCGGCGGCAGCCATAATATTGACGCGTCTGTTGATGCGCTCATATAAAAGTTCTCTTTCCATATGAAGCCCGAAAACAACGGCATCATAAACCACACTATCACTGCTTGCGGAGCTGACGGTTTCTCCGTTCATAGCAACCTCCAAAGCTCGTATGACCCGTCTGACATTATGGGGATGAATATTTGCAGCAGCATGCGGATCCAGACGTACCAGTTTTGCATATAAAGCAGCTTCTCCGGTCATCGCCGCTTCTTTTTCCAAAGCTGTACGCAACTTGATATCACTCTCCGCGGCGGCAAACTGGTAATCTTCCAGCAAAGCCTTAATATAAAGCACTGTGCCGCCGGCAATAATGGGAAGTTTGCCGCGAGCGTTAATTTCTTCGATTAATGCGGCAGCTCTGCTTTTAAACTCCATCACATTAAATGATTCATACGGGTCCAAAATGTCAATTAAGTGGTGCGGTATGCCTTCTCGTTCCGGCAAAGAAGGTTTGGCCGTTCCAATATCCATACCGCGATAAACAAGCATGGAGTCTCCCGATATAATCTCTCCGTTCATGCGTTTTGCCAGTTCGATCGCGCAATGGCTTTTGCCTGTTGCCGTCGGTCCCAAAATCACAGCTAATCTTTGCGGCATCCGTCTATCTCCTGATAATTCCGTATTTTACTCTGCTGTAACGTCCGCCCGATATTTCATCACAGCCGTATCTGCGCAGCATTTCCACGCTGCTCTCCTTGATAACAATCTTGGGTGCTACCCTTAGTGCTTCCGCCACTGTTTCCTCGCGCAACGAAGCAGCAAAAACGTACGGACGCATTGCGTCCATAGCAGCAGCCCCCTCCACCGGTTTTTGGAACATGGGATCAAAATAAACAACATCGAAAGAATTTGAGGGAAGCTTTTTCAAATATTCTCCGGCCAGTCCGTGTTGAAGAGTTATCCTGCGCATAGCTGCCGTCAACTCACCGTTTTCCGCTATATAGTTTTGCAAGCCGTGGGCCACGGTGAAAAAAAGAGGCAACGATGCCTCCGTACCGACAACCTTGCCGGAAACGCCTACAACATATGACGCTATAATCGCATCACTGCCTAAACCCAAAGTTCCGTCAAATACGCGCATCCCCGCGCACAGCCCCGCCGCCTTGATAAAGTTGTCCGGCAGACCTTTTTGCAGTTTCTGTAAACGCAGAACCGACATCCCCGGGTGATAAAAAAATTTTCCGGACGAACTGAAAAGCACCGGTCCTCTGACGCAGGCAGCAATAAAACAGTCCAAATCTTTTTCCGCCAAAATTTTATCCACCGTGCCGGCGCCTGCGCGTTCAAAATACGGAACACCCAGGCTGTTCGCCCACGCTTTAGCCTGCGCCGCATATTTTACTCCGGCATCACGGCCTGTTGTTACGGCAAATTTTATCGTTACTGTCAAAACCCTGTCCTCTTGAACATTTTATACAGCTTGTCACTGTCAATCTCGATCATGCAGGGACGTCCGTGCGGGCAGGTAAACGGATGAGTCGTATTCAACAAATCCACAATCAACTGACGCATCTGTCTCATATTCAAAAGCTGTCCCGCCTTAATAGCCGCCTTGCAGGCTGTCATGTGCAAAATTTCCTGTCGCAGATCGCTAGCGGAAACATTGCGCAACTCTCCCAACATCTTGCTTATTTCTCTAATAAAACTTTCGGCATCGTCCGCGCTGATATCCACAGGCAGGCTTGACACACGCAGCACATTTTCCCCGGCAGCGGCAAACTCCACTCCCAGGGACAGGAACGCATCCTTATGCTCTTCAACAAGCTCCATCTCCTCCTCCGCAAGGTCAATATAGAGAGGAAGCAAAAGCTGCTGAGCGGGAACACTTTCATGAGCAGCTACCAGTTTATCATAAATAATACGTTCGTGAGCCGCATGCTGATCTATCAGATAAAGCGAATCCTCCGATTGCGCGATGATGAAAGTCTTATTGACCTGACCTATAGGCCAAACCGCAGCTACGCCGCAGTTCGCATCTGTAAAAGCAATCTGCTCTTTGACTGCGCTGTCTTCGCCGCTGAAAATCATCGCGTCACTTTTGCGTATTTCTTCAGCAGCTTCACTTACAGTCAAAACAGGTATTTCCGTTCGATACGAATCTTCTTCTGAACTTTGTCTGAAAACAGGCTCCGTCGGCATTTTATACACGCCAGCGCTCCGCGAAAAAGTTGCTTCGTTCTTAAAAATACTTTCCTGTTTTTCTCTAAAGCTTTTATCGAGAGCAACAGGCTGATATTCGACATTGCTTCCGACAGGCTCAGTTTTTACGGTAACAAACTCACGCAGCGGAGAATCCTCCAAAAGCGTTGCTGAAAGTTTTTCCCCCTTCAGAGGCATGGTAAGCGCGTCTGTAAGTGCTTTAAAGACCGCCCTGTAAACATTTCCCTCATCGCTGAATTTCACTTCACTCTTCTGCGGATGCACGTTAACGTCGACTGTTGAAGGTTCGACTCTGATATCCAGAACGGCGAAAGGAAATCCGCTTTTAGGTATTTGAGATTGGTATGCGTGGTCAATGGCTTTAGCAATCATTTTGTTGCTTATGGAACGTCCGTTTACAAAAATAGTCTGCCATTGACGTGAATTTTTGAGTATCGTCGGTTTTCCTACATATCCTGTGATTTCGATACGCGGATCTTTAAAATATACAGGCAACAATTCCGACGCTATGTCTTTGCCGTAAAGAGCATGCACGGCAGTCAAAAGTTCTCCGCTGCCCGGCGTATGCAGTACTTCCTTGTCATTATTGACGAATGTAAAACAAACATCCGGTCTTGACAAGGCAAGCTTAGTCAAAAGCTCGCTTACATAACGACCTTCCGTTCCTATGGTTTTTAAAAATTTTCTGCGCGCAGGAACGTTAAAAAACAAATCTTCGACGATTACCGTAGTTCCGGCGTTAGCTCCGGCGGAAGTTACTTCTATTTCCTCACCGCCGGTTATTTTCAGAGAGGTGGCAAATTCTTCCTCTTCCGGACGTGTCAAAAGAGTAAATTTCGACACGGAGGCTATGCTCGGCAAGGCTTCACCCCTGAAACCCAAGCTGCCAAGCTTCAGCAAATCCTCGGCAGAGGCTATTTTACTGGTAGCATGCCGCAGCACGGACAGGCGGGCATCTTCTTCATTCATGCCGCAGCCGTTATCCACTACTCTTATATATTCCGTACCGCCTGCCGTAACGGTTACATCTATTTGTGTAGCCCCGGCATCCAAAGCATTTTCCACCAGCTCTTTAACAACGGAAGCAGGTTTTTCAACAACTTCTCCCGCAGCTATCTGGTTGGCAGTATTTACATCAAGCACCTTTATGCCGTTAGTGTTTTTCATTGGCCGCCGCTCTCCTTTCTGGCTTCATCCTGCAGACAATAAAGAGTATTCATAGCTTCAATGGGAGTCATACTCACAACATCCAACTGCAGCAGTTTCTCGGCTAAAGCGCCTGCAAAAAGAGAATTCATCTCCGGCCCGTTACCGACACTCCTTCCCACACTGACCACGGACTCTTCACTGTCATAAGTTTTCAAAATTTCTTCAGCTCTGTCCAAAACTTTCTTAGGCAGTCCCGCCAAACGCGCCACATGAACGCCGTAGCTTCTATCCGTGCCTCCCGGCACTATGCGCCGCAGAAAGATTATATCCTTGCCTCGCTCCTTTACCGCCACGGAATAATTTTTTACTCCCGGCAGCTCATCTTCCAGGGCGATTAGCTGATGATAATGCGTAGCGAATAATGTTTTGGCTTTGATTTTTTGCTGCACATACTCCACCACTGCACGCGCTATACTCATGCCGTCATAAGTACTCGTGCCGCGGCCGACCTCATCAAGAATGATCAGGCTTTTTGACGTGGCATAACGCAAAATCTGAGCAACTTCGTTCATCTCCACCATAAAGGTGCTCTGTCCCGTAGCCAAATCATCGCTGGCTCCCACTCTGGTGAATATCTTATCTACCGGAGCAATGCTTGCGCTGCGAGCCGGTATGAAGCTGCCCATTTGAGTCAGCAGCACCAACAGAGCAACCTGTCTCATGTAAGTGGATTTGCCTGCCATGTTGGGGCCGGTGATAATCATCGTTCTCTCATCGCCACTGTTGAGAGATACGTTGTTCGGTACAAAAATCTCTTTTTCCAGCAGACGTTCCACCACGGGATGACGCCCCTCGTTGATCTTTATTTCACCGTTATTGTTCAATTCCGGTCTGATATAACTATATTTGTAGGCAGCCACAGCCATACTGTTCAGTGCATCTATACAGGCAATCGCTTTGGCAGTTTCCTGTATTGCGCTTATTTTGCCGCGGATTTTGCCCCGCAGCTCATCGAAAAGATAGTATTCCAGCGTTTGAATTTTTTCCTTGGCGCCGAGAATTTTATTTTCAAACTCCTTCAATTCCGGAACAATATATCTTTCCGCGTTGACAAGAGTCTGCTTTCTCACAAAATACTCCGGTACGCTGTTGCTTTGTCCTTTAGACACCTCAATATAGTACCCGAAAACTTTATTAAAACCTACTCGCATTGTTTTAATGCCGCTTTCCTCTTTGATACGCTGTTCAAAATTTTGTAGCCAAGTTTTATTGTCGCCTGCAATGAGGTGCAGTTCGTCAAGTTCTGCATGATAGCCGCTGCGAATCATGCCGCCCTCGCGAACGGAAAAAGGCGGTTCGTCAACGATTGCGCGAGTCAACACATCGGCAATGTCCTCGTGCAGACTCACGGAATTCGCCAACTTCTGCAAAAGACCGGCTTTGGATTCCTGACACAAAAAAGCTTTCAACGGCGGCAGCATTTTTAAAGAAGTCCGCAACGCCGCCAAATCCCTGGCATTAGCACTGCCAATCTCTATACGTGACAAAATGCGTTCCAGGTCGTATATCGTCTTCAGACAGTCTTCCAGACGTTCACGCAAAATCCCGTTGCTTTGCAAATCCTCTACCGCTCCCTGCCGTTCATAAATGCGTCCGATATCCAGCAGGGGATTTTCCACCCAATTTCTGAGTCTGCGAGCGCCCATAGAAGTTTTGGTGAAATCTATGATATCGAGCAAAGTGCCGCGCCTGCTGCCGTCCTTCATATTGCGCACCAATTCCAAATTGCGAATAGCTGCGGCATCAAGATTCATGAAGTCATCGCGCACTATTTCTTCCAGTCGGTTGATATGACTGAGATCCGTTCTGACAGTTTCGTGCAAATAGGCCAGAAGTGCGCCCACAGTTTTTTTAACGAGAGCAGTTGCTTCCGTTTCCGGAAAATGCTGCGCAAAAAAATCCGCACCCGCTCCGTCCTTCACACAACTCACGGAACACTCCGGAAGTCTGCTGCCTAACCACTCATGCAACATGTCCCATTGTGGTAGCGAAGTATCCGCGACCAATTCTGTCGGCTGCATCCTGAACAGCTGCTCTGTCAGTTTCGTCAGTCCGTCCTCACCCTCGGCTAAATACCACAGGCATTCTCCCGTAGTAACATCGGCAGCCGCCAAACAAAGCGCGATATCGTCTCCTCCGACAGTCACCAAATATCTGTTATGCTTTTCCTCCAGCAACTGTTCGTTAATGGCAGTTCCGGGAGTAATTATCTTAGTCACTTTTCGCTGCACAATGCCTTTGGCAAGTTTGGGATCTTCCACCTGCTCGCAAATAGCTATCCTGTAACCTTTTTTGATAAGCTTTGCGATGTAGCCGTCTACCGAATGATAAGGTACGCCGCACATAGGTGTACTTTCCGAACTGTTCGACCGTTTGGTCAAAGTGATGTTAAGTTCACGAGAAGCTGTAATTGCGTCCTCAAAAAACATCTCATAAAAATCACCCAACCGAAAGAACAGAAGCTTATCCTGATGTTCTTGCTTAACAGCCATGTATTGTTGCATCATAGGAGTATAGTTCGAGTTATCAACAGCAGTCATAAACTAAACAGCCTTGCCTTTCACCAACCACGTTTGCGCAGTGTCCACCAAAATGTTTACGATCTGACCGGAGGTGTATTCTTTGCCGTCCGCCTCCCAAAGCACTAATTCACCTGTGCGGCTGCGCCCCGTCCACACGGAACTTTTTTTGCTCGGTCCTTCCGCTATAACTTCCAAAACTTTACCTACCAGCTTTTGATTACAGCGCAGACTTATATCGTTTTGCAGCGCCATCAATCTGTTAAGACGTTCCTTTTTCACAGTCTGAGGCACCTGCTCCTCCATAGTCGCGGCAGGCGTACCGCTGCGCTTGGAATAAATAAAAGTATAAGCCGAATTAAAGCCCACCTTCTCCACAACGTCCAGCGTTTCCAGGAAGTCCTCTTCCGTTTCGCCGGGGAACCCTACAATTATGTCCGTCGTCACTGCTGCATCGGGAACATAACGACGAATCATCTCTATCAGTTCCAGATATTTCTCCTTAGTATAGCCCCTGTTCATCGCACGCAATATTTTGCTGCTGCCGGCCTGAAAAGGAACGTGGAAACTTTCACAAACATGCTCGCATTCGGCTACCGCTTTAATAACCTCTTCACTCATATCGCGAGGATGACTGGTCATATAGTGCAGTCTTTCTACGCCGGACACGGCATTTACTTTGCGAAGAAGCTCGGCAAATGCCTCTTGTTCGCCACGGTCTTTACCGTAAGAATTAACATTTTGCCCTAAGAGAGTAAATTCTTTGTATCCCTGTGCAACGGCGCTTTCAACTTCTCTGATAATATTTTCGACACTGCGGCTGCGTTCTCGCCCTCTTACATAGGGAACGATGCAATAAGTACAAAAATTATTGCAGCCGTACATAATAGGTATCCAGGCGGCAAAAGAACTCTGACGCACCATATATCCTTCAAACTCTCCCTTGGGTATGGCCAGATCGGTGTAATACTTCCTGTTGCCCGATTCCAAATATTCCGTCAACAATCTTTTAAAATCATTGACATAACCGGTGCCAAGAAGCAAATCTATCTGCGGATGTTTCTTCTGCAGCTTCTCTCCGTCTTTCTGAGCCATACAACCTGCCACGCAAATCACGGTATCCGGACGCAGCGCTTTTACAGCTTTCAGTTCACCTATTTTTCCGGCAATTTTTTTCTCCGCGCTTTCGCGTACGCAACAGGTATTGACAATTATTACATCAGCCTGATGAAAATCATCGGCCGGACTATATCCCATTTCCAGCAGCTGCCCGGCGTAATGCTCCGTGTCCGATTCATTCATCTGGCAACCGTAATTTATCGTAAAATATGTTTTGCTTTTTGCTTCCACAATTTAACCTCCGCAGCTTGCTCTTGCACGCTTAAAATTAAGAAATACGTATTATATCATTATACAAAAAAATCATCTTTTTTCGCAAGTTTTTACAAAGAAACGTTTCGCTTGCCCCCTGCTGAACAAAAAATATGCTCTTGCAAAATCTGCTACTTCTTCGTACCTTCAATTTTTCTTGCGGACGACTGCCGCTAGCTTTTAATCCTTGCCTGGTTATTCATAAAATACCGGTCAACGGATACTTTCGTTATGTTTTCAGAAGAAAAATTGTTTTTCAGCAGTTATTATCCAGCTTACCGAACCCTTGCGTTCCGAATCACATTTTATCACAAACGATCCTTTCCCTGAATTATTTCAGCGCTCTTAGATATTAAAAAATTTATCTATAATAAATTTCTTTTTACCTATTGAAATATAACTTTAATATGATTACAATGTATCTCATACGTTGATATAATTTTCAAGATTTAAAGAGAGGTTTCCTAAATGAAGAAGAAACTTTTGGCGGGCATTACTTTGCTTGTATTTGCCGTATTGCTGGGGGCAGCTTACTACTTTCTATATTTCATAAAAACTCCAGCTTACGCCGCCAACCGTATCCGCATAGCAGTGGCGCAGCATGATACTGCTGAATTTGAAAAATACGTCGATCTTGATTCCGTTATGAGTAATGCCTTCGACGATGCTCTGTCCGCCGAAAGCGAAATCAATCGCGACAACATTTTAAACAATCCCTTTGCTATGGGTATTCTACATATGCTTAAACCAGCAGTTGTAGATATTATGAAGAGAGAGGCACTGGAAAAAATTTCCGGCGAAAAAAAAAGCAGCGATTATCACGCAGATCCTGTACCGGACGCTATGAACGCCAACATCAAGCGGCGCCTCCCCCTTGATAAATTTTCCGTAAAAGATTTACAGGTAGTAAAGAAAAATGATGTCGAAGCTACAATCTCTCTTGAACTAGCCGACACCAAACAGCGACCTTACGAAGTACAGATGTCTCTCGAAAAAGAAAACGGCAGCGTCTGGAGACTAAAAAAAGTACTTAATCTGAAGGAATTGATTATCAATCTGGATGCCGAACAAAAAAGCGAGCAAGCCAAACTGAACAGCTCTGCCAGGGATCGTCTTGACAAATCTCTGATCATATCGCCTGTGAAGATGGAACTTATAAAACAGCAGGCTTCGGAGCAGGAAGCGCAGTTTTTACTTAAATCGCGCTTCACGGCAAAAAACAATACCGAACGAACTATTACAAAAATTTACTATGATATCGTTCTCAAGATTCCGGATTTGTCCGGCAATTATTCTTACTCCGAGAGTTTCAGCGGCAAACTTGCCGCCGGATCATCATTGAATCTGA
>JAXFPC010000009.1:0-6886 GCA_034180005.1 Acidaminococcaceae bacterium | reverse complement strand
ATCCGAACCGCTTTGCAGCGGCAAGTGTAAATGCCTGCAAATACGCGGCTCTTTTGCCATCAATTCCAACAACCGTGTATCCACTTCCACAGACTCCAAGGATCCCAGACGTATTCTGCTGATGCCTTCCACTTCCAAAACAGCCTCAACTGCGTCACACAAGCTTACTGCGCCACCCGACTCTTTGCCGTAGCAGCCCAGATGAATACCGAGAAGAACAATTTCTTTATAACCTGCAGCAGCCAACTTGGACGCTTCCTCTTTTATTCCGGCAAGACTTCTGCTCCGCAACGGTCCCCGCGCATAGGGAATTATGCAGAAAGAACAGTATTGATTGCAGCCTTCCTGAATTTTCAAAAACGCACGAGTTCTATCGGTCACAAGTCCCGCTGCCAACTCTTCAAATTTTGTAGATACCGTCATGGACTGCACATTATCGAGTATCTGCGTCCGCTTATCGTCCATAGCTTGTTCCACCAGTTTCACTACACTGCTGCGCTCTTGATTCCCGATAATGATATCCACGCCGTCTATTTTTTTTACTTCATCCGCGGCGGTCTGAGGATAACAACCGGTAACGACAGTCAAAGCCGAAGGATTTTTTCTGACAGCTCTGTTGATAATCTGTTTTGATTTGCGTTGGCCTGTGTTAGTGACGACGCAGGTGTTGATAAGATAAACGTCCGACTGCTCATCAAACGGAACTATTTGGTAGCCTGCCTTTCTGAACATTTCTTCCATACTGGCGGTATCGGCCTGATTTACCTTACACCCCAATGTATAAAAAGCTATTTTTTTCATCTGCGTCAATCTCCCAAATCTCCCGTTTCGTAAAAAATTGCCGATATGGCCACAATACCTGCCGTTTCCGCACGCAGAATGCGCCTGCCCAAGCTGACAGGCTCGGCTCCGCAATTTACCGCTGCAGTCAGTTCGGCTTCGCTGATGCCGCCCTCCGGGCCTATGATGAGAAGTATTTCCCCCAATCCGTTATCTTTAAGTCTGTGCAAAACGCTTTTCAGTCCCTGACGCAGTTCGCATTCGTAAGCAATAAGCTTCACGGCATTTCCGTGCGCAGCCAGTAACTCCTCCATGTTTTGCAAAGGAAATACCTGCGGTACCAAATCACGTTTGCTTTGTTTAGCGGCAGCTTCCGCAATTTTTTGCCAACGCGCAACTTTTTTCTCAGCTTTCTCACGATCGAGCCGCACAACGGAATGTTCCATCGCTACCGGAATAATGCCTGCAACGCCAAGTTCCACCGCTTTTTGGATAATAAAATCCATCTTCTCGCCTTTGACCAACCCCTGTGCCAAAAAAACGCGCGTACTCGGCTCATGGCTTTCAGCAATAACCTTTAAACATTTTACGGTTACTTCATCGCCGTTCAGCGAATATATTTCCGCTTCCGCCGCCACACCGTCATCGCTGACAAGTTGCAGCTTTTCACCCGGTACCATACGCAACACCCTGGTGATATGTCGTCCGTTAACGCCGTCTATTTTCATATATTCCTGATATTTCTCAGGCACAAAAAATCTGTGCATACCTACTCCTTGCCAAATTGCATGGCAACCCAGCCTGCGCGCTCTTTAATATTTTTTACCTTAAGACCGTATTCGGCTGCTGCAACTTCAACATCATGCGCCCGTTCGCTGATAATGCCGCTGGCCAAAAATATTCCATCAGCGCGCAATTTTTTAGCCACGTCCGGAAGCAGCGTAATAACTATATCAGCTAAAATATTAGCGATGATTATATCAGCTTCGCCTTCCGTGCCGTGAAGAAGATCGCCTTGCCGTACATCTACGGTTTTTCCCAAACCGTTCTTGGAAACATTTTCCGCGGCCACGCGCACGGCAACAGAATCTATATCTACAGCCTTCACCTGAGTAGCTCCCAAAAAAGCTGCCGCTATGGATAAAATGCCGCTTCCCGTGCCGACATCAAAAACTGTAACTCCCGGTTTGATAATTTCCTCCAGACATTCCATACACATATTTGTCGTATGGTGAGTTCCGGTCCCGAAGGCCATTCCCGGATCTATTTCTATGACATGGTCTCCGACCGAGGCAATGTAATCCTCCCAGCTCGGTTTAATGATTATACTTTTCCCAACGCGCGTAACGTGAAAATACTGCTTCCACTGCTCTTCCCAATCCTCTTCCGCCACTTCACGAAAGCGTATATTACCGAAACGATAGTTTCCTATTCTTTCCTCTATTGCAACCAGCTGCTCCTCAATAAAGGACAAGCGTTCGGCAAATTCATCATCGGCAGCATAATACGCGCCGACGGTCACGGACTCCGTATGCTCCTGCTCCGGAATATCGCAAAGTTCCCAGCCTCCCCGCGCACGCAGCTGATTTATCAGCAACGGATCTTCTATGACGACACCTTTAGCACCGGCGCTGTTCAAAACATCCGCAACGGCTTCCTCGGCTTCGTGCGTAACAGTAATATTTATTTCCATCCAGTTCATTGTCTCACATCCAATACGTCAATATTCAAGATATTATACACCATAAACAACTTCACGGCAATTAAAGGAAGATTATAAAAATAAAACGTGAGCCGAAGCCCACGTTTTATTTTTACGCCATATCACTAAACTTGCTGCAATAATCCACAATTTTTTCTGTTGCCGAAGCACCGAATCTCTCCGTAAGCAAAGCGATTTCTCTGCCGAGAGCAACGCCGTCAGCCTGCTGTATGAGCGCACAGACTTCTTCATCCGTTGCCGCGCCCGTCGCGACAAGCACTGGCACAGTTGAAACTCGATGCACCTCCGCAGTTATTTCCTCTACAGAATGCAGGCAGTCTTTTCTGCAGTCGCTAACTTTAACCGGCAGAAGATAAATGTATCCTTCCGCCGCTGCAGCGATGGAACATATCCGCTTAGCCGAAGCCGGGACGAGCAGAGGTACGAGAGCTATATCTCGCGAACTGCACAAAGAACTTACCTCATCTCTTTCTTCATAAGGCAAATCCACCACAATAACTCCGTCGACTCCGGCTGCAACGCAATCGTCAAAAAACCTTTCCTTGCCATATGTGCATATCATATTGGCGTAAATTTCCAAAGCAAGAGGTTTATCGCTGATTGACCTGAGTTCTTTAAGTGCAGTAAAGATTTTATCTGTGGTAACTCCGGCGGATAACGCTCTGGCATCGGCTCGCTGCAATGCAGGATCGGTCACGGAATCAGAAAACGGTATCCTGAATTGAAGCATACTTATGCTACTCCCCAGCAGACCTCTTGCGAAATTCAACGTACCCGCAATATCAGGATCGCCGACCGTCAAAACAGCAGCTGTAATTTTTTTATTATCCTCCATCATTTTTACAAATCTTCTATTCATGTAAATCAACCCCCATATGACGAGCTATGGCTGCAACGTCTTTATCGCCGCGACCGGAAATATTGATGACCATAATTTTATCCTTGGAAAGCGTAGGCGCCAGCTTCATAGCATACGCCACAGCGTGTGAGCTTTCAATAGCCGGGATAATTCCCTCGGTACGCGAAAGGTAGCTGAAAGCCTCTACCGCTTCTCTATCTGTTGCCGCTACAAACTCAGCCCGTCCAGTATCGTGCAGGTGCGCAAGCTCGGGTCCTACACCGGGATAATCCAAACCGGCGGAAATTGAATAAACCGGAGCAATCTGTCCGTACTCATCCTGTAGAAAATACGATTTCATCCCGTGAAATATACCTGCGCTGCCGTTGGTTATAGTGGCTGCATTTTCAGCCCGGTCAACGCCCAATCCTCCGGCTTCCACGCCAATAAGACGTACGCCGTCTTCTTTAATGAAATCATAAAACATACCTATGGCATTGGAACCTCCTCCGACGCAAGCAATCATGACATCCGGCAGTCGTCCCTCACGTTCTAAAATCTGAGCGCGGATTTCCTCACCGATTATTTTCTGAAAATTCCTCACCATCTCCGGATACGGATGCGGTCCCACCGCACTGCCTAAAACGTAATATGTATCATCGACACGTTCCGTCCATTCTCTGAGAGCTTCGTTTACGGCATCCTTTAGTGTTGCCGTACCGCTCGTAACCGGAACCACTTTTGCTCCCAAAAGCTCCATGCGGAAAACATTCAGCTTTTGCCTTTCACAATCTTCAGCACCCATGTAAATTACGCATTCCATGTTCATCAAGGCCGCTGCCGTAGCTGTCGCCACGCCGTGTTGCCCTGCTCCGGTTTCAGCTATAATGCGCTGCTTCCCCATCCTGCTCGCCAAAAGTACCTGCCCCAAAACATTATTGATTTTATGTGCTCCTGTGTGATTAAGATCCTCTCTTTTTAAATAAATTTTTGCTCCGCCCAAATCGCGTGTCATCTTCTCAGCATAATAAAGCAGCGAAGGTCTGTTGGCGTAATCACGATAAAGAGCCCGCAACTCTTCGTTAAACATAACGTCGTCCTTATATTTCTCGTACGCTGTCTGTAATTCTGTCAACGTGTGCATCAATATTTCCGGGACAAATTGTCCTCCGTATTCTCCAAAACGACCCTTTTTCATCTCCATGACTCCCTTTTTTCAAAAATTTTACTTCGCATATGTTGATAAAATCAGCTTCACCATCGTTTAACTTTCATTTCATCGGAACACATATCCTCTCGCTCCTCTCATAAATCGGCACAGCCGCAAAAAATAAAAAGCCCGCCCTTGAAAAATACGTTCAAAACTTTGCGTATCTTTCAAGGACAGGCAACATACTTCACGATATCAACCTGCGGTACCACCTTGTTTCGCAGACAAGCTGCGCACTTATGCAGAGTGCCGACACACTCCTCACCCTTAACGCAGGTGCTGCGTTGCAGAATAATCTCGCCGATGCGATTTCACTGCACCCTCAACGGTCCATTTATCGGCCTGCCACCATCCGGCTCCCAGCTTCCCGGACTCTCTGTAAGCGCCTTCTCCGACTTGATCTCCGTCTCAACGGTTTGCGGCATGATATTAAGATGTTGTAAGTCTAGCACTAAACAATATTACAGTCAACAAAATTATTATTGCCGTAAAAACAATTCACTTTATGTAAAATTTATAACATTATCTACCTTTTTGTAACATAAATTTAGTTATATTTCCCAGCATGTCAACAAAAAACAAAAGCTCGCTTACATCTTTTCTTTCATTTTTCCGGAAGTACTCATACACCACCTTGTCATCTCTGTAGGAAACAGCATCCGGCACTCCGTATTGTCCCACTAAACGCCAGCTGGCATCTCCTACGCTGATGCCGCGCATGGTTATAACTCCCGGGTCACGTATTTCCACAGCTTCGACAAAAGCATTTTTGTTATTTACCGCAATTGTCCGAGCTTCATATTCATACAATGTTTGCTTCCCGGCTTTGCCCTTGTGAAGCAATTTCCCCAATCCGCCGATGTCCTTTTCCGAAAACTTCTTTCCCAAAATTTCCTCATCAAGAAAAAAATCCTCTTCGGTCAACTCGGCGCTACTGCCACTTCCTGTAAAGTCTTCATATACCGAACCGGTCATTCCGTCAGCGTTGACTCGCAGCCACTTTCCTTCGTGCTTCAAGACTCGAAAAAGCGAATGCTTATTCATCGTCTTGATAATGTTTCCCGTTTCCGGCGCTGTACGAATATTGACATCGTTACTTTTCAAAACTACAAACTCAGCCTTACGATAACCTTTTACCGGATCTCCCGAATAAAATCCGCCAGGTTCTCCGGCAAATGCCGATTGTACAGCAAGCAAAGCTACAGTCGCGCACAAAACTATTCTTCGCATTCTCAAACTGTCTCCTACCGTAGCATTTAACGGCAATTTTTTATTTGAAGCTTGTACTTCTCTTTGAAATCGGCCAGGCTGTCATACACAAGTTCGTGAACCACATATTCCGGCTTAACGTGATCAATAAGTTCTTTGGCGCCTTTAGTGCGCATGGGCTGATGTTGATCAATGGACAGCATATGTTGCCAAATTTTATCCAGAGAAATTCCGTCGTCATATTCTTTGGCAAAACTTCTCTGGTAAGCACCGGAAAGAGAACAGCTGAGATGCATACCCTTTACCAAACTGCGGCAGCTTCCTAATTTATCATACAGTGTTTTGACATATTCCACAGCTTCCGCTTCATCCTTCAAGCGCAAATTGTTGTTCATCAGATGCCCGGTATTAAGCATAATACCCACGTTATCCCTTTTGATGAGACTGAAAAAATACTTTACATTGCGTACATCGGTCAAGCGCAGTCCGGGCCACCAGGAATTTTCAAACAGCACCATGATGTGCGCTGGTATTTCGTCGCAAACGGCATTGAATACCTCAGCTGTAGCCTCCATAACTTCGCGATCCGTATAGTTGAATTTACCTGTGAATATCTCTTCGTTGGTAGCCTCGGCAACATGCCAGAGAAGATACTCAGGACTTTCGCCGACGGCAACGCCTATATTTTTTCGAATTACGGACAGCCATTCATCGCTGCTGAAAGCATCATGGAAATAAATATTGCGTTCCTGAATATTACGGAACTGCTGCCGCAGTCTCTTGGCCTTTTTCAGCCAAAAATCCATCCAAAATGGCCAGTAATTCAGATGTACTCCCACAGTCAATTCTTTGTATGATTTAGAAAGTTTGTCACTCTGATAGACGAACTGCTCTATTCCGTCCAGCTGCATCTCCTTTACATATTCCGCCAGTGTTGTCCCTGCAGCCTCCAACTCCTGTTCATACACATCGACAGCTGCGTAATTAAACAAATGCTTCATCCTTTTCCTCCTTAAACAAACTCAAAAGATATTATACCCTTCCCCTAATATCATTTTTTCCTTTTCATTGTAACACATTTTTAATTGAATGTCTTATTGATAGTAACAAAAAAATAATTATTTTT
>JAXFPC010000014.1:0-6892 GCA_034180005.1 Acidaminococcaceae bacterium | reverse complement strand
GCAATCTCCAAACAGTTGGGAGCTGATCCTAAGGCAGTGCTCATGGCTATAGCTGTAGCAGCATCCTGCGCATTCGCTACTCCTGTAGGAACCCCTCCGAACACTTTGGTTCTCGGACCTGGCGGTTACAACTTCATGGATTACGTAAAAGCAGGTACCGGTTTGGTATTGGTAGCTTTTGTAGTATCCCTCGTAGTAATTCCTATGGTATGGCCTTTCTTCCCCGGTAAATAAACCTTATAATGAAACCAAAAACGGATGCGGTAAAACCGTGTCCGTTTTTTATTTTACAAAAATAATTACGTTAAAAATCTCAAAGTATAGTATTTGTTATTGAAAATATGGAGAAGAATTGAAGCGAATAAAATATGAAATTTTACTTAAAACCAGAGTTTTAAAATATAAATAAATTGTTAAGAATACAAGTAAATTTATGCAATAAAAATCAGAAAAGTAGCATAAAAATACATAAATATAAATTTGGAGTATAGTGTAAAGTTGAAAATGTATTTTAAGAAAATTGTTGTAAAAGTGACAAAAATGTGATACCATTGGGGACATAAGAGATTAAGTAAATTTAGTAAGCAGATAATAAAAGTTTAGTAATTATTTAAGTAATTTAAAATGATTAAATAATTTGGCGACTCGAACGTTTAAATTGCATAATTTAAACAACGAAAAGCGTCTTTTAACTTTAAGTTATTTAGCGACGATATTTACTTAAGATTTTTGTGCGGGAAAGAGTACCTTGAATGAAAGGTTCTGTTTCCGTAAATTTTTATTTTTAAAGGAGGAATAAAAATGTCCCCGGCAATTAAATGTTTACTTTTGCTGGCAGTAGTTGCATTATTCTTTGTAACCGAAATCATACCTTTGGCAATTACTGCAACAGGCGCTGCTATTGCGTGCGGCGTCCTCGGTCTTATTCCTGCGAAACAGGTATTCTCCGGTCTGTCCAATTCGACGGTAGTACTTTTCGCAGGCATGTTCGTTGTAGGTGCAGCGATGTTCTACACAGGTCTGGCACAAGCTATCGGTAACACGGTAGTAAAAATGTGCGGCACAGGTGAAAACAGCCTGATGTTCGGTCTTATGTTGGTAGGTACGGTTCTTTCTGCAGTGCTTTCCAACACCGGTACGGCAGCATGTCTGCTTCCCGTAGCTTTGGGTATCTGCTCCGCAGCAAAGATTCCTGCATCCCGTCAGTTGATGCCTTTGGCATTTGCTTGCGGTTGGGGCGGTATCATCACCATGGTAGGCACTCCGCCTAACATCATCGCCACCGGCGCTTTGACAGCAGCAGGTCTTGCTCCTTTCGGATTCTTCGAATTCGCATGGATCGGTATCCCTGTATCCATTGCAGGTATGCTGTACATGATGTTCGTAGGCAAATATCTGCTTCCGAAAAAACAGCTTGATGCCGATCAGGAAATCGAGCAGGAGATTGAAGCAAACGAAACCAGCAAGTCCAAACAGATGGTATCCGGAGCTATTCTTCTCGGCGTAGTGCTGGTAATGGCTATCGGTGATAAGATTGGTCTGAAAGGTATAGTGACTTTGGAAATGGCAGCAATAGTTGGCGCATTGGTTTGCGTACTGACAGGTTGTCTGACAGAGAAACAAGCATACGCATCCATTGACTGGGTAACAATTTTCCTGTTCGCGGGAATGATGCCTGTGTCTTCCGCAATGGATAAGACGGGAGCAGGCAAATTGATTGCGCAATGGACTGTAGGTTTGATGGGCGGTTCTCCTTCCCCGTTGGTAGTTACCGGTGTGCTGTTCATTCTTTCTTGCGGCTTGACACAATTCATGTCCAACACTGCATCCGCAGCTCTGCTGTGCCCCATCGGCATTGCAATCTCCAAACAGTTGGGAGCTGATCCTAAGGCAGTGCTCATGGCTATAGCTGTAGCAGCATCCTGCGCATTCGCTACTCCTGTAGGAACCCCTCCGAACACTTTGGTTCTCGGACCCGGCGGTTATGGTTTTATGGATTACGTAAAAGCAGGTACCGGTTTGGTATTGGTAGCTTTTGTAGTATCCCTCGTAGTAATTCCTATGGTATGGCCTTTCTTCCCCGGTAAATAATCGCTTACATTAGATAATCCCCTGTCTGAATTTTTTGGACAGGGGATTTTTATGTTATAATTCATATAATAAAGAAATATTGCCCGGAAAATATTGACAAAATTTTATGAATATCTCTGCAAATGTTGTCATCGTCCAATGTGGTATAATTATTTTGAGGTGAGCTGAATTGAAATTGAAACAAATTTGCTTGGGCTTGATTAGCATATTAATGTTTATGATTTCCGGATATTGCTTTGCTGAAAAAAGTGTCTTGCTTGGCGTTGAACGTTCTGAGCTTTACGAGGGATTATTAAAAGGAAAACGAGTGGGGCTTTTCACCAATCAGACAGGAATGGACAGAATGCTGCGGCATACGGCAGATATCTTGAGGGAGAGATTTAATTTGACCGCAATTTTTGTCCCTGAGCACGGATTATATGGGGCAGTCACTGCAGGTGAAAATTTTGCCGATTCATCTTATAAGGGAATTAAAGTATATAGTTTGTATGGTGATACAAGACGTCCAACATCTGAAATGCTGGAACAGATAGATATTATTTGTGTTGATATTCAGGACATAGGTATACGTCATTATACATATTTTTCTTCTTTGGCATATATCATGGAAGAAACGGCAAAATTAGGCAAAGAAGTGCTGATTTTTGACAGGCCGAATCCCTTGGGCGGGAAAATGGAGGGGCCTATACTCAAACCAGAATGGAGCAGTTTTATAGGACTCTATCAGCTGCCGTTGCGGCACGGTTTAACCATAGGAGAATTTGCTGGGTATATAAATGCAGAACAGAAACTGAATTGCAGGCTACATATTATACCTCTTGCCAACTGGCGGCGTCATATGTATTGGAAAGATACAAAGCTTTTTTGGGTAATGACATCGCCGCTGATACCTACAGCGGATACAGCATATATGTACGGAGTGACAGGTGTGGCGGGCGATACCAATCTGTCGGTAGGCGTAGGGACTTCGAAACCTTTTTATTTTGTCGGGGCACCTTTTGTGGAGGGAGAAAAATTTAAAGACGAATTGACAAAATTGGGTCTAAAAGGTGTAGCTTTCAGGACGGCTGCCTTCGAGCCTAAATATGGCACTTATTCAGGTAAGGTTGTTCACGGTGTGGAAATATATTTGACAGACGTTAAAAGGGTGAATTTACCAGAGCTGGGTTATTTGCTTGTGCATACTGTAAGAAAAATGTACCCTGACAAGTTGGAGTTTCCGTTAAGAGGATATGGTGCACAGGGATATAAGACGGATGCTGCCTTAGGAGAAGACAGTATGAGCGCCGGAAAAGCGCCGGAAGAAATTTTTCATCGGTGGCGTGAAGAAGCTGCGGATTTTCAAGATAAAGTGCAGCCTTTTCTTCTTTATAAATAAGAAGGCGGAGAGCAAAAAAGTAAAGGCGTTGGCAAAATGCCGACGCCTTTTAGCTTTATAAATTTATAACATAATGTTATCAGACGATTTTTTCTCCTCCGTACGTTTCGCCGCCGCCATCAGGCAGCAGACCGTAGCGTTTCGTCCAAAGATCTTTGTATTTGATAGCTTGCGCATGGATGGAGGCCATTTCCTTTTCTCCCAACGTCTTGATGACTTTTGCAGGGATACCCGCAACAAGCGAATTTGGGGGCACGATGGTGTTTTTTGTGACGACAGCACCGGCTGCTACAATGGAACCTGTGCCGATTACAGCTCCGTCAAGTACCGTGGAGTGCATGCCTATAAGAACGTGATCCTCGACGGTGCAGGCATGCAGTAAAGCACAGTGACCAACTGTGACGTAATCGCCGACAATGCATGGATGTTCGTCGGCAACATGTAGGACACTGTTATCCTGAACGTTGGAGTAGCGTCCAACTTCAATTCTGTTGACATCACCGCGGATGGTTACGCCGGGCCAAATGCTGGCATACTCTTTGACCGTAACTTTACCGATTAATGTCGCTGTATTAAAAGCATAAGCTTTTTCGTCGATTTTGGGAGATTGAGCTTCAAATTTAAAAATCATTTATTTCACCGCTTTCGTAAAAATTGTAAGAAATTATTTCCTCTACCTACAAGGTAATTATCAGGTTTGTAGGCAATAAAGTCAAGAGCTTTGCCTTTATTTCGCCAATTTGTCATACTTGCGCCAAATAAGGAAGCGTTTTATAATTAGCATGTAAAGGGAGAGTTAATTGTGAGCGACAGAAGAAAAATTTTATTTCTGCGAGCAGGAATGTATATAAGCGCTGTTATTTTTTTGTCATGTGCGATATATGTAGCTCCGAATGTTCCGCACCCGACTTCGGCGACAGAACTTAAAGAGTGGGTTGCCTCATATGGTGCTATGGCTCCGCTGGCTTATGTCTTTGTATATACTTTTCGCCCGTTGCTGTTTATTCCGGCTTTGTTACTTAACTTAAGCGCAGGAATTCTTTTCGGTCCCTGGTTGGGTATGCTCCTTTTGCTCGCGGGTGGGTTGGGCTGCGCGCTGTTTTGTTATTTGTTGGGGCGTTTCGGTGGAGGCAGCTGGATACTGGAAAATTTCGGCGGTACGAGGGGCGAACGTTTGAAGCGTTATTTGGTGGCAGAAAAAAGCTTTCAAAAAATGTTTGTTCTGCGAATAGTGCCGGTATTTCCATATGATCCGGTGAGTATTGCCGCCGGCAGCGTCAGGGTGCGTGTTTATACGTATGTTGCAGCAACAGTTCTGGGAATGCTTCCCGGGGCAGCTGCATATAACTTTTTAGGAGCAAGCTGGATGAACGGAACTTTCGGCAGTGCAGCATTGTGGCTGTTTGCAGCTTTTGGCGTGCCGTTATTGTGGTGGTTGCGAAAGAAACAAAGTTTTTTGGAAGGATCTGGTGAGAGTGGAAAGTAATATGGAAACAGAAATTAAATTTGTTGCGAATAAAAGAATTGTAGCTGAGATTTTAAAATTGACGTTTGTGAAAAGCGCTTTGCGTCAAAAATCTATGAAAAAGCGCAGTCTGGTAAGCGTGTATTATGACAGCGAAAATCTTGATTTTTTTCAGAACGGTATGGCCTATCGTGTACGATCTAAAGGGGACGGCACCTATGAAGCTACGATAAAGTTGGATGGAGATGTCGCCAACGGAGGATTGAGCAGTCGCATGGAGTTAACGCAGCAGCTTGAAACGGAAACGCCGCTACTGACCGGTTTTAAAAATTTAGGTTTGGTGAAAGAGCCTGAAGAGTTGGCGCCGGAAGGCGTAAAAAAACTTTTCAGTGTTGAGGTACGACGAGTCACTTATTTGCTTGATTACGAAGGCGCCGTTATAGAGTTGGCGGTTGATAGCGGAAATATTTTCTCTGGTGACTTGAGCGAACCGGTGGAAGAAATAGAGTTGGAACTTGTCAAAGGGGAGAGGACAGGTCTTTTTTCTTTGGCAGCAGCTTTAGCAGGAAGCGTTCCGTTATTCCCGGAGATTCGCAGTAAATATGAACGCGGTATGGCTTTAAACAACATATATTTCACAAAAAGAGCGAAACCAAAAAAAACTTCTCTCAAGAACGGATTTTCTGGATTGTTTCCGATGTTGTTGTATAGAGGCGGATTACTCACAGAATTGCAGAAAAGTATAAAGGAAAACGGCATAGGTACCGTAAAAATATCTTCGCTGAAAAAACAGCTGCTGTATTTGCGCAGTTTTCTTTCCTTTATTTCTTATGTATCCGCCGAAGAAAACTTGGAAGAAGCAAAAACCGACGTTGCTTCGTGGATAAAAGCGGTTAAGGCCTATAAAGATATTTTGTATGCAGAGAAAAAACTGTCAGAGCTTCGGCAAAAAGAAGAACTTGTTACGGAGAAGGGTGCGTTGTATAAAGCATTTTTGCAGGAAAAAGAAGGAATAGCTTCCTCTTTAGTCTTGCTTGCGGAGAGCGGCAGCTTGACTTCGGTTTTATATCGATGCCTGACGGAGCTTGAGAGAATTAGCGCCGTCAAAAATACGGCTTTAGGTGAGAAGCTCGCGGATTATATTTGCAGATTCTACGAGTTGAAGGATGTTTGCCCATCCTATGAGCTTCCTGCAATGACGGAAAATTGTTATTATATTGCGAAGTCCATAGACGGAAAAGAATTTTCTCAAGCAGCATCTGAATTAAAAGCATATATGGATGGTGTTGCGGCTGAAAATACACTTAAACAGTTGATTTTGTCTTTAAACAAAAAATATAAAGGCAAAAATTTAAATCGGGAAGTAGGCATTTTGTTGGGATATTTAGTCGAGAAGTAGTAAGTAGAAAAAGAAAGAGTGCTTTTGCTTAAAAAGTGCTTGTGTTTTGCGCGGTTATGGCATAGAATTAGGGTAGCAATATAATTGTAAGGAGGATTTATCGTGGGTAAGTTTGTTATTTCTCAAACGAAGACTGGTACAAAGTTTAATCTTAAAGCGGGTAACGGCGAAGTTATCGCTACGTCCCAGGTTTACAAGGGGGAAGTGTACTGTCGCAAGGGTATTGCCAGTGTTATAAAAAATGCTCCTATTGCTGCTGTTGAGGATCAGACCGTGGAAGGATTTACTGCGGAGAAGCATCCTAAATTCGAAATCTATAAGGATAAGGCCGGTGAATTTCGTTTTCGTCTGAAAGCTACTAACGGACAAGTTATTGCAACGGGTGAAGGCTATAAAGCTTTGACCGGATGCAAAAACGGCATTGCGTCTGTGAAAAAGAATGCTGTGGACGCTGTTGTCGTGCTTGAAGAAGAAAAATAATATTTTCGTTATGCTGTGAATTTATATTGCAAAACTCCGCGGAAGAATTTCCGCGGAGTTTTTCTTTTAGAGGGATTTA
>JAXFPC010000032.1:0-12849 GCA_034180005.1 Acidaminococcaceae bacterium | reverse complement strand
TAAATAAAAATATTGGTCCAATTGCTGCCGGCATGCAAAATGCCGTCAATGCCTGCGGCCTCCAAGGTGCGTACCGCGGTGGTGCCGACGGCGATAATCCTGCGACCTTCGCTTTTAGCCCTGTTTATAACTTCAGCAGCTTCCTCCGTCACCGTATAGAACTCTTTGTGCATCTTATGATTTTCTATTATTTCTTCGCTTACGGGACGAAATGTTCCCAGACCTACGTGCAGTGTTACAAATACTTCACGACAACCAAGATCTTTGATTTTAGCCATGAGCTCATTTGTAAAGTGCAAACCTGCGGTCGGTGCCGCGGCACTTCCCCGTTCTCTGCTGTACACCGTCTGATACCTTTCCTTATCCTCTAAGGGAACGGTAATGTATGGCGGCAAAGGGGTTTCTCCCAAGCGATCTAAAATTTCTTCAAAAATACCTGTGTATTCAAAGCGTACTACGCGTCCTCCAAAATCCGTGGAAGCGATAATCTCACATGATAAATCTTCGCTGAATTTTATCCTTGCTCCGGGCAACAGTTTTTTACCGGGCCTTACCAACGCTTCCCAATCCGTAGAATTCTTGCGTGTTAAAAGCAATACTTCTACATGCGCTCCCGTATCTTTATAACCGAACAGCCTTGCGGGAATAACGCGCGTATCATTGAACACCAAAACGTCGTCAGGACGAAGATAGTCGATAATTTCATGGAAATGTCGGTGCTCCATCCCTCCCGTACTCTTATCGACAACCAACAGACGTGACGCATCTCTGGGCTCTATCGGTTTCTGCGCGATCAATTCCTGCGGCAGTTCATAGTCGAAATCTTTTACATACATCGTCTTCACTCACTTTGATTTAAAATATTCACTGTTCTGTTGATAACTTTATTTCCCCATAGTAATAACGCAGAATATCAACAAATTTATTTTCAAAAGCATTAGCCAGACCGCGAGCGCCCCAAGTGCTCAGACCCAATCCGTCGCCTTTGCCCGAACCCTTGAAAATAATTTTACCATCCTTAGAGTAGTTGATAAAATGATATTCTCTCAGCAATTGCTTTCCGCTGTCGACATGCTCTTCGTTAACACGTATCTCAATTTCTTTGCTGCCTACCTCCATGCCCCAACTGTTTTCCAAAGAAACTTTTAAATTTTGAGGCAGCGGCACACCTGTTTCAACGTCAAAAAGAGTGCTCTCCAATCCCAAAAAATCCTGCAGCTCCTTACCGCTGATTTTTGCACTGCCGTACTTCCCAAATACAAAAACATACTTCACGCGTCCTGTAGCAGTCCTGTCACCGGAGGGAAATTTCAACGGTGAAAGCCTTATCCCTGTAAGTCTGCCTACATGATAACCGTTCTGTTCCAAAATTGTTTCAAGTACGGAAGGTTTTATGTTACGCTTCCACTGATAATCAGGACTGTCCTGGTCATAATCATTTACAGACCGCAGATAACTTACATCATAACCCCACGCATCCTCAGCGGACTCCGTTTTTCCACCGCTGCTGGATGTTGTTATAGCCTGTAGCGGACTGCCTGCGTTATCCGTCATGTACAAACCCGCAGTAGAATTTATATTTTCAGTTACCGCATCTTTCTCCGATGCCCTACCGGCGTATGGCAGCTCCCGATCATTGGCACTCAGATCGTACATTGAATGGCGATTTTTTTCCTGCATATATTTGGCATAAGTCCTGGCGGCGACAGCCTGAGCCTTGATGACCTCTTCCGGCCATACGGACATCGTTTTAGCAGGAAGCACACACTTTAAATAAGACTCCATGGTAACGATATTATTTATTAAAAGCAGTTCTTTGTCTAAAAGCTCAGCTCTAAAGGATCCGTAATACGCTTTCTTATTTATCGTAGGATTATTTTTCCCGGCCGCACCGGCTATAGTGATTTTTTTGCCGAAAATTTTTGTTGCGTCCATAATAATATTTTCGCCGCTGCCACGCAAAAAATATTTGCCTGCCGGTACAACGGTTACTTTTCCGGAGAGAAGATCTTCAACAAAAAAATCATCCTCACAGTTCAGCTCAGCCGTAGCCTGCGCCTCAATCAACGCTATTCTGAGCAAAGAAGCTTCTGTGATATTGGCACTGACAAACATCAACAGCAGTGTCAGACAAAACACGAACTTAATCATCCTCAGCTCCTTCAATCCGACTTCACAAAATTCAATCGTGATTAACCATGCTCAAGTGCTTGCTTATACGAGTAAGTTTATTTTCAAAAGTCACTTCTCTGTTTTTCTTAACGGGCTCATACCTGTCACGCTCACTGAAAACACAGCCGCAGTATTGCTGTCTGTAAAGCCCCAGTGCAATACTCATTTCCGTACCCTGTTCAAAGCCTTTGCGAAAATCTTCATACAAGAACGGTACGCCGAACTCTGCTGCCGCTTTTTCAGCCTCTGCCTTTAGAAGTTCATGACGTTGATAAGGACTTACCAAAAGTGTGGTCGAAAAACAGTCATAACCGTATTCCTTAGCAAAAGCCGCAGTATACCGCATTCTCATTTTATAACAAAAACCGCAGCGACCTCCGGATGAAGTCACCATCCCCTCAAGCGTCTGTTCCAAAGGATAGCTTTTATCAACGATGAGATTGTATTCTTTTTTCCTGCATAATTCCGTCAAAGCGTGTAAACGCTGCTTGAATTCTTTGTAGGGATGTATATTGGGATTATAAAATAAGATGTCAAACTCTTTTCCCTCCAGCTCCATTTTTGCTGTCGGGTAACAAGCGCAGGGCCCGCAACATGCGTGCAATAATATTTTCATATTCCAAAACCTCAGCTCAAGACTCAGTGAAGGGAACGCCCAAATATCTGTACGCTTCCCTGGTAGCTACGCGTCCGCGAGGAGTTCTTTGCAGCATGCCCAGCTGCATGAGGTACGGCTCAATAACGTCTTCTATGGTTGTCGCCTCTTCACTGACCGCGGCAGCTATTGTTTCAATTCCCACCGGACCTCCGCCGAAAGTATTTACTATGGAACCGAGTATCCGGCGATCACTTCTGTCTAATCCTAGAGCATCTACTTCCAATCTGGAAAGAGCTTCCGATGCCAGCTGACCCGAAATAAGCTGCTCCCCGGAAACCTGAGCGAAATCGCGCACACGTTTCAAAAGCCTGTTGGCAATTCTCGGTGTACCTCTGCTCCTTCGTGCGATTTCTTCAGCGCCTTCTTTATTTATCTCCACGCCGAGAATTTCTGCAGCTCTCACAATAATGTATTGCAGCTCCTTAGGTTTGTAAAACTCCAAACGACATTGCACGCCGAAACGATCTCTTAAAGGAGCGGCTATAGCTCCCAACCTGGTAGTGGCGCCGATGAGCGTAAATTTAGGAAGATCCAGACGAACGCTGCGGGCGGCCGGACCTTTCCCGATGATAATGTCCAGAGCAAAATCCTCCATAGCCGAGTATAGTATTTCCTCCACCGTTTTGGAAAGCCTGTGAATTTCATCAATAAAAAGAACGTCATTGTCACCAAGATTTGTAAGGATGGCGGCGAGATCTCCTTGCCGTTCTATAGCAGGACCGCTGGTAACGCGAATATTCACATTAAGCTCATTGGCAATAATATTGGCAAGAGTTGTTTTACCCAAACCCGGCGGTCCGAAGAGCAACACATGATCCAATGCTTCGTGACGTCCTGCCGCAGCCTTTATGAAAACTGACAAATTATTCTTTATTTGTTCCTGTCCCACGTATTCATTTAAAAGACGCGGGCGCAGACTGTATTGCCATCCGTCCGTATCCTGTTCCGTCTCCGCAATGATTCTGTTATCAAAATCCATAATTTTCCTCCGTTACCTGCCAGCCAAAAGCTTCAGAGTTTGACGCAAAAGTTCGTCACTAGCGAGCAGATTATATCCTTCAACCTTTTTTATGGCAGGTATGATTTCATTATTGGTGTAGCCCAACGACAGCAACGCCTCCATGGCATCCTCAACGTTATTTCCCTGCCCGGATGAAAGAACGGCAGGCGCAGCGGCAAATTCCGCTTCACCGCTTCCGCCGACTTTATCTTTCAGTTCAACCAACATTCTTTCCGCCGTCTTCTTTCCAATCCCCGGCAACTTGGTCAATATTTTAACATCTCTGTTTTTAACTGCCAGATAAAACTCTTCCGGCCTTACAGCGGAAAGTATACCTAAGGCCATCTTGGGCCCGATTCCGCTGACCGTGAGCAGGAGCAAAAAGAGATCAAAATATTCCGTGCTTAAAAAGCCGTATAAAAGTATTGCATCCTCGCGTACAGCAGTATGGATAAATACACGAACATCCTTTTCCTGTGTGAGCTGCGCCAGATGTGCGGCAGGCATATAAACTCTATAACCCACACCTCCGGCAGTTTCTATTATGCAGTGATCACTTTTTAGAAAAGCGACCTTTCCTTTTACAGAACCTATCATTATCTTCCCTCCTGCCATCTTCTGGTGGAAGCGGTATTAACTCCGCAGATTGCGGCGGCAAGCGCATCTGCCGTATCGTCAGGTTTAATTTTATCCCTGATATTCAATAGACGCATCACCATGTAAATCACCTGTTCCTTAGTGGCGCTGCCGGTTCCCACGACAGACAGCTTTATCTGCATGGGCGTAAACTCTAGCACCGGAATTCCTCTGTTGGCCGCTGCCAACAGCACCACTCCGCGCGCCTGTCCCACAGGTATGGCTGTAGTCACATTGCGATTAAAAAATAATTTTTCCACGCTCATGTAGTCCGGCTTATATTCAGCTAAAAGTTTCGTTAATTCATCGTAGATTTTTTTCAGGCGCAGCTCCGGAAGCATATCTTTATCAGTAAGAAACGCTCCATAGCATACCGGTCTGATACGATTGCCAGTCATGTCGACAAGGCCGTAGCCGCATATAGCTGTTCCCGGATCTATCCCTAATACCAGCAATTTTTTACCTCTTCGTCAGCAATATTTTAATAAAAAAGCAGGCAGTAATTCTGCCCGCTTCAAAACTTTTACTCTTCTTCGTCCGGCAGATCCGCATTCGTATACACGTCCTGCACATCATCGCAATCCTCAAGAGCGTCCAGCATCTTGCGAAGTTTCTCCGCATCTTCGGCAGAAAGAGCAGTTGTATTATCAGGCAACATTGTTATCTCGGACATAGCCACTTCAATATTGTTGTCAGCCAAAGCTTTTTCCACACTGTCATATGCGGACGGATCGGTAATGATTTCAAATCCGTCTTCGCTGCTTTTTATATCTTCAGCACCTGCTTCAAGAGCGATAAGCATAAGCTCGTCCTCGGAAACTCCGGTATCAACGCTTACAGCAAAAATACCCTTTTGCTGAAACATGTAATTTACGCAACCTGTTGCCCCCAAATTGCCGCTGTATCTGGAAAAAATATGCCGTACATCGGCGGCCGTTCTGTTGCGGTTATCCGTAAGACAATCTACCATTATGGCAACGCCTGCGGGTCCGTATCCTTCATAAGTTATTTCTTCATAACTGTTGCCTTCCAAAGCGCCGGCGCCTTTCTGAATAGCTCGTTGAATATTATCCTTGGGAATATTGTTGGCCTTTGCTTTGGTCAAGGCTAGCTTCAACTTCATGTTCCCCGTTGGATCGGCTCCTCCCATGCGCACAGCTATAGTAATTTCTCTGCTTATTTTTGTAGTTATTTTTCCGCGCAAAGCGTCGGCTTTACCTTTTTTATGTTTAATATTTGCCCACTTAGAATGTCCTGACATACTGTAATTCCTCCAAACGCACACAAAAATATATCTGAATAATTATATCACTCTTGAAAAACTTTTTCCAGTTTTTCAGAAATTACCAACTTTTATTATTTTTCCAGTAGTCACTGCGCAGAAGCGCTAAAACTGTAAAAAGTTCCAGCCTGCCGAGCAACATGGCTAAACTCAAAACAATTTTTCCGACAGATGAAACTCCGGAGAAATTATGAACTGCTCCCAAACTGTCAAACGCGGGTCCGACGCTCGATACGCAGGAAGCGACGCCGAAAATGGACTCTTCCACACCTAATCCGGTTGCTGAAAGCGCTGCCGACAAAACGGCTATCGTCAGAATATAAACGAAGAAAAATCTGCTGACGTTGACTATAGTATGGGAAGGCAGTTCCTTGCCGTTATACATAACGCTGAAAAGAATTCGCGGGTGCAACGTGCGCCGCATTTCCGCAGCCACCGTTTTAAACAGCACGATGAATCTCGATATTTTAATACCTCCGGCGGTAGAGCCTGCACAGCCGCCTGTAAAAAACATCACGGCCAGAAGAAGTTTGGAAAACGCCGGCCATTTATCATAGTCATATGAAACAAAGCCTGTCGTCGAACCGAATGACGCCACCTGAAAAAATGCATACCGCAGAGAGTCTGACAAACCCGTACCGCAAACGACAGCAATGTTAGCTGCGATAAGCAGCGAAAACAAAAGAGCTAATCCGATATAAACCCGGAACTCCGTATCCTGCCATAAAATTTTTATATTTTGGAACAAACTGCTGAGGTTTTTAGATAAAGCAAGCTGATCATTCCACTCGAATCTTATCAATCTGTAGTAAAGAGAAAAATTCCCTCCCGCAATCAGCATAAAAACAGCTAAAACATATTCTATAGCCGGACTGTTAAAGTACGCAACACTTTCGTTATGCGTGGAAAATCCTCCTGTAGCTACTGCTGAAAAGGAATGATTGACGGCATCAAAAAAGTTCATTCCCAAAAACATCAGCAAGATAATCAGCACTGTCGTTAAAAAAACATAAATAGCAAACAAAGTCAAAGCCGTTACCCGCAGCCGCGGTTTAATACGCGTATTGACAAAGCCGCTGACTTCAGCGTTAAAAAGGTTGAAAACATTGCCTGATATCCTCGGCAACAATGCCACGAAAATCACTATAATGCCAAGGCCGCCGATCCAATGATTCAATCCGCGCCACAGCAGAATACTGTGAGGCACTACCGTGAGATCGTCGATTACTGTAGCTCCGGTAGTAGTAAGTCCGGACATACTTTCAAAGTATGCCGATACAGGATCCAGAACTCCCGTTATGACCAACGGTACGGATGACATGGCTGCCACTATAAGCCAAGAGAAGCAAACAATCCCTATTCCCTCACGCACGGAAATATTCTTTCCAAGCGCTCCCTTGCCAAAAAAGCGAAGTGATAAACCGGTAAGGCATACCACAGCTATGCTGAAAAACCACTGCAGCAAACAATCCTCACGGTAATACACTGATGTAAGAACAGGTATCATCATGACTCCGGCCACTCCGTAACATATAGTTCCCAGCAAGGAGAAAAATAATCTTCTGTCCAATGCAATCTCTCCAAATTCACCAATTATGTTTATTGCTCCATATATTACGATCAAATAATGACAGCAGCGTAAAAATCTCCAAACGTCCCAGCAACATGGCCAGGATACAAATCACTCTTGCGTATTGCGATAACGAACTGAATGTTGATGTAGGTCCTACTATGCCGAAAGACGGACCAACGCTGCTCATACAGGAAGCTATGGTACCCATGGATTCCATAATCGAAAGTCCCTCAAGGGAAATCAAGATGGTCAGCACCATAAAAACAGTGATGTAGATAAAAAAGAATCTTGTAATATTACCTACAATGGATGCCTCGATGACTTTTTTCCCCATTTTTACGGAGTATATAACATTAGGATGCAGAATCCTTAACAGTTCCGCCCACGCCGCCTTGAACAATATTACCAAGCGGATCACTTTCAATCCTCCGGCGGATGAACCGCTACATCCTCCGACAAACATCAACAAAAATAAGATATTTCTGCTGAAGCTTGGCCAGGCGTTATAATCCTGCGAAGCAAATCCCGTGGTACTGCCGATGGAAACGCTTTGAAAAAAAGCATGTCGAAGCGAAGACACCGGATCCATTGTTTTACTCAGATAAAGATTTGCCGCAATGAGAATTGTAGCTAAAGCGAGAATTGATAAATAATACTTTATCTCCGTAGTATTCTCTCTGAAACTTTTCCACTCACGATTCCAAATGCGATAATACACGGAAAAGTTAATGCTTGCAATAATCATGAAGATAATGGCCACAGCTTCCACGTACACGGAATCAAAAGAAACCAGGCTGTCATGATAATAAGAAAATCCGCCTGTAGCTGACGTGGCCAATGCCAAATTTACCGCCTGATAAAAATCGACCTTTCCCAAACACAAAAGAATTATTTCTAAAACAGTAAAAGAAATATAAATCCTCATGATGACGGAAGCGGATTCTTTAATGGTAGGCAGCGTCCTCTCCCCCATACCTCCCGGCAACTCGGCATTAAAAAGATATCCCGTGCCGCTGTTAACCTGAGGCATAATTGTAATAAAAATCATTATGACGCCTATGCCGCCAAACCAATGTGTCATACAGCGCCAAACCAGAATGCTGTCCGGAAATTCGTTAAACGAAGCAGCCGTAGTAACACCCGTGGTCGTAAAACCGGAAACACTTTCAAAAATCGCCGCAATGGGATCCAGCGTTCCGTAGAAAAAATAAGGGATCGCTCCCATAAAACAAACCAGCAACCACCCGCAGCCGACAATTACTATGGCCTCCCTGATACGCAGCCTTTGTTTAGGTCTGTCGGAAATAAACAAAATCCTCATTTTTCGCCAAACATTATGAAGAAGAAAAAATATTTGGTAAAAATATTCCGGCTTACGAATCCGCACTAAAAGAAGAAATCCCGACCAAGATTCCTGCCACGCTCTTAACGCCTGTTTTCTCTGTTCAACAGTGCTGCAGCCGTATACGGTCAATACTGCCGCTATCCCTAAAGACAGCAGCAGCGATACAACAAACAAATATATATTATCATTATCAACAGTCAATGCTGTTACAAGCGGCACTGTCAAAGCTGCTGAAAAATAGTAGAGCAGTTTGCCAAGCATGCGCGAAACTAATTGTCGATCCATCCCGGCGCTCAACTCCTGCTTTCAAAAATAGTTACTGTGGTCTTGGACAACTCACTCTTGATAAAGAGAATTACTCTGTCATCATCCTTCAGCTCTGTATTGCCTTTAGGAATGATTACCTCTCCCTGTCTTACAATGGCGCAAAGCAAGCTTTCCTGGGGCAAACCTACATCTCGCAGCAGCTTACCGGAAACCTCGCTGTTTTTACCGACGATAACTTCCAATGCTTCGGCCTGAGCTCCTTCCAACAACGAAACGGAAACTACGCTTCCTCTGCGCACAAACTGCAGCACTTCATCGGCGCTGAGCAACCTCGATGAAAGAACGGTGTCAACACCTACTTTCTCCATCAGCTCAATATACTCATTGCGAGCAACGCGCACAATAGTTTTCTTCGCGCCCAGATGCTTTGCCAACTGCGCCAGCATCAAATTAAGTTTATCATCCTCTGTAAGGCAGACAACAACGTCAGCCTCCGAGATACCCTCATCCTGAAGAAAGTCGATATCGGTACCGTCTCCGCAGAGAACCATCGTATTATTGACAACTCTCGCCAAAGCGTGGCAGCGTTCTTTATCTTTCTCTATAACCTTTACCTGAACGCCGGTTTTGTCCAAACGGGCAGCCAAAAATCTTCCTGTTCTGCCTGCGCCGATAATCAAAGCGCGTTCCAATTTCTCGTAAGTTTTGGTAAATTGGTTTTCCAGACTTTTTATTGCGTCACTTTTGCCGACAAAGTAAACATTATCTCCTGGCAAAAGCAAATCATTACCGCGTGGAATTATCATCTTATTTTTTCGAAAAACCATAGTTATAAGAATATCCGGCGGCAACACAAGATCCTTAAGCGGCGTATTGGTATAAGGAGAATCGTCCTTTATCTTAGCCTCAAACATGCGCACCCTGCCATCGGCAAAATCATCTACATTAAGAGCCGACGGCGTCATCAAAATCCGTTCTATTTCGATGGCAGTTATGCGTTCGGGATTTATGATAAGATCTATCTTCATATCCTTTGTCAGCATTTCTTTAGCCGTAACGGCGTATTCCGTATCCCTTATCCTGGCTACAGTATTTTTAATGCCGTACTTTTTTGCCATCAAGCACGTTATCATGTTTACTTCGTCGCTGTTGGTACAGGCAATCATGATGTCCGCGTTACTTATGTTAGGATCTTCAAGAGTTGACGGATTGCAGGAATTTCCTCCTACAGCAAGTACGTCCAATGTATTCTGAATTGTTTCCCTTCTTTCGTCATCCAATTCTATAACCACAACATCGTAATGATCATTGGCCAATAACTGTGCTATGCTGAAACCGAGCTTACCTGCTCCGGCGATAATAATACGCATTGTAAAGTCGTCTCCTCAAAAATTATCCGCTTTATTTGAACTCAACTTTAAGGTGCTGCCTTTCCGGCAATCTTCTGTATTTGTATTTAGGATAGCCGACCATCATGGCGCCCACTATAATTTGCTTAGCAGGAACATCCAAAAAGTCCAGCAGAGGTTTATAATCTGCTTGACCACAGTGCTCCACAAATCCGGCAATAGTCGTGCCAAGCCCCAAAGACGGAGCGTAGACGCTTGCATAAGCCATACACATTTCGGCATTGCTGAATCCGGTTCTGCTGACTCTCCTGGCTAAAGCTATGATTAAGCAGGGAGCGTTACGGCAGATAATATCCACGCCTCTGGTACGATACGCCTGTATGGCGAGCGCAAAATATTTACTCCCGGGAAGATTGGCGGCAACAGCCTCTTCCATCCATGTCACTACATGTTCGGCGACGGTTTGTATTTTTTCTTTGTCGCGCAGCACAAGATAGTAAATTCCCTGTGAGTTTGTCGCCGTAGGAGCGTAACGACAAATTTCAAGCAGGCTGCGCAGTTCTTCTTCCGAAGGCGCGACGTTCTTAAAATTGCGCACGCTGCGTCTGCTTCTCAACGCTTCGTATAACATGTCGGACGAAGGCAGATTTTCTGCTGCAGCTCGCTGATTTTGCAACGGAGCATACTTATTATCCATAGCTCCTGCCGGGCAGATGGCAACGCAATGTCCGCAGCCCATGCAGCCGCGTTCATTATCACAAACCGGCCCATCATTTGCCATGGAAAGGATGCACGATGGACAACATTCGACACATATACCGCAACGAATACACTTGTCGCGATCAACTGTAATAAGATTACCGGTCATTTCAATCCTCGAATCTAATAAACTCCAATCCTCCGAAATCGGTGACAAATCTTCCGTTTTTCAAAGGGATTGCCGCAAGCTTTTTATCTTTTTTCTCCACTCCGTCCGCATTTGCTATCCCTAGGCGAGCGCATGCGCATTGCGCTCCGAGCTTTTGCGCCAATTCCAGAGCGGCAGCTTTGTCAGTCTCGGAAATACTTCCCTTCGCCGGATATACGCCTGTTGAAGCAATTATCAAAGTAAGCATTTCTCCTGCTCTCGCAAAAACGTGCGGCAGACTGTTTTTATCGGGCTGAACAAATTCAACAGAATACCCTTTGCCTTCCAGCCATTGCACCAGAATCTGCAAGCCGAACTCGTGAATATCCTGTTCATTCATCAGATTATTTATCATAAACGCTCCCATCTTAATTATTATTATTAAGCTTATGCTCGTTATCATTTTACTAGAGTTGAGAGCTTTAGTCAAACAAAACGACCTGCTTACGCCAATTCGTAAACAGGTCGTTTTATAAAACTAATCTTCTCCCAGCACAAGAACTTCAGGTTCCAACATAACTCCACTGGCTGTATGAACCTGTTCCTGAACATACCTTATCAAACGCAATACATCGCTCGCAGTAGCCCCACCGGTATTTACTATAAACCCGGCATGCTTCAATGATACTTGAGCACCGCCTATACTGTATCCTTTCAGTCCGGTTTGTTCTATCAGCGTCCCGGCAAAATATCCCGGAGGCCGTTTAAAGGTACTTCCGGCGCTTGGAAGCTCCAGAGGTTGCTTGCTTATCCTTCGTTGCGCAAAATCAGAAATCTTCGCCAATATGTCTTCACGATTTCCAGGAGATAATTCCACTGTCACCGCAGTTACTATATACTTTCCTGACTGCAGCGATGTTTTTCGATAAGAAAATTCCAATTGAGATGCATCTAGCTCCGCAACTTTTCCGCTTGCATCAACGACCGTCACTGATATGACAACATCCTTCATCTCTCCGTCATAGGCACCTGCATTCATGTAAACGGCTCCGCCTATGCTGCCGGGAATGCCCGCAGCAAACTCCATCCCGGTCAACCCGAGTTTAGCGGCGTACCCTGCAGCAGCAGCCAAGGACAACCCGCTTCCGAAAGTTATCCTCCTGCCGTCGGCGGAAATGTCCTTTAGTGCATTGCCCAATTTTATAACAAGACCTCTTATGCCTCCATCGCGCACAAGGAGATTGGAACCGTTACCAATCAGAGTTACCGGAATATTATTATCTTGGGCGCTTTGCAACAACGCTATAAGTTCTTCGGTATCGGCCGGTGTCGCAAGTACGTCGGCAATTCCGCCGATTCGAAAAGAGGTATGCCCTGACATCGGTTCATCGAAAAAAAGCTGCTGCGTACATTTACTGAATATACGCCGCAAATCGGCCTCTGACATTTTAATCTCCAACAACTTCTTTCACTACATCCTGAATAGACTTTGTTATATCGGTGAGCATCATTTGAAATCTCATGAAAGCATTCAGATATTCCATAGCCTCTCGGTTTAAAGAAAGTACACCGTAAAGCTTTTGGATTTTCTCCGTCAATTCTTGAGGAACTTCTTTGCCCTGATATTTAGTTAGCTCGGCTTCCTGATTTAACTGTAAAAACTCATCGACCATTTGCTTGCCTTCACTTGTTTTTTTCAAAGCTTCAGCAGCTTCTTTGA
>JAXFPC010000053.1:0-13098 GCA_034180005.1 Acidaminococcaceae bacterium | reverse complement strand
CAGGTACAAAGGAAAAACGGAAATATTGAGCGGCGCTGAAGGGCTTTTGGCAGCTGCCTCCTATGAGGGTATCGATACGGTTCTGGCCGCTATGGTAGGTTACGCAGGTTTGGAACCTACTTTGCAGGCAATCAAATGCGGCAAACATATTGCTCTTGCCAATAAAGAAACACTTGTAGCTGCAGGCAGTCTTGTCATGGAAGCCGCGGCGGCGTCACAAGTTAAAATTACTCCTGTGGACAGTGAACACAGTGCTGTTTTTCAGGCATTACATTCCGGAAATAGCAATGAAGTCAAACGTTTGTTGATAACTGCTTCAGGAGGTCCGTTTCGGGGAATGAAGCGCGAGCAGTTGGAACATGTGGCATTGGAGCAATGCCTTCAGCATCCTAACTGGAGCATGGGAAAAAAGATTACCGTCGATTCATCAACTTTGGCTAACAAAGGATTGGAGGTTATTGAAGCTCATTGGTTGTTCGACATGCCTTACGATAAAATTGAAGTTTTGGTACATCCTCAAAGTGTGGTTCATTCTCTCGTAGAATTTGTTGACGGCAGCATTATTGCCCAGTTGGGTGAACCTGATATGCGTCTGCCGATCCAGTACGCATTATCGTGGCCGGAACGTTTTGTTAAAACTTATGAAAGTCTTGATCTTGTAAAAGCCGGCGCGCTGACTTTTGAAGCTCCGGATACGGAAACATTCCCTTCTCTAAACTTGGCTGTGGAATGTGGAAAAGCCGGCGGAACATTACCATGTGCTTTCAATGCCGCCAATGAAGAAGCGGTATATGCGTTTTTGGATAAAAAAATAAAATATCTTGACATAGCTTATATAACCGCCAAGGTTGTCGAAAATCATAAAAGTGTGTATTCGCCTCGGCTGGAAGATATAAGAGCGGCTGACTGTGAAGCCAGAGCAGCAGCACAAGAATTCATTAAAATCAAAGGATAAAAATAGACAGCAAAGGGAGGTGTCGGAGTGCTGACAATTTTATCAGCTGTGTTTGTGTTCGGAGTTTTGGTGACTGTTCATGAATTGGGGCATTTTTTAGCTGCAAAGGCTATGGGGATGCGTGTGGAAGAATTTGCCATAGGCTTCGGTCCGGGATTATTTCAGACTAAGGATGGGGACACAACATACAGTTTGCGTATGATTCCGTTAGGCGGATATAATAAAATAGCCGGGATGGATCCGGACGATCCGGTTGAGGAGAATTCCTTTAAATCAAAATCAATTCCTGCCAGGATGTTGGTGATTCTGGCAGGAGCGCTGATGAATTTTGTTCTGCCGATAATTCTTTTTACGGGAATATTTTTACTGGAAGGTATCAACAAACCTGTCAGTGAACCTGTAATAGGAAATGTGACGCAAGGAATGGCTGCTGAAAAAGTAGGATTGCGCGCGGGAGATAAAATCATTACTATCAACGGCAGCAAGATAGAAACCTGGGAACAGGTGTTGGTCACACTCCGTGCTAACGGTACTGATGCGGTTCGAATAGTAGCGGAGCGTGGAACTGAAACGGAGGAGTATGTTCTTCATCCTGAATTTAATAAAGAACACAATCGTGCGTTAGTAGGTATCTCTCCGAAGATCATTCATTATAAGCCCGGATTTTTTGAGGCTGTAAAATTGGGTGTCGTTTATACCGGTACTGTTATTTCGTCAATGGTTGACGGACTGATAGGACTTGTGTCGGGAAGGAATGCCGCCGATATTTCAGGACCGATAGGTGTTGCGCAGATGGCCGGACGGATAGCGGAGCAGGGAGTGTTGCCTCTTTTCAATTTCGTGGCTTTTCTGAGTATAAATTTAGGGGTAATCAATCTGCTGCCGTTGCCTGCATTGGACGGCGGACATTTCATTCTGTTGTTGGTGGAAGCTTTGCGAGGAAAATCGCTGGGAAGCAGAGCCATGAATAATATTCAGATGATAGGTGTGGTACTTATTCTTGCATTGACCGTATTTTCTACTTTTAAAGATATTACGCGGTGAGGAGTGCTGTAAATGACGGAGCGCAGAAAAACTAGCAGTATAAAACTGGGCAATGTGGGGATAGGCAGCGACTATCCTGTTTCCGTACAATCTATGACAAATACAAGAACGGACGATCATGCTGCCACATTGGAGCAGATTTCCGCACTGGCAGCAGCCGGGTGCGACATTGTACGTTGCGCTGTTCCGGATAATGCCGCCGCTACTGGGTTGGATAAAATTTGTGCTGCCAGTCCGTTGCCGGTGGTAGCGGATATACATTTTGATTATAAATTGGCTTTGGCTGCATTGGATGCCGGAGTTGACGGGTTGCGACTCAATCCGGGAAATATCGGCGGAGCGGATAAAGTTGCGGCTGTCGTGGAAAAAGCAAAAGTTAACAACATTCCTATACGTATCGGTGTTAACGCAGGAAGTTTACCGCGCGATATTTTAGCAAAGTACGGATACCCTACGGCGGATGCTTTAGTTGAAGCTGCTTGGCAGCATATAAGAATTTTAGAACAGCTTGATTATCGTAACATTAAAGTTTCGTTAAAGGCGCATGATGTGCCTTTAACTATAGCTGCTTATCGTTTGTTGGCAGCTCAATGCGACTATCCTCTTCACGTAGGTATAACAGAAGCCGGTACTGTGAACAGTGGTATTATTAAATCGGCAGTTGGGATCGGAACTTTACTTGCGGAAGGAATCGGCGATACAATTCGTGTTTCATTGACAGGTGATCCCGTATGTGAAGTAAAAGTTGCTCATGACATTTTAAAATCTCTTGGCCTGCGTGACTCCGGACCTACGCTGATATCCTGTCCGACTTGCGGCAGAACGCGGATCAGCTTGGAGAAATTGGCGTTGGAAGTTGAGCGTCGTATGGCGGATATTAAGGAACCTATAAGTGTGGCCGTTATGGGTTGCGTGGTCAACGGCCCCGGAGAAGCCCGCGGAGCGGATGTGGGAATTGCCGGAGGTGTCGGTGAAGGACTTTTGTTCCGCAAAGGAGAAATTATCAGGAAGGTTCCCGAAGAAAATATTGTTGACGAGTTGTTTATCGAGATAGCTAAAATAACGGATGAAAGAAAATCCTTAGCGTGATTTTAGCTTTTGCCGCAGGTCTGTGGTATAATTAAAAATATTTTGTACAGATTTTGAAGAGTTATTAAATATAGAGAGGCAGGTTTCTTTTTGTAATGAAAGTTTCTAAAATGTTTGCTCCGACACTGAGAGAAGTTCCGGCAGAGGCGGAAGTCATCAGTCATCAACTTATGCTTAGAGCGGGATTTATTCGTAAATCCACCGGAGGAATGTACTATTATATGCCTTTGGCTTGGCGTGTACTGAAAAAAATAGAAAAGATCATTCGTGAGGAAATGGATTGTTCCGGCGCGCAGGAGTTACTCATGCCAATAGTTCAGCCGGCTGAAATTTGGCAAAAAAGCGGGCGCTGGACCGTTTACGGAGCTGAAATGATGCGTTTGACAGATCGTCATAGCAGGGAATTTTGTCTCGGACCGACTCATGAAGAAATGATAACTAACTTGGTGAAGAATGAAGTGCGTTCATATCGTCAGTTGCCGCTTAATCTTTATCAGATTCAGAACAAGTATCGCGATGAAAGACGTCCGCGGTTCGGACTCATGCGCAGTCGTGAATTCATCATGAAAGATGCTTATTCTTTCGACCGCGATGAAGCCGGCTTGGATGTTTCCTATAAAATAATGTATGATGCTTACACGAGAGTATTCACACGTTGCGGTCTGACCTTCAGACCTGTTGAGGCTGACAGCGGTGCCATCGGCGGTAGCGGCAGCCATGAATTCATGGTGCTTGCCGAAAGCGGTGAAGCGGAAATAGTTTACTGCACAAATTGTGATTATGCGGCCAATACCGAGAAGGCTGAAATGCATATCATCAAATCAGCTTCCGAGGATGAGCGTGTTGTTGCTGAAGTGGCCACACCGAATTGTAAAACGATAGCTGATGTTTGCCGTTACTTGGAACTGCCTGTGGAAAAATCCGTCAAGGCAGTTGCTTTCAACAGCGAAAAAGGACTCATACTTTGTTTCGTACGCGGCGACCATGAAGTTAATCCTGTTAAAGTTGCCAACACCGTCGGGGTCAACGAAGTGGAGATGGCTGACGAGTCTGCCTTGGCCGCTGCGGGAACTATAGGCGGATATATGGGACCGCTGGGCATTGATCCGGAAAAGGCAATTGTCGTAATTGATCACACAGTTATGGAGATGAGCAACATTTGTTGCGGTGCCAATAAAGATGGTTATCATTACATCAATGTTTCTCCTGCGCGTGATTTTAAACCTGCGCATATTGCCGACATACGTTTGATTCAGGAAGGAGATCCCTGCCCTCACTGTGGAGCTGCAGTAGCAAAAGCTCGCGGCATAGAAGTGGGGCAGGTATTTAAACTTTTCACTAAATACAGCCAATCGATGGGCGCGACATTTTTGAATGAGAATGGTAAAGAGCAGCCCATGGTTATGGGATGCTACGGTATCGGCGTAAGTCGTACCATGGCAGCTTCAATAGAGCAGAACAACGATGCTGACGGAATGATTTGGCCGGCAGCAATCGCTCCTTTTGAAGCATTGGTTGTTCCTGTAAATACAAAGGATGCGGACTCCATGTCTAAAGCTGAGGAAATTTATGAGCAACTGCAGCGCGCCGGCGTGGATGTTGCGTTGGACGATCGTAATGAGCGCGCCGGCGTGAAATTTAAAGATGCCGATCTTATCGGTTATCCCCTGCGCATTATTGTAGGTCCTAAAACTTTGACTGAAGGTATGTTGGAGGTTAAAATCCGCAGAACCGGAGAAATTAAAATGCTTCCTTTGACGTCTGATTATGTCGGAGAGATAAAAACAATTATCGGCAGCCTGTAATGAGAGAGGGGACGCTATGGATCTTATAAGTATTTTACATAATCAGGAAGTTGTCATGGTGACCCGACTCATTTTTGCCGCTTTGCTGGGAGGGATTGTCGGTATCGAAAGAGGCAGCGGTGATCGCCCGGCCGGTTTTCGAACGCATATTCTCGTGTGCATGGGATCAGCGCTTTTTATGTTGATATCGCTGTACGGTTTCGATGATTTCGGAACTGTTAATGCGGAAGACATCGGACAAAGAAGAGATTCGGCCAGAATTGCGGCGCAAGTTGTCAGCGGCATAGGCTTCTTAGGAGCCGGCACCATACTGCACGAAGGCTTGACCATTAAAGGCCTTACAACGGCTGCGAGTTTGTGGATGGTTTCGGCAATCGGATTGTCTGTAGGCAGCGGTAAATATTTGCTCAGTTCGGTGGCGACTGTTATCACGATGGTAACTCTGGTGACTTTTCATACTTGGGAGAAGCGCTTTGCTTCCGGCAGTCGCAGCGACCGAAAATTTATAAGAATCATAGTAAGGAACAGCCCTAATGTAATAACAAATATTACGGATTATTTGTCAAAAAACAATGTTCAGGTTAAATCACTCAATGTTAAGAACAATAAGGAAAAGTCAAGAATTGTGCTTGACCTTTATCTGAAGATGAATAGGGAATCAAGCAGCGCCGAAATTATGCAGGGTTTGCAAAGTGTGGAAGGCGTAGAATCGTGTGAGTCTTCCTGATGGATCAAGAAAGGACTGCAAAATGCAGAAATGCTATTGTATAATTCCCGATGAGGAAAAATTAAAAAGCTTCTTTAGCGAATTATCTTTTTCCGAAATGGAATTGCTGCAGCTGCAGACACTGAAAATAAAAAAAATTTGCTTAAATCAGTCGGCTGATGAATGGGAAGTTTATTATACAAGCTGCGGCGCTTTAAAGCCGCAGTTGCTTGATGCGATGGAAGAGAAGCTTTCCGTCGCTTTTTCTTTGAGAAGCATCATGATGTTGCGAGATGACGGATGTGTTAAGGAAGCTGACGTAATCATTACCGATTGTGGGGGTAAGCCTCTGCCTGAAGATACTCGTTTATGTATCGGCGAGAGCTCTCCTGTATCAGTTTGCTCCGAATATTTAGATGTTGGCAAGCAAGACATCGGAAACGATGAATCTTTCAACAGCGCCTACGATAATCTTTATGGAGATAAAAAAGCGGACGGTATTTTGTGGGGCAAAAAAATTAAAGGTGCAACTAAAAATATATCGGACATAACTGAAGAAGAAAATAACGTTGTAGTAGAGGGCGAGTTTGTCCAAATTTTTGATAAAGATCTGAATTTTGTCGATTTCGTAGAGCGTGAGCTGAGAACAGGAGCCATAACAGTAATGTTCGGCATCAGCAACGGCAGCAACGGTATTTATGTTAGACAGCGTTTTGATGCGAAAGACGGAGAAAATCCCAAAGAAGCTGCTCGTAATTTCAAAGCAAATTTAAAGAAAGGCATGCGATTAAAAATTCAGGGAAATGTAGCTCCCGATAAGTATCTTTTTGATGAACTTGTACTGCAGCCGAAAGGTATCATGGCGTTGGACAAAGAGGAAAGATTTGATAACGCTCCTGTAAAGCGTGTAGAATTGCACTGTCATACTAAGATGAGTAAAATGGACGCGCTGACTCCTATGCAGGAACTTGTTCGTCGTGCCATAAAGTGGGGGCATAAAGCTCTTGCGATAACAGATCACGGTGTGGTCCAGGCTTTCCCGTTTTGTTATGATGAGGCTGAGGGCAGCGGTCTTAAGCTGATTTTCGGTATGGAAGGTTACTTAATCAGCGATCATCAACTGGATATAAAGGACATCGAACAGGAAGCTGCCGATGATAAGAAATCCGGGAAAAGAAGTAAAGTTAAGAGTAACCATATTATTATTTTGGCGAAGAACGAGATTGGTTTAAGAAATTTATACAAATTGATTTCCATAAGTCATTTGCGATACCTAAACAGAAGGCCATTGTTGCCGCGGCAGGTTTTGGAAGAGCATCGAGAGGGTTTGCTGCTGGGGTCTGCCTGTGAGGCCGGCGAGCTTTACCAGGCAGTTCGTTCTGGAATTTCCGACGAGGAGTTGGAAAGAATCGCTTCTTTTTACGATTATCTTGAGATTCAACCTCTCGGCAATAATGATTTTTTAGTGCGCGAAAATATCTGCACGAAAGAGCAGTTGCAGGATTATAATCTTAAAATTTATAAATTGGGCAAGAAACTTGGTAAGCTTACTGTAGCAACTTGTGATGTGCATTTTTTAGATCCGGAGGATGCGCAGCTCAGAGCTATTCTGCAAGCCGGTCAAAATTATAAGGATTATGATATGCAGCCTCCTGTCTATTACAGAACGACTGAGGAGATGCTGCAGGAGTTTTCTTACATGGGTGAAGAGATTGCCTATGAAGTTTGCGTGACCAACACAAATAAAATTGCGGAGATGGTGGAACGTTTAAAACCTGTTCCCGATCGTGACCAGCTTTACTCTCCGTCTATACCGGGAGCGGAGGATATGGTGCGCGAACTTTCATACAAAAAAGCTCGTGAGTGGTACGGAGACGAGTTGCCTGCTTTAGTGGAAGACAGACTGAAGATGGAACTGGATGCAATCATCGGCAACGGTTTTTCTGTGCTCTACTATATTGCGCATAAACTTGTGAAACATTCTCTGGACAGAGGGTATTTGGTAGGATCTAGGGGAAGCGTCGGTTCATCCTTCGTAGCTACGATGCTGGATATTACGGAAGTGAATCCCTTGCAGCCGCATTATCGTTGCCCGCATTGTCGTCATAGCGAATTTTTTGTAGAGCAGGAATATGATTCCGGGTTTGATCTTCCGCCTAAATCTTGTCCGGAGTGTGGCGCGCGGATGCTGCGCGACGGACACGAAATACCGTTTGCTGTTTTTTTGGGCTTTCACGGTGATAAGGTTCCCGATATAGATTTGAATTTTTCTGGTGGAGTCGATCCTGATGATAAGACGGGACTTTCGGATCAGGAGGTAGCTCATAAGTATACGGAGGAATTGTTTGGCAGGGACAACGTGTGTCGTGCCGGAACGATTTCCACCATAGCTTCCAGAACCGCTTTCGGTTTTGTAAGAAAATATTACGAAGCCAAAAATATCAGCGTACACAGCGCTCATGTGGCGGCAATGGCACAGGGTATAGCCGGCGTGAAGCGCACTACAGGTCAGCATCCCGGGGGGATAATGGTTGTTCCTCGTAATATGGATATTCATTATATAACTCCGATGAATCGTCCTGCGGATGACGTTGCAGAAGAAACAATTACTACTCATTACGATTACCACAGCATTAATGACAGATTGGTTAAGCTTGATATTCTGGGGCACGATGATCCGATGGTGCTGAAAATGTTGGAGAAATATATTCGCGAGGTAAGTGACTCATCCTTTGATCCTAAAAATATTCCGGTCGGGGATGAAGCGACAATGAAAATTTTTCAAGATACGTCTTCTCTCGGAGTGGATGCCGAGCAGATAGGTTCGCAGGTCGGAACTTTCGGCATACCTGAGTGCGGGACTCAGTTCGTGCGACAGATGATTTACGATGTGCAACCTAAAAATTTCAGTGAAGTTGTTCGCGTGTCCGGTTATTCACACGGTACGGATGTATGGCTCAACAACGCCCAAAGTCTTATAAAAGAGGGTAAACCGGTCAAAGAAACTATTTCCACTCGCGATGATATTATGACCAATCTTATCGCTAAGGGCGTTGATCCGAGTCTGGCATTTAAGATTATGGAGCATGTTCGCAAAGGAAAGGCGGCTAAAAAAGGCCTTGAGTCAAAGATGATAGAAGCCATGAAAGAAGTCGGCGTACCTGAGTGGTACATCGGTTCCTGTGAAAAGGTACAGTATCTTTTTCCAAAAGCTCATGCTGTAGCTTATGTGCTCATGGCATACAGAATAGCTTACTGCAAGGTACACTATCCCAAAGAATTTTATGCCGCATATTTTTCCGTACGAGCGAAAGATTTTGATTATACTCATATTGCCAAAGGGACGTCGTATATAAAAAGGTATATCAAAGATATTTACGAGCTCGGCTATAAAGCTTCCGTTCAGGAAAAATCCACGCTGACATATTTGGAACTTGCGAATGAAATGCTTGAACGAGGTTTCGTATTTGAACCCATAGATCTCTACACCTCCGATCCTTTGCGTTTTGAGGTTACCTCAAAAGGTTTGCGACCACCGCTTGCTGCTATCAATGGAGTCGGAGAAACTGCCGCCAAAAGCATTGCCGCTAAGAGAGATAAAGACAATCCTTTTATATCTATGGAAGATTTGCGTCAACGTGCCGGTATAAGTAAGGCGGTGGTGGAGAAACTTGCCGAGCTTGGCATACTTGGAGATCTGCCGGAAGATAATCAAATAAGTTTATTCGGATGAGCTATTGACAAGCAGCCGTAAGTCTAGTATACTCATGGCATAAAGGGAGTAGCTGGCGCGGCTTGAAGCTGTGTTTACACTGCCGTCAGTACGATTATCCAGAGAGAATCCGGCTTTGTAACTAAGTGGCGAGACTTTGTTGTGATATTTTTGCAGCAATGTCTCGCTTTTTATATTGCTGCGGACTTGGAGGAGAGATTATGGAATTTGTATTACAGTTTGGTCTGTTGGTAGTCGGATTTTTGATGCTGAGTAAAGGAGCGGACTGGTTTGTCGACGGGGCTTCAGGTATTGCCGCGCGCTTCGGCATATCCCAGCTTATTATAGGCTTGACGATTGTCGCTATGGGAACGAGTGCGCCGGAAGCGGCAGTAAGTATTGCAGCAGCTTTTAAGGGCAGCGGCGATATAACCATAGGAAATATTGTCGGCAGTAACATCCTTAACATTTTGGTGATTTTGGGAGTTTCGTCCGTTATCACTGCATTGGCTGTCGCCAGTTCTACCGTGAGGGTGGAGATACCTTTTATGACGGTAATTACTGTTTTGCTGTTTTGGGTAGGTTATGACGGCAATGTAAATTTTTTTGACGGAATTATTTTGCTCGCCTTTTTTGTTGTTTATTTGATTTATCTCTATATTGCGGCGAAAAAGGGAATAGGAGATGAAAATGCTGAAGAGTTCGGCACAAGTTTGAGTCATTGCATTATTTTTTCAATTTTGGGCATGGCGCTGATCTTGCTTGGCAGTGAAGCCACAGTTTCAGCGGCAAAATCAATCGCTGCATATGCCGGTCTGAGTGAAAGATTTATCGGCTTGACCATCGTGGCTTTGGGGACTTCTTTGCCGGAACTTTTTACATCCGTTGTGGCTGCCCGTCGCGGTAACGCTGATATAGCTATAGGAAATATTGTAGGCAGCAACATTTTTAATATTCTGTTTGTTGTCGGTATTTCAGCGTTGGTTACACCCGTACAGTTCTCTAAGGCTTTTATTTTTGATGCGTATGTGGCTATTGCAGCCGCGTTGCTGCTTTTCGTTTGTGTCATTGCAAGTAAAAAGTTGGAGCGTTGGGCCGGAGCAGTTATGCTGCTGGCATATGTGTCGTATATTTATTATATTTTGTGAGTGTATGCACATTAAAAGTGAAAAATATTATGCTGAAGCGTCGCAAGGGAACGTTTTATTGTTTCTGGGCGACGCTGTTGTTTTTATTGCAGCATGCTGATAATTTTTGCAGTGCTTTATCAGACTGTTTTACTTTGTTTATTTTACTGCCGAATTTGTGATATAATGAATTCTACCAAGTATTATGGAGTGTAGGATGTTGTATTTTTTTGTTTGTTTCGCTGTCATCGTCATTGACCAGTTGACCAAATATTATGTTGTCAATAATTTTTTTGAGGGAGAAAGCATCGTCGTAATCGAAAATGTTTTTCACTGGACATATATTTTAAATCCTGGCGCCGCTTTCGGCGTTTTTGCCGGAGCTCGTTGGGTGTTTGTCGCCATAGCTTTGGCAGTGGCTGCGGCTTTATGGCTTTTGAGAAAAGAACTTGCTGCCGGAGATATATTTACGAAATTGGGGGCCGCGCTGTTTTTAGGCGGCGCTTGGGGGAATTTGATAGATCGGGTACGCAACGGATTGGTCGTTGATTTTTTTGATTTTCGAATTTGGCCGGTTTTTAATGTTGCCGATATTGCTATTTGCGCAGGAGTTGGGTTTGTTTTATGGAGTTTACTGAAAACGGAGTTTGTTCAGAACGGAGAGAACTGAAACTGATAACGGAGTCGGATGCGGGTAAGCGTGCCGATGCCGCATTGGCAGCTTTGTTTAATATGTCGAGGGCAAGTATTCAGAAACTTCTTGCGGAAGGATGTATTACAAAGGACGAAAAGATTGTAAAAGCAAATTACAAGCTCAGAGCAGGAGATGAATTGAGAGTGTTATTCCCGGAGCCGGAGCTGTTGGATGTGCTGCCGGAAAATATAGCATTGGATGTAATTTATGAAGACGATGATATTATAGTTATCAATAAAGCCAGAGGGATGGTTGTTCATCCGGCGGCAGGAAATTACAACGGTACTTTGGTCAATGCTTTACTGTATCATTGCAAAAATTTGTCCGGTATCAATGGTGTGGCTCGTCCTGGTATAGTGCATAGATTGGACAAAGATACCAGCGGAATAATGATTTGTGCCAAGAACGATCTCAGCCACATATCTCTTTCCAAACAGATAGAGAATAAAACTGCGGGGCGCACTTATATAGCTGTTGTACGCGGCAACGTAAAACAAGACAGCGGTTTGATTGAAACGCAGATTGCCAGAGATAAAAATGACAGAAAAAAGATGGCTGTTGTCAGCGATGGCGGACGCAAGGCTGTTACAGAATATGAAGTTATGGAGCGCTTCGGTAAATTTACTGTTGTAAAATGCAAACTCAGGACCGGAAGAACTCATCAGATACGCGTTCATATGGAGCACATAGGACATCCGCTTGTCGGAGATCCTAAATATGCTCCTTTGAAAAATCCTTTTGCCATTAAGGGGCAGGCTTTGCACTCAAACACTTTGGACTTCGTCCATCCGCGTACCGGCGAGAGGATGTCTTTTTCGGCTCCCATGCCGGAGGATATGCAAAAAATAATTACCAGATTACGTTCAGGTCAGTTTAATTAATTATTATAAATGAGGTGGTAACAGTGAGTACTTTTGTCAAGAAGAATACCCTGATGGACGCTGATGCGATGAGAAGAGCCATTGTGAGAATTGCTCACGAAATCATTGAGAAAAATAAAGGAGTCAGGGATGTTGTCTTAGTAGGTATTCGGACAAGAGGAGTGCCTTTAGCTGAAAGAATCGCCGCTGCAATTGAAAAAATAGAAAACGTTAAACTTCCTGTTGGCATGCTTGATATAACTCTGTACAGGGACGATTTGTCAACTTTGGACTACAATCCCATAGTCCACGGAACAGAAATAGATTTTGATTTGAGCGGTAAAACAGTTATTCTTGTCGATGATGTTCTTTATACCGGCAGAACGATTCGCTGCGCTTTGGATGCCGTGATGGATATGGGAAGACCGAAAGCCGTACAGTTGGCGGTACTGGTGGATCGCGGGCATCGAGAGCTGCCGATAAGAGCGGATTTTGCCGGTAAAAATATTCCCACTGCCAGCAGGGAAGCGGTTAATGTGTGTTTGGAGATTCAGGACGGTGTGGACGAGGTTGTAATCGGAGATTTAGAAGATTAATTTTTTTGGAGGAGAGAAAAATGGAAAGAGCAGAAGTTTTGAGAAACGAACTTCTCGGTAAAGCAGTAGTTGCAAGTATGGAAAAAAGAGGTTTTGCAGCCTTTTATTGTCCTGATAAAAAAACTGCGCTCGCGAAAGCAATGGAACTCATTCCCTATGGGGATGTGGTTTCGTGGGGCGGCAGTATTTCTATAAACGAAATAGGTCTTAAAGATGTTGTAAGCAAAGAGCGCCGCGTAATCGACAGAGAAAAAGCTGCCGATATGGAAGAGCGCATGGAGCTTTTGCGCAAGTCTTTAACTTGCGATACTTTTCTTATGAGCAGCAACGCCATAAGCGAGGATGGACAACTTGTAAACATCGACGGCTTGGGCAATCGGTGTGCAGCTTTGATTTTCGGACCGAAGCAAGTAATAATTGTTGCAGGTATAAATAAAATAGCTGCGGATGTGGACGCTGCCGTTACCAGGGCACGGCACACTGCAGCACCGTTGAATGCAAAAAGATTTG
>JAXFPC010000034.1:0-20822 GCA_034180005.1 Acidaminococcaceae bacterium | reverse complement strand
TTTGGCATTGCCTGTTTGTTATTGTCAGGTACATTTTTTGTAAAAAAACGCGTATGGTTTATTTTTTGCATATGTTTTTGTTGCCTTTTCTTGGGAGCAGGGAACGGCATGCGCATGGGGAAAAGTGCCGCGGAAGAATTGCAAGATTTTTTCGGCTGTAATGTCAGCGTCAGCGGTCATATATTACTTGACAGTCTGCAAAAAAATGAAAACGGTTTAACTTTTCTGCTTGCCTGCAAGAGCATGAACGTGTCAGCAAAAAATATTCCCTACAATAAAAAAATACAAGTTTTCATTAACAAGGACATAGCTTCAGTGAGCGGAGGAGACATTGTTGTAAAAGGAGAGCTTGCAGCTGCCAAAATTTTTCGTAATTGGGGCTGTTTTGATTATTCATCCTGGAACAGGAGCAGAGAAATCGGAGGAATTTTGAGCAAAAGCGTCATCGTAGAGCATAAGGACAATGTTTGGTGGCGAGATAGGTTTGCGCAGTTGAATGATCATTTGCGAAAAAAAGTGACAACTGCTGTGCCGGGAGAGGTCGGCATTGTCATGCAGAACTTGGCTTTCGGCGGCACCAAAGATTTGCCAGAGGAAACAAGAGAGGAGTTTGCTGCACTCGGTATAGCGCATATGCTGTCTGTTTCAGGGACGCATTTAATTTTAGTGGCTGACTTTTTAACTGCAATACTTTCCGGAATTATGAAAAGAAAAGGGAAAATAATTATCAGCGCGTTTTTGATCGGCTATGCTGCCTTATGCGGATTTAAGCCGCCGGTTGTAAGGGCGTTATTTATGAGCTGTGCGATGCTTTGGGGAGGGAACGGAGCGGACAGGGGGAGGATTATGTCGGCTGCTGCGACTGTTATGGCTCTGTATAATCCTTTGTGGCTTTTGGACATAGGTTTTCAGCTTTCTTTTGCAGCTGCATGGGGCATTATTTACCTTAAACCGAAATTGCATGCCTTTACTGATGAATATTTACCTGCCGTAATCAGTGAGACGGTAGCGGTGACTTTAGCGGCGCAGGCGGCAGTACTGCCTGTAGAAGTGTATAATTTTCATCAGCTTTCTCTGTTTGCTGTGGTAGGAAATATTTTGCTGGTGCCGCTTTTGGAAGTTGTAATGATTATGACTATGCTTGGAAGTTTTGCGGAACTTTTGTTTCAAAAGACCTTTTATTTGTTAAGCTTTGCCGGTTTTCTGACCGAACAGATATTAAAGGCGGCGGCACGCATGAGTAGATTGCCGTTTGCGTTGATCATAATTGGAACTGTGCCCGGATGGAGCGTGTGGGTTTATTATACGACTGTGCTGATATATGCCGATGTCGGATGGGGAAAAATATTTTCCTGTCGCGAAAGAAGGATGATAATTTTCTTCTGTTGTTGTTGTGTAACGTCAATGTTGCTCTGGCAGCAGTTAAAAGAGCGGACACTCACGCTGTACATGCTCGATGTGGGGCAGGGTGACGCCTGTGTTGTTGTAGCTCCTGATAAAAGCGTTATCGTCATCGACACAGGCGGATTAAAGAATTTCGATACGGGCAGTCGTGTGTTGGTTCCGTTTTTAAAATATTTAGGTGTGCACAAGGTGCATGCGCTGCTCTTAAGTCATTGGGATCAGGATCACTCAGGAGGGGCGGAAAGTTTGGCGCGCAGCGTGGAAATAAAACAGATCATTTTACCGCGAGAGTGCCTTACGGAAGCATATAAAAATAAATTACGTCGATTGCGGCGATATTCTTCCGAGATTCTTACAGCCGACTTTGATATGCGATGGAATTTTTCAGATATCGCGCTTCGGATAGTGGATGTTCCGGAAGAAGGTGTAAGCGGAAATGATGCCAGTACGCTTGCGGAAATAGAAGACAAAAGGTATGGCTACAAGATTTTGTTTACCGGGGATATGAGTGAGCAGCGGGAGGGGACAATACTGAAAAGAATGGGAAGGTATAATGTGTTGAAGGTGGGACATCACGGTTCCAAAAACAGTAGCAGCGAAGAATTTTTGCAAACAATAAAACCACAGTTGGCTCTTATTTCTGCCGGAGTCGATAATAAATACGGACACCCCCATGGGGAAACTTTGGCAAGGTTGGATAGAATTGGCGCCAAAATATTGCGGACTGATCAATCAGGATGTATTAAGGTGGAATTTTATGCAGAGGGAATTGTTTACAGTGGCTATAAAGATTTCTGATGGGCAGGAGCAGCATATTTAACATAAAATAAATATTGTAAAATTTTATGCTTTGCTTTATCTGCAGCGCTCACAGAAAATATTTATGTCAAATTTTTTGCCTTATATCGTCGTAACCTTTGTGAGAGATACAATATAATGTGATTACAATCGTCGCAAACAAAAAGCCGGAGGCCCACGCCCCCGGCTTTTTGCGTATCGTTTCGAACAACGCGGCATAAGATTACTCGAAGAGTAATGCGCAGCTTGTCACAATATTTTTTTTGCTGTATAATTTTCGTGATATTATATTTTATATTAGGAGAGCTGTATGAGCGTTGCGCCTGTGGAGTTATTGCGAAAAATTGAAAAGGGAGAGCAGTTGCCCCGCGTGCTTGTTATACACGGAGAAGAAGATTATTATCGCTCTATGCTGACGGCAAAACTTACAGAGCATTTTCTGGGAGAAATCCCGCCTGCGGAACGTTCTGTTAATGTTTTTGCTGCCGATACCGATTTGCAGGAACTGGAAGCGGTGGTAAATACTTATCCTTTTTTTGGCGGAATTTCATTGGTAGTGCTGAAAGATGAAAAGCTGTGGGCAAAATCTGACAGTGAAAATAAAAAACGGCAGCTTGAAAAATTACTGGCGCTGCTGCAGGATGTACCTGAATATTGTTACGTCATTGTTGAAGCGGAGAAGTTTGATAAACGGACTGCTTTCTTTAAAGGTTTGGTAAAAAAATTTACAGTCTGCGAATGCCAGAAGATGAGGGTGGAGAATCTGCCGTCTTGGCTCAAGGATCAGGCAGCCGTTCACGGTGCCGTATTTGATAGGGATGCGTTGACAGCAGTGCTGGAATATTTGGCCGCTGTAGAATATGCGCCGCTGGAGTTGCTGCATCAGGAGATTACCAAGCTCGCCGTTTATGCGGGGGAGTGTAAGAACTGGACTCGCGCGGATGTAGAAAATATTTTTTCGGCGTTGCCGGAAGTTTCCGGATTCACTTTGTTGAAAGCTATAGCTGCCAAAGATTTGCAAGGTTCATTGAAAATCTTGGCAGCTGAACGTAAAAACGGCACCAATATTTTGCCGATATGCGGGCTTGTTTTGTACCAATTGCGCAAAATGCTGCGCTTTTTGGAATTTATCAGGGCAGGTTGCGACAGAGAAACGATTATTAAAGAATTGAAAATGATAGGTTTTTTGTATGCTAAAGAGAGCAGTAACTATCTTCGCTTCAGCGAAACTGATTTAGCCAAGGCTATTTGCGATATAACGGAGCTGAACATTCAAATGCGTAAAGGTGGCAGAACCTATGCAAGGTTGGAAGAAATTTTGCTGGAGCTGCTGCAGCAATAATTGCCTGCCGCTTGACAAAAGCAGCTTAAACTGTTAGAATAATCGCAGATAGTCAATGAGGACTTTGCAGAGGTTGTTTTACCTCTTCTGCAGAGTCCTTTCGTTTTTACAAAGGCTAGTTTTGGCAAAATTTGTGAGTACGGAAAGGAGTGCAGCGCGCATCAGCCTGCTGAAAAATTATGTACAGAAAAGATATGCTTTACGTCATTAAACCGGAGGAACAGAACGAAAAATCTTTGCGCGATATTTTGGCGCAACATCCGGAGATAAAATTCGTCTCCTTAATGGGGGTTGATTTTGCCGGCAATGATACCGATGAAAAAATTCCCGTGAAAATTTTTCTTGATGACATGGAAAATTTTCTGGAGAAGAGCGGTGCTCAAACGGACGGTTCGTCTGTTGTGTTAACCGGAATAGCTACGCTGAATAATGCCAGAGTGGACATGAAGGTAGACAAATCTGTAAATTGGTTCGTGGACTATAACTACGAAAACTTCGATGCGGAGACCGGACGCATGATCGGAACGCTGCGCATACCTTGCCATCTTCTGCACAACGATAAATTTGTCGATGCACGGTCCATTTTAAAAAATACCTTGGACTATGTAGAGGAAGAACTGCTGACTTTGTTCAAGAAATATCCTGTGGTTCATGGTCTCGAACATATAAATACGCAGGATATAGAAAAAATTGTTTTTACGAGTGCTACGGAACTGGAATTTTGGGTTAAAACACCCAGCGAGGATGCCTCTTTGGAAGCGCTTACTTCATCACAAGTTATGCAGGAGCAGTATTGGCAGCGCACTCGCGGCAATGTGCGTACAGCGCTTGAGCAAACTATGGAAGTATTTTCTTTCTACGGTTTGGAACCTGAGATGGGACACAAAGAGGTTGGCGGCGTAAAGGGACAGATTGACGCAACAGGACACATGACTCATGTTATGGAGCAGTTGGAGGTGGATTGGAAATTCAGTAACGGTGTGCAGACCGCAGATAATGAATTGCTGGCTCGCATAATCGTAAAGGAAGTTTTTCGCATGAACGGCTTGGAGGTAACATTCCAGGCTAAACCGATACCCGGAGTTGCCGGCAGCGGTGAGCATGTGCACGTGGGATTGGCTGCGAAGATGAAAAATGGTAAATTTGTTAATTTGTTCAGCCCCGGAGATATGCAGGAAGATTTCCTGTCGGCGATAGGGTTCGGAGCGATTATGGGTCTGCTGAAAAATTACGAGGTTGTAAATCCTCTCGTTTCCTGCACCATAGATTCTCTTAATCGACTTAAACCAGGTTTCGAAGCTCCTGTTTGCATCGTTACGTCTTTGGGAGTGTCGCCGGACTTTCCTTCCAGGAACAGAACAATTCTGGCAGGTTTGATACGCGATTTGGATAATTCCAAAGCGACGAGAATTGAAATGCGTTCTCCGAATCCTTTCACCAATACATATATTGCTTTAGCGGCCTTTTATTTGAGTTGCCTCGACGGCATTAAAGCCTGTGTTGTTTCACAAAAAACGTTGAAAGAATTAGAGAGAGAAATTTCCAAAAAATACGGAGAAAACGGTTTCTATTTGGAAACGGAACGTGAATATCGCACAGAAGATGATGTGTTTGAAGACTACACTGATGAAGAACGTGATAAATATTTCGGCAAACCGCCGGCTACCGTTTGGGAAAATTTCTCCGCTTTCGACAGGTATCCGGAAAAACTGGCAGTGCTGACGCAGGGCGATATTCTCAGAAAGGAGTACCTGTATTCCTTCAAAGAAGGAGCTCTGATTCGCTGGAAGACAGAGCTGCTCACACGAATGATACCGGAATATTATCAGGCTGTAGTCGAAATGAAGCATTTGCATAATCAGGAAACATGTACGGACAGTGATCTGGCGATGTGGCATAAAATACAGTCTTTGAGATGCAGACTCGCCAAAGATTCTTTCAGTGAAAAAAGTATTTTCACAAGGATAAGGCAGGCCGTAGCCGAAGGTGATTTTGCAGCGGCTTCAGCTTTGCAGTGTGAGATGACGGCTGTCATGAATGAATTGAAAATTATCTATCACGATTATAAGCAAAATATTATAGATTGATTTTTACATGACGAATCCTACGAACGCGGTGATTTAACGTCGCCGCGTTGCTTTTTTGCTGAGGAAATATTGAGTTATGGCAACTATTGTGTTAAAATGTTATGGATATTAACATTGTACTGTTTAAAGTGTCGGAAAAGAGGCGTATGTTTTGTGATTGAACCGGTGGTTGATGTTCCCGCTTACGTCAAAAAAATGTACTCAAAGAATATGTTTATGACCGGGTTCGGAATCAACATCGACGAAGTAAAGTGCGGTGGTGCGATCGTCAGTATCGAACTTGATCCTGGGAAGCATTTCAATCATAGAGGCATTTGTCACGGAGGAGTTCTTACTGCTTTGGCCGATTCTGTTTTGGGAGTTACCGGTGCCAGCGTCGGTGCCAGTGTTGCCACACTCAGCTTCAGTATGAACTTTATCAGGAACGTGCGCGGTCCCGGGCGTATTTATGTGAAAAGCCATATTATGCATCACGGGCATACTACCATGGTCATAGAATCTGAAATGCGCGATGCGCAGGATTCTTTGATGGCGACCATTTTGACTACGATGTTTATTGTCGGAAGATTTGAGGAGATACCGTCCAAATGGTGATATAAACGTATTAAAATTTGAACGTTTAATGTAGCTGCGCGGTAATTTTAAGGAGGACAAAAATGGATTTTAGGCTTACAGAGGATCAACTTGAACTTCAAGAAATGGTAAGGGAATTTGTTGAAAAAGAAATTACTCCCTACGCTGTGGAGATGGATAAAGAAAATTGTATGCGCGAAGGTCTTTTGGAAAAGGCTGCTGAGATGGGTCTGACCAACGTTATCGTTCCCGAGGAATATGACGGACCCGGGTTGGACAGTATTTCCATAGCTGCCATTTATGAAGAGTTGGGCAAGGGCTGTGCCGGTGTGGCAACTTCTTTGGCCGCCAATTCTCTGGCTACGCTGCCTATACTGATTGCCGGAACTGATGAACAGAAAAAAATGTATTGCGATATTCTTAACGGCGGCGGTTTGGCTGCTTTCGCTCTTACCGAACCGGGAGCCGGCAGCGACGCTGGCGGAGTATCCACCCGCGCTGTTAAAAATAAGGAAAACGGCACTTATACTTTGAACGGAACAAAGATGTTTATTACCAACGGAGGCATTGCCGATGTATTTTTGGTTTTCGCCAATACTCGTGAGACAGGCGGTATTCGAGGACTGACCGCTTTTATAGTTCACAAAGACACGCCCGGATTTTCTGTAGGAAAAAAGGAAGACAAGATGGGTATTCGTCCTTCCAACACCTGCGAATTGATTTTGCAGGATGTGGTGGTTCCGGAAAGCAATCGTGTGGGGCGTGAGGGCCAGGGCTTCCGCATAGCTATGGAAACTTTGGACAGCGCCAGACCTTTTGTAGGCGCTGCGGCTGTAGGTATAGCTCAAGCAGCTCTTGATTGCGCTCTCAAGTATGCCAAAGAACGCAGGCAGTTCAGTCAACCTATAGCTTCTTTCCAAATGGTACAGGGTATGCTGGCCGATATGGCTATTAAAGTTGAAACGGCACGGCTGATGGTGCAGAAGTGTTGTTGGATGCGTGACCAGGGAATGGATTTTGCTAAGGAAGCCGCTATGGCTAAATGTTATGCAGCCGATGTGGCAATGGAAGTTGCTACAGATGCCGTTCAAGTTATGGGTGGCTACGGTTACAGCAAAGAATATCCTGTTGAGAAAATGATGCGTGACGCTAAAATCATGCAGATTTACGAAGGCACAAATCAGATTCAACGACTTGTTATTGCCAACAAAATACTCTATTAAGTTGTAATTTTTTGAGGCTTGGCGCCTGGAGGAGTGTGCTCTATGATTGTATTCCGTCAAGCAAAATTCAGTGACGTGGAAAATATTCACGGATTGCTGAACGATTATGCCAAAGCCGGTTTGATGCTTCCGCGTTCGCGTAACAGCATTTACGAAAATTTGCGGGACTATATCATAGCGGTTGAAAATAATAGGCTTTTAGGCTGCGGCGCTTTGCATTTTGTTTGGGATCGTTTGGGCGAAATAAGATCGGTAGCTATAGATCCGGCTATGAAAGGCAGGGGAATCGGCAGAGAAATAGTAAAACGTCTGGAAGAAGAAGGCGTTGCGCGTGGCGTTACGATGTTTTTTACGCTTACTTATCAGCCCGGTTTCTTTTCCAAATGTGATTACATAGAAACGGAGAAGGAAAATCTTCCGCAAAAAGTATGGAAAGAATGCGTACATTGTCCTCAGTACCCCTATTGTAACGAAATAGCTTTTATTAAGACGACGGTGGATTATGACCCCGCTGCTATAGTATTCTAAAATAAAAAACTCATACCTTTAGGTATGAGTTTTTCTTTTATATGTTTTTGTCATCCGCCACTGCCTGCCACATATACCAAACAGCTAAGGAACGCCAGGGACGCCAATGTTCCGTAAGCTTGTTGATTTGGCCTCTTTTTGGTAATTCCTGCAAGTGCAACAATTTTTGCAGTTCCTTTTTAAAGATGAAATCAGCTGTCGGAACTATATCAGTGCGGGCTAAAGCCAAGAGTAAAAACATTTCTATGGTCCATTGCCCCAAGCCTCTCACTTGTAATAATTGTTTTGTTATTTCAGCGTCCGTCATACCGAAAAACCTATCAAGAGTGATTTTTCCGGCAAGAACAGCTGTAGCAAAATCTTTCAGATAAACTGCTTTCTGCTGAGAAATGCCCAGTTCAGATATATCGTTTACGGATATTTTTTCTACAGCTTCAGCTGTTATCGGCTTGCCGAGCAATGTTTCCAGCTTTAGTGTCAGGCTTTGGCTGACTTCTGGCGGCAGCTGTTGAGCAATTATACCTGTTGAAAGAATACCGAAGAAATCGGTGACACTTTTTTCTGTCAGAGTGCAAGGGGGATATTTATCTATGAGAGGACGAAGTTCCGCAACATTTTGATAAAGAAATTTAGCGCCTTCATCCCAGCGGAGAGATTCTTTCATGAGTTGCCTCCTGAATTTTATTTCTTATAATTATAATATCTGTCGAACAAGAATTCAACGTCGACTGCAGCGAAATAATTTATCCGAAAGTGCTTGCAAAAAACTTGTGCATATGGTAGCATATATAAATGTCAGATATCTGAACGGCCTGGTGGTTCAGTTGGTTAGAATGCCGCCCTGTCACGGCGGAGGTCGTGGGTTCGAGTCCCATCCAGGTCGCCAACGCGGAAATAGCTCAGTGGTAGAGCACCTCCTTGCCAAGGAGGGGGTCGCGAGTTCGAATCTCGTTTTCCGCTCCACAGGGGTATAGCTCAACTGGTAGAGTAGCGGTCTCCAAAACCGTTGGTTGTGGGTTCGATTCCTACTGCCCCTGCCATCGTAGAACATAGACGTAGACTTGTTTCTGCGTCTTTTCTTTTTGCTTGGCAGCGGTTGTGATAGTGGGCAGCAGTATGGATAAGTAATGACAAAATTTGCAGGCAGGGTTATAATAACAGTGTAAGGATTTATCAGATGGGGGTGGTTTATTGTGAAAAGAAAAGCTCTTGTTATTGCTGCGGTGATGGCAGCGGTTATATCGTCTCATGCCGTATTGCCAGTGTCTGTGGAAGCCGGTTGGGGCGATGTCATTAAATCGGCCGTTGTAGCCGGGGTACAGAGCAAGGCTGTAATTAAGTCGTTAGATGCCTATGATAATGAAAAGCGCGGGGAACTTTTTGAACACTACAAAGAAACATACGGTGTCAGCGATGATTACAATGCCAACGCGATGATGGACAGGGTTATGAAAAATCTTATTAGAGCCATCGGTACTACCGATAACTATGTTTATGAAAAACCGTACTATTATTTTGTTAACCAAGAAAAATCTTTTAACGCTTTTTGCTCGTTGGGGCATATTGTTTCAGCAAATATAGGAACATTTTCTTTCACCGGTTACAATGAGGACAAGGTGGCCGCCGTCATAGCTCACGAAATGGTTCACGGTCAGAAAAATCATGCTTTAAAAAATGCCAAGAAAAAACTAACTGTAGGATCTATAGCTTCTGTTATCGCCAGCGGAACGGGAGCCGGCGGAGACATAGCTGTGTCGGTTATTGCCAAAAATATAAATAATGTTCACATCACCAAACCGAATGAGCGGGAAGCGGATAATATTTCCTTTGATTATATGGCTGCGGCCGGATATAATGTTGGTGCGTGTGCGGCACTTTGGCAGCAGGTGCTGGAAGGACGCGAGGAACAAAAAAATGTTTTGGCGGACATACTTAATCCTTCGGATCATCCTGAACCTAAGGAGAGAAGAGACAATTTTGCTAAAAAGATGTTTACATACAGCGGCGATGTGGTCAGCGTAGAGTCCAAGACAGGTTCCGTGAAGATAAAAAACAAAGATTTTGTGATTCCGGCAAACGCTTTCGGGCTCAGTTCTATGCAAAGGGCGTATCTTGTAGCCGGTAATTTAGCTAAAGCTTACCATAACGGAGCAGGTAAAGAGGCCGCTTATGTTGAGAACGGTGTTGTAATGCTCGGAGGCTACGGAATCATAACAGCTGCCGGAGGCGCGGAGAACGCCTACGATTTGGCCGCAAAATTGAACAGCATGAGAGGAATTTAATATTTGTCAGAATTAAAAAGCTTCGGCGGTTTGTAAAGCCACCGAAGCTTTTTTTGTACTATTCGATCGGTTTGACGGCAACGAATATTTTGTTGCGATAGTTGTCAGTATTTTCTGCGAACCAGTGATTTTCTATGGGAAGAACGTAAATATCACTCTGGATCTGCAGATTGTTAATTGCCAAAAAATAGCTGCACTTTTCCGCCAATGAGTTAATATTTTGGTAGAATGTACCTTTAAAGTTAATCTCTAAATACAGACCGGCCGGAAGCAGAAATTCTTTGGAGTCATTCAATTGTTTGGCTGGCGGAGAGAAGGAAAAGTATGCAGTGGAGTTGGCTCGGTTTTGCTTGCTGAAAAAAGCGTCTCTTTTTACAATCCAACCGATAAGCTTATCAGAGATACGTGTACTCTGAACGATTTCTTGAGAATGGCGCACGAATTTCAAAACTTTATTTTTAGAACTGTCGTTTTTAGAAATTTCGGTAATATATAATTTTCTTTGGTCATACCAGCAAAGGACAGTATATTCTGGAGGAGCTTGCGTGTGGGAATGCACGTTGTTAGTTATGACGTGCAGTGTTCGAAGAATATTTTGATTCTCTTTGATTATCCGTTCACTTTCTTCGCGCTTAGTTTTAAGTAATTGAAGAAAATTCTCTTTGCTTCTGCAGTTCAGATATTTTCTTATGTCGGCGATGCCTATATTTAAGGCGCGCATGTTTACTATGATTTCCAAGTCAAGATATTGTTTCATGGAATAGTGTCTGTAGCCGTTAGCACTTGTGAAATCCGGAGATAACAATTTTATTTTGTCGTAGTAGATCAGCGTTTGTTTGGATATATTAAAAAGAGAAGCCAATTCACCCGCTGTAAAATAATCGGCGCTTTTTTCTTTGTGCATTGTTATCTCCTCGCATCAAATGTCATTGGTTCTAAGTAAAAAACATTGTAGGGAAAAATTGTGATATTGTATTGCAGCGTTTAAAATATTATATCATAATTTACTGTTGTTTAAAGACTCTGCATATGATATATTATATTGATAGTAACGACTATTATTATAATATAGAATTTGAATAAATACCATATCATTATATATTATTTGTTTAATGCTTTGTATGGATTTTCAGGATATGTTAAAAAATGTGGCGGTGTCATGATTTTTAGAGTTGAAAATTTTTTCGATATCAACAAAGTATTTATAGTCTAAATGATTTCTAACAGTTGTGGAAAAGGCAGATTAGTTCATGAAAAAAATTTTAATGCTTTTTTTTATTCTTTGGTCAAGCTTGATGAATATTGTTTCGGCCGGGCATACTTTGGAAGCAGTTTATCCTTACAGCTTGGATAGCAGAGCGGCGGGTACCGTTTTTACGGGAGGAACTGTTCCTTTGTTTTACAATATTGTTTGTCATGACGAACTGGAACAGTCTGTACAGGTAGAAGTTGAACTTCCAGTTGGATTCAGCGTAGCTGCCGGACAAGGTTGGGTGCAGAAAATTGCAGACGGACGTGTTACCGCATCTAAAGGAATGACTGTCGATGCAAATTACGGAAAAGCTTTCGGAATATTGTATGTGAAAGCACCGGAGCACGGCAGCGGGGGGAATTATACGTTTACGCTTAAAGCTTCTGGCGCAAAGTGGCAGGACGTAAAGCGTATTGATTTTCGATTATTAAAGGCACCGACAGAAGAAAAAAAAGAGCGAAAGAACGCTGAAGAAAAAACTGGGAGAAAAACTAAAAAGAAATTAAATAGTGAGTTTAATTGGTATATACAGAACGTTGTTTTTCCTGTGGATGCCAATGGTGAAAAGGACTTGCGTTCGGAAAAAGGAGTTCTTTACGTAAGAGATACTTCGCTTGAGGGATTTCGCAATAGAATGACGGGTGGAGGCGCTACTAATTGGTCAGCAGTTTTCAATCATCCTGCTGCATTTTTAGCATTGGATATGCGTAATCCTCAGATGGATGTGAGGTTGCTGAAATTCAAAGCGCAGCTTATAGATAAAGTTACAGGAGAACCGGTGCCGGGTTTGTGTACTGCCGGTACCGTGAACGATGACGGTGAGCGTGGTTGGGAAAATGATAAGCATAGCGGATATGAATCTACGGCGATGATTTCTTTAAACGGTAAAAAATCGCAAGAATTTATTCTGCCGGTATATGTGGATTATTTTACCGTTGTCGAAGGTGACTACAGTCTGCGAGTGACCGTCAGCGGAAATAACGGACAGGAAAAGGTGCAGGAGATACCGGTGAAGGTGGCAAAAAAACAAAGCTTTGGAATTTTGTCCGTCGGTTTTGCCGGGATCTGCGCTTTGTTAGTGCTGCTTTGCTGTAGAAATATTCGCGAGGCTGTTAATACTATAGGCGCAAAAGGAGCTATTTCCGTAGCACTCTTTGCTGCTATGGCTTTTGGCGGTATAACTTTGCCTACAACAGTTTTTGGGGATTTTTTGCATGTTTTCTTAGGACCGTTCTCCGGACTTGTGACCGGTATCCTCAGCGGTGTCCTGCAATACTTATTGATAGTTTCTCTGCTCATACTGTTCAGAGCACCGGGAGTATTGAGCCTGATGTTTCTGATAAAATTTCTGTTGTCCGGTTTAATGTTCGGGCATTTTTCGCCCGTGGGGATATTAAGCTGTTGCGTGTCCATAGTTGTTTTGGAGGCGGCGCTGTATTTCTGCGGTTTTTATTCAGCGAACGAGATTGACGACAGGTATATGATTTTTGTTTCCGTTTTGCTTGGTGTTGCTGATGCCGGTATAACTTTTGTAAATTTACAGCAGATGATGTTTTTCTACAGACTTTATTATGCAGATTGGTATCTTGCATTGTATATGATTATCAACGGAATGTTATACAGCAGTATTGGGGCGTGGCTAGGATATAAGACCGGCAGAAAACTGAAGCAGGTTATGGGAGAATGAGATGCTGCAAATAAAAGAATTGTCTTATCGCTATGAAGGCAGAAACGGTTTTACTCTCAATAATATAAATCTGGAGCTTGCAAGGGGGGAGATGTTGCTCCTAGCGGGCAAGAGCGGCTGCGGCAAATCCACGCTTATTAAAGCTGTGAGCGGACTGCTTTCCAAAGGCGGCGGTGAAATACACGGAACTGTAAATTTTGACGGACAAGCAATGCTCGAACTTTCTCCGGAGGCAATAGGGCTTGTTGTTGGAACGGTGTATCAATCTCCTGATGATCAGCTTTTTGCCATGACTGTTTTTGATGAAGTCAGCTTTGCTTTAGAGAATCAGGGCCTGGCGGAAGAGGAGATATCTGCAAGAGTGGTGGAAACTCTCACTTTGGTAGGACTTGAAGATTATAGTAACAGCAGCATTCACAAGTTGTCCGGCGGGCAGCGGCAGCGTTTGGCGTTGGCTTCTATTTTGGTGACAAAACCGAAATTACTTATTCTGGACGAGCCGGTAAGTCAGATGAATCCTCAGGGAGTTCGCGCTTTCATGGAGCTTCTGACAAAACTGAATCGTGAAGAAAAAATAAGCATATTAATGGTGGAGCATCGTGTAAACGAATTGTTCGGGTACTTCTCCCGGCTGGCCGTTATGGATGAAGGCTGCATTATTTATGACGGAAGCATGTCAAAGGCGTGGTACGCGCTTACCGATGTCAAGGATTCCGGACTGAGAGAACCTCAGACGGTGAAACTTTGCAGGGGGTTGCAACTTTCATGTTTGGCGGCGGAGCATGAGACTGTAGTCAAACTTATTAGAGAAGAGTGTCAAGTTTGCGGTGAAATAAAATTTACGGAAAATGAAGAATTTGCCAGTGGTGATATTTTGTTGCAGGTCGATAAATTAAACTACACATATCCTGGCGCTTCGACTCCGGCTTTACATGACATTGCTTTTGCACTGTACGGCGGTCAGATAACTGCTCTGATGGGATACAACGGCGCGGGAAAAAGTACGCTGCTTGATATCATCGGAGGACTTAAACGAGAGACATCGGGTAAAGTGCTTTTTTTAAAAAATTATGTAAGAGATGCTTTGGGGCAAATCGGATATTTGAGGCAGGAGCCGGATCTGATGCTGTTGACTGATACTGTACGGGAAGAATTGTGCTGGCAGAATAAACACATAACTGACGCTGAAGTTGAGGCGATGCTGACTAAGCTGAATTTGTCGGGATACGCGGATGATTTTCCACTGGCTTTGAGCAAAGGTCAAAGGTTGCGCGTTGTTTTGGGCGCGATGCTGGCCAGGCATCCCAGACTGCTTTTGCTTGATGAACCTACAGCGGGACAAGACGAAAAGAGTTTGGAAGAAATAAAAAAACTTCTGCTTGACTTTCGTGCAGATGGGGGCAGTGTTTTTATATGCACTCATGACATAGAACTGGCAGCTGAAATTTCGGACCGAGTAATTGTAATGAACAGAGGGAGAATTATCGCTGCCGGTCCTCCGCGTCGCGTGTTGTGCGATGAAGAAATTTTATGCGACGGCGGGCTTACGCGACACGCTTTGCTAAATGTCTGCCAGGAGTTGGATATTCCGAAAAGTATCACTGTGCAGGAGGTGATGAAGTATGTCGGCACGTCAGTTATGGGAGGGCGGTGACGCAGCCTCTTGGGCACAAAATATTAACGGACGCACAAAATTGTTGTTGCTGTTTTTATTTGCAGTACTCACTATTACAGTGGATAATCCGCGCAGCCTTTTTATTCTTTTTTCTATAACACTTGTTTTGCACATGGCTGCGCAAACAACTTTGTATAAGTGGAAGGTTTTGGCTGTAATTATTTTGCTGGGATTATGGGGATCGATGTTCAGCCAGGCGCTTTTCTTCGCTCAAAATCCGCGGACACCTTTATGGGTGCTCATAAGTCCTCAGACAGAATTTTTAGGACAGTTGACTGGAGGTCTTTATGTATATAGAGAAGGTATACTATATGGGGCTGTACAAGGTCTGCGTTCAGCAGGCATGATGTCTATGGGGCTGTTGGTGTGTTGGACATCCGATCCGCGGCAATTATTGCAGGCGCTTATGGCATGGCGTCTTTCGCCTCAGATTTCTTTTATGCTTGTTACTGCAATTCGCTTTTTACCGGTATTAGCATCAGAAACCAGCGAGGTTATAACGGCTTTACAGCTTAGAAGTGACAGCCAAAAAGGTCGGACTGCCATTGTGCGTCATTTGCCGTATATAGCTAAACCGTTGTTGGCAAGAAGTTTGCGTCGCGCTCAGACATTGGCACTTTCTGTAGTGAGCAGAGGTTTCTTTCTGAATAAAGGTCGGAGCAAAAAATATATTTGGGATTTTAAAGAAAAGATTTTTTGTACGGTTTTGGTGATAGCTGTTTTAGCTGTTGTTGCAGGTAAATTGGTTTACATTTTGTCGGAGCAGGGCTTTTATTACGGCAGCCTGCGTCAAGTTTACGATTGGACGAAACTTTACTTATGAAAAAGATAAAGGGCAGTATAGCCTTGATTATTTTGGCGGTTTCCTGGGTGGCGCTTTATTGGTTGACGGGAAGCCGTACTCCGTGGAACAATACATATTTTAATTCGGATGCGGACGTTGTGAGTGTTCACCTGGGAGATATACCAAGCGCCAATTACGATAGGATGGGTTTCACGAAGGCTGTTGTAGAATATTCTGAAAAAGCTGACGGGTGGATAGTCGGCACGGAACGCGGGGAATTGTTTCTCTTCGATAACAGAGGCAGACAGATGTGGAAGCGCTCTCTCGGAATAGGGAAAATGATTTCTTTGGCAATAAGCAATGACGGCGCGACAGCTTTTGTAGGGGAACAGAGTCCCGAGGGGAAAATTTATGCTGTCGATGCAGTTACAGGTGATATAAAATGGCAGCGTAAGGGGACGGATTATGTCGGCGCTGAACCGTCCAAGCGTTCTTATCCGGCAGTAGTACATCTTGCCGTAGACGAGGCGGATAATGTTTACGCCAATATTTATCGCTACGTTATGAACAAGGACAGCAGTCGCCTTTACGTCGGCAGAACTGTGAGCATAAACAGCAACGGCGAAGAGCGCTGGCGTTTTCCTGCGGAGGAAAATCTTGACAGTTGGGTAAATTGGTGTGATGTGAGCAAGGCACAAAAAAATGTTGTGCTTTCGACCTCCGTTTATGAATCAAGGTCGACATTGAAATACGGAGATACGATGTATTTTCTTGATAAAGAGAACGGCAAAATGTTGAACAGTGTTTTTGTAAAAGAAGTACCTCCTTTCGAAAATACGGTTATGCGCGGAAGTCCCAATTTTTCTGCCGACGGAAATTATTTGGCAGCCGCTTGCAGTGATGGAAGAGCATTTCTGTTCGACGGCGGCGGTAAAGAACTTTGGATGCGCATTATATCTAAACCTACGCAAGTTGATTCCGTTTGGATAAATGCATCTGGTCGGGACGGATATGTTACAGAGCATGGAGTTTTGTTTACGACCATCAATACTTTCAACCGTGAAAATTGGCAATTGCCGACGCCGATAGAGCATCCAGGTGATAACAGTATCTTCATGTTTGCTCTAAGCGGTGAGTTTAAGTATCAATATCGTGCCGAGGGAACTATAGAAAAAGTGTCGTTCACGGATAAATTGCTGGCCGGAGCAGTCGGTCGCAACGTGCGTACACATAATTATAAGGCTCATGGTGCATTTGCTTTAGAGCTTGACACAGGTAAGTTGCTGCGCAGTTATGTGACTGAAGGGCCCGTACAAGCCATTGCTATCAGTAAGGACGGCAGTAGAATGGCCGGCGTGGAAACTCCTGCTGTTACGCCGCAGGGCAATGTTATCGGAGCGCATCGCCTGCACATATGGAATACCAGATGAAAATATAAACTGCCTGCACGTCTTTTCTCAAGATGACAGGCAGTTTTGATTTGTCTTCACGGAAAGATATCGACATTGCACGAGTGATATTTGATTGAAGAAAAGAGGAAAAAAAGTATATGCGTAGAATATAAGTTTAGATTAAGGAGTATCACTCGGGAGGTTATCGGCGTGACAGAGGGAAAGAGATATAAGCGTGTAGTTGTCAAATTGAGCGGAGAAGCACTGGCCGGTAAAAAAGGTTTCGGCATCGACCCGGACATAGTAGGAGCTTTAGCCGCGGAGATTCGCGATGTAGTTAATCACGGTCTCGAGGTGGCGATAGTAAATGGTGGCGGAAATTTCTGGCGCGGATTGAGCGGCAGCAGAAAAGGAATGGATCGTGCTACTGCCGACTACATGGGAATGTTGGCTACGGTCATTAATTCTTTGGCGCTGCAGGATGCTTTGGAAAGTCTCGGCGTGCCTACACGCGTGCAGACGGCAATAGAAATGCATCAGATTGCGGAAACATACATACGTCGTCGGGCCATCCGTCATTTGGAGAAAGAGCGGGTAGTTATTTTTGCGGCAGGTACTGGTAATCCGTATTTTTCCACAGATACAACGGCAGCGCTTAGAGCTGCGGAAATAGAGGCCGACGCTATTTTGATGGCAAAAAAAGGCGTTGACGGTGTGTACGACAGCGATCCCGCAAAGAATCCGGATGCCAAGATGTTTACGGAACTTGATTATTTAGAGGTTATTCAACGTAAATTGAGCGTTATGGATTCGACTTCCATAAGTTTGTGCATGGACAATAATATTCCGATTATCGTTTTCAATATTGACAAACCGGGAAATATTCTTCGCGCTGCCTGCGGAGAAAAAATCGGTACTCTTGTAGGAGGGAAAAACTGATGTCGTCTGTAAATGAAATTATCGATTCTGTAGAAGCAAAAATGCATAAATCCGTAGAGGCTTTACGTGTTGACCTTGCGGGACTGCGCGCGGGTCGTGCCACGCCCTCTCTTTTGGAAAAGGTTATGGTAGATTACTACGGAACTCCCACTCCGGTGAACCAGGTAGCTCAGGTCACCGTGCCTGAACCGAGGATGATTCTTATTAAGCCCTGGGAAAAGAATATGGTCAGAGAAATCGAAAAGGCTATCATGAAATCAGATTTGGGGCTAAATCCCAACAGCGATGGCGTGAGTATCCGTTTAAATCTGCCTCAGCTCACTGAGGAACGTCGTAAGGAACTTGTCAAGGTCGTGCATAAAAAAGCTGAAGAATTCAGAGTTGTGGTGCGCAACCTTCGTCGTGACGGCAACGACGCTGTCAAAAAAATAGAAAAATCCAAAGAGATAACAGAGGATGAATCGAAGAAAGGTATTGAAAGCATTCAAAAACTTACCGACAAAATAATCAAAGATATAGACGCCGTAGCTGCCAATAAAGAGAAGGAAGTTCTGGAACTGTAATGGAGGCTCCTTGCGTGTTGGCTTTGCCTCTCGAAACAGCGTTGGCGGAACTTTCAAAGGCCGACTTTGCTGTGGATATCAAGTATTTGTTGCCTCCGCGTGATGAAGAGACTGACGTAATTGCAAGTGCGGTGCGTAAGTATGTTGTCAGGCAGCGTGAGTTGTCAGATCATAAAATTTCTCTTACTGTGGTATGCAGAGTATGAAAGGGGGTGAAAATAATGTTGAAGATTGACAAAGATTCTTGCATCGGTTGCGGAACCTGCGCTTCTGTTTGCCCCGTAGGAGCAGTTAAAGAAGTTGACGGTAAGTATGAAATCGATGATACTTGTGTGGAGTGCGGAGCTTGTGCCGCCAACTGCCCTGTAAGCTGCATTGAGTAATAAAATTGCGCTTTTGACGCGATATATGTAATGCTAAATAAGGAAGGCGGCCTTCGTATTGCGAAGGCTTGCCTCATTTTTGCTTGAAAGGTTGGTTTGCGTGTTTAGTGGATTGTTCCAGTCAAAGAAAAATTCAACTGAGACAATCAGTTTTGATGCTTCGGTTCTTGATATGAATAATATACCGGAACATATAGCTATTATTATGGACGGAAATGGGCGCTGGGCTAAAGCACAGGGGAAACTGCGCACTTTTGGACATCAGGCCGGGGCGCAAACATTGAAGGAAATAGTAAAAGCTGCGGATCGCTTAGGAATTAAAGTTATCAGTGCTTACGCGTTTTCAACAGAAAATTGGAAGCGTCCCGTTACAGAAGTAAATTTTATCATGGAACTTCTCAGCCGCTATTTGACGAGCGAAATCGAAGAGTTTAACGAAAATAATGTTAGAGTAAGATTCATCGGATCGCGCAACGGTTTGCCGGATGTCGTCTTGCAAAAGATGGACAATGCGGTGCGGGAAACAAAAAATAATACGGGAATCATTTTGAATTTGGCAATTAATTACGGCGGACGTGCCGAAATAATCCATGCAGTAAGAAATATTGCTGCAGAAGTTAAGGAAGGGCGTCTTGACGTTGCGAACATAAATAACGAAATCTTTGAAGATAACTTGTATACGCAAGGCTTACCTGCGCCTGATCTTTTGATTCGTCCGGGAGGCGATAAACGTATCAGCAACTTTCTGCTTTGGCAAATAGCTTATGCGGAAATCTGGACGACAGACGTTTATTGGCCTGATTTTACTCCGGAACATTTGGTCGAGGCCATCGCAAGTTACCAAAAACGGGAGCGCAGGTATGGCGGTTTGATTGGAAAATAAACTTTTGGGAGATATTGTATGCTTACTCGTATTCTTACTGGCATCGTAGGTGCTGCAGTTGCTGTGGCAATAATTTCCTCCGGCGGCCGTATTTTCGCGGCAGCCATTTTACTGCTGAGTATGATCGGTTGGATGGAATACCGTAAAATGGCTTGCGAAAAGGGAGTGAATATTTATTTTTTTTCATCCGGTTTAGGCGTTTTTTTTCTAACAGGAACGGCAGCGATCGGCTATGCGGTTGAGTTGGAAGAACTTTACATCATGGCTTTTATGACGATGTTCATTGCTCTCTTCAGTATCTTCGGCAGTTTGGAAGGACTTTATCGTCATTGTAATCTTGGTGAAAAAAACTGGCTGCTTGACACGGCGGTGTCGGTATGGAGCATGATTTATACAGGCTTTCTTTTTGCTCACGTTATCATGCTGCGTTCATTCGATATGGGGCCGCATATTGATTTGGGATTTAGAGTTTTTGAATATGGTGAGTTGTGTCTGTGGATTGTTTTATTGGGAACTTGGGCCAGCGACACTTTTGCATATTTTTTCGGACGCGCTTTCGGGAAAACACCTTTTTGTAGCGTGAGTCCGAAAAAATCTTTTGAAGGTGCAGTTGCAGGATTTGTCGGCTCTTTTCTGACGGTAATGATACTTTGTATCATTACTTTGGGAGTTCCTTTATGGCAGGCCGTTGTCATAGCTGTCGGCGTAGCATTTTTTGCTCCGTTGGGTGATCTCGTTGAATCAATAATTAAAAGATCATTCGATGCTAAAGATTCGGGAAAAATTTTTCCGGGACACGGCGGCGTGCTGGATCGTTTCGACAGTTTGCTTTTTACAGCTGCCGTAACATATTACTTACTTTTGATTACGCACACTATTGGCAGGTGGTAGAATGAAAAAGATTGCAGTTTTAGGAAGTACTGGTTCTATCGGTTGTCAGACTCTGGAGGTTGCGGCGGCAAATCCGGAAAAAATTCAGATAAAGGTATTGGCTGCTCATTCCAGCGATAAAATTTTGGAAGAGCAGA
>JAXFPC010000007.1:0-3016 GCA_034180005.1 Acidaminococcaceae bacterium | reverse complement strand
AAGATGTCTGAAGAAAAAGAATTGCTTATATCCGTTCAGAATCTGAAAAAATCCTTCGGCGAGCGGGAGATAATCAAGGGCGTAAGCTTCGATGTGTGCAGAGGAGATGTTGTCTGTGTGATCGGTCCTTCCGGAAGCGGTAAGTCTACGCTGATACGTTGCATAAATTATTTGGAGCAGCCTACAGACGGAGAAGTTTTGTACCGTGGCAGGAAGCTGACGGATGCCTTCAAGAAGATGGCGGTTTTTCGTACCAAGGTGGGGATGGTTTTTCAGTCCTTCAATTTGTTCAACAATATGACTGTTTTAGAAAACTGTACGGTAGGGCAGGTCAAAGTTTTGGACATAGGTAAGGAAGAAGCTCGTATCAGGGCTTTAAAATATCTTAAGTACGTAGGGATGGACGGATATGTTAATGCCAAACCGCACCAGCTTTCCGGCGGGCAAAAGCAGCGTGTTGCCATTGCGCGCGCCTTGGCTTTGGAGCCGGAGATACTGCTCATGGACGAACCGACTTCGGCGCTTGATCCGGAAATGGTCGGTGAGGTTCTCTCTGTTATGCGCGAGTTGGCCGCTGAAGGTTTGACGATGATCATCGTTACGCACGAGATGGCTTTTGCCAGAGATGTTTCTAACCGCGTAATTTTCATCGATCAGGGAGTTATCGAAGAAGACGCTCCGCCGGATGAACTTTTCGGCGCACCAAAGAGTCAACGTACAAGGGACTTTCTCAGTCGCTTTAAAAGTTAAATAGAGGATATTACTTCTGATTGGCGAATTAGTCAGTCAGGAGTATTTTTTTAGTAAAGGCGTGATTCTTATGAAAGCTTCACAAATATTTATTGCTGTTCTGATGCTGCTGACCGGTAAAGTTTGTATGGCGGCGGGAGCAAGTTTGTTATATATACCGATGGACAACAGACCGGTGTGTTTTGATTATACTGTACGCTCCATGGAAGCGGCAGGTTGGTCGGTAGAAGTTCCTTCGGAAGAAGACATTGCTTCCGGAAGCAGAGCCGGCAATCCAGAGAAACTTTTCACCTGGCTTGAGGATAAAATGGGCGGCTCGGAGGCTGTAGTTGTTTCCGGTGATGCTCTGATCTACGGTGGGTTGGTTGCATCCCGCACTCACGAAATCCCTCTTGATGTTTTGCTTCGCAGGGCGGAACGATTGACGGAACTTAAGAAAAAATTTCGCGGCAAGAAGTTCTACGTGTTCAGTACAATTATGCGGTCGCCGAAATCCAGCAGCGCTCCGGTAGAACCTGCTTACTATGCGCAGTGGGGGCAGAAACTTTTTCGTTTAGGCGCTCTTGAAGATAAGCTGGAATTAAAAGTAATAAGTAAATCTGAGCGTAAGGAACTAAAATCGCTCAGAGAGGAGATACCTGCCGATATTTTAAACGATATGTACGGACGCAGGGAAAATAATCTCAAAGTAACAAAATATCTGCTTCATGGAGTTGAAAGCGGAGATTTTGATTACATGCTGGTGGGGCGTGATGATACTTCGTCTTTTTCTCAGGCGCATAAGGAGGCGAGAGAGCTGGATATTCTCGTCCACGAGCTTCCCAGAGAAAGAATACGCTTTTTTGCGGGAGCGGATGAGTTGGGGCTGTTGTTGCTGACAAGAGCATATACGCGTCTGAAATATGAGCTACCGTTGGTTAATGCGGTTTACGCTCCGGGAAAAGGCGGTGCCACGATTCCGTCATATGAGGACAATACTGTTGCTGAAAGTGTTAAGCAGCACATATATGCAGCAGGCGCTTTCCCTGTGAGCAAAGGTCGGCGTGCCGATTTAACTTTGGCGGTCAATACGCCTTCCGACGGTATCACCGAAGAAGCTTCTTCGGCTGCCAATACTTACGATACTACGGCTGCAACTGAAGATTTTCTCGGGAAAATTGCAACGCTTTCCGACAGCAAACCTGTGGCCGTAGCTGATGTGAAATATGGCAATGGCGCCGATAACGCCTTTGTTAAAGGATTGTTCGCCGGAGGACTAGCTTACAAGATTGTTGCGTATAACGGTTGGAATACTTCGGGCAACACCATCGGTTTTTCCATAGGACAGGGACTACTCAGCAAGAATTACGCGGAGGATGTTCGCAGAGAATTGCTGCAGCAGAGATATCTTGATGATTGGGCGTATCAGGCAAATGTACGCATGCAAACATATCGACAGCTTATTTGGCCCAACTATTGGCCTAACAGCGGGCTGAGCAGAGAGCAAAAATCTGTCGCCGAAAAGGAGATTACTCAGTCAATCAGGCTGTTGACCCGTCCGTATCTGGGTGATGTTGTAGATGAATACAATTTTACGCTTCCGTGGAGCAGGATGTTCGAAATAAAAGTGGAGAAGAGAAGATGAGCTTCAGTATGCGTCGTGCCGTTGCAGAGGATGCCGCGCCATTGCTGGAAATATACGCGCCGTATGTCGGCAGCACCGACAACAGTATAAGTGATGTTTCTTTTGAGTACATATTACCGAGCAGAGAAGAATTTTCCGAAAGAATAGAAAAGATTTCCGTAGAGTATCCCTATCTGGTTTGTCTTTTAAATGACAGACCCGTCGGGTACGGTTACGCTCACAGATATATAGAAAGAGCGGCGTATCAGTGGGATGCGGAATTGACGGTTTATTTGTCAAGCGAAGCGCGGGGAAAGGGATTCGGTAAAGCTGTTTACAGAGCGTTGGAAGACATTCTGAAGCTTCAGGGTGTGGTGAATCTTTACGCCTGTATCACGGGAAGCAATGAACACAGCATAGCCATGCATAAGTCCATGGGTTTCAGACAGGCAGGATTTTTTAAAAATGCCGGTTTTAAAAACGGTCATTGGCTGGATGTGGTTTGGATGGCAAAGACAATTGCTCGCTGTGACGGAGAACCTGCGGCGTTTAAAAGTGTTAATGAGATCGGCGCAAAAGCCCTTGCCGACATTTTGCGGCGGATAAGTGCCGAATTAGCTTAGATCTTAGCGACACATGACGAATATTTTGGCAAAGTTTTTT
>JAXFPC010000003.1:0-21119 GCA_034180005.1 Acidaminococcaceae bacterium | reverse complement strand
GCTTTCAGCTGACGCAGATTAACTGCATCCGTATCTTCCGTAGCATCTCCCACGTTGATGATCTGACGCAATTTGTCAGCCTTGCCGACGGAAACGGCGCCTGCTGTTTTACCGTTCAGGTCAAATTCGCTGAACACGCCTTTCTTTGCAGATGTAAAGCCCTCGCGGTCGGCTACGGAATCAGCACCAAGAGCAACGCCGCCAAATGCTGTTACATTTGCACCGCGCCCTACTGCTGTTCCGGAAATCGAAGCTACACTGGCGTTGATTCCCACGGAAACCGCGCCTTCCTTCTTACTGGAAGCGCCCACGCCAACCACAACTGACTGCCCGAGACCTTCCGCTTTAGCATTGTTTCCGACCACAACGGAATCTTGAGCTGATTCTGTGCGATAACCCATAGCAATACTTTGATGCCCCATGGTTTTTGCTTCCTGTCCGATGGCAATACTGTAACCGGCCTGATTATCGTACGTTTTTGCACTCTTGCCGATGGCTATATCCCCGTCAAGACTGGCTTGGCTACCTTGCCCGACAGCAACAGCTCCCAAACCTTTACCGGAAGCGTCCTGCCCGACAGCCACTCCGCCGCTTTTGGTTGCGTTAGCTCCGTATCCGACAGCTACCACCCCTTTGCCGAAGGATTCCAATACTTTTCCTTCCGTACCGGAACCGATGAGTACGCTATTATTTGCTCCTGCCAGTTTGCGGTAATCACCCATCACAATAGCATCATCGGTGTTGCCTACAACATTTTTAGAACCGATAACCGTAACTCGGTTTACATTAGAAGCTTCATTGCCGAAACCGTCAATCATATTCAGTTTACTTTCAGCGCCCGCTGCTCCGGTCAATTTATTGCCCACACCGACTACTTTGGACAACAGCGCGTGATCTACGGTATTTGCTCCGCCGATAGCCAGAACAGCTCCGCCGCTTGTCTTGACCATACTACCCAGGGCATCGATCATTTCATCCGTATTGCCTGTAGCCATGGCGGTCTGTAATCCACTTGCCAGAGGAGCAACCGATGCCATATCCACCGGACGGTAAGAATTGGTTACTTTATTACCTGCGCCGAAAATCAGAGCCGCATTGGCATTTTCCGTCTTGTTTGCCACACCGATGATACTGTTCGCTACACCGTCAAACTGAACGCCGCTTTTCGCGCCGATCGTATTGAATGCTCCATAAGCGGATGCGGTCGCTCCCTGGAAGCCTCCGGTAAATCCGTTTACACCATCGCCGTCCACGCGCGAGAACGATCCTGTTACAGTGGAAGCCGTGCCGTTAGCTGTCGCACCTGCACCCGCTGCCAAAGCCATGCTGCCCTCGGCTCCGTCATTATTGTAGTTATTGGTATGATGTCCTGCATCGTTTACGCTGTAATAATGCACAGCGCTACTTTCAAGACCTGTTTTAAGTGCTTTCAGCTGCGCCACGTTCACGGCATCCGTGAGTTCCGTACCTGCTGCCACGTTAGTAATTTGACGAGTTTTTCCGGCAGCACCTACGGAAACTGCCGCCAATTTTGATTTCCATGTACCTGTAGTGTCACTGCTGTGATCTGCTCCGGCAGGATCATAACCGATATACCTTGAAGCCAAATCCGCAGAAATCCTGTCCGCAACGGAGTCAGCGCCCAAAGCCACGCCGCCGTTTTGACGCACATCTGCATTATATCCCAGCATAACCGCATCACTGATATTTGCAGCATGAGATATAAGCGGCGCATTCTCTTTTACGACATAAGTTGCTGATGATATAGTACTGCCGGAAGTATCTTTTATTTCATATGTTTTCGTTACATCTTTCTCTTCCGTAGCCATGGAACCGAGGATAACATTATTTTTGCCGCCGGTCATCTTGTGATAATCGCCAATGACTACACCGGCAGTGCCGCCGGAAATGTCATTCCCTGTGCCCATAAGGGACATTCGTTCCAAATCCTTACCCGTATTACCGTAGCCGCTGATTGTATTGTTAAGACTGGATTTATTGCTTGTTCCGGTAAGCTTGTTCCCAGAACCGATAATCTGGGACTGTACGGCATAATCCGCAGTATTGCCGTTACCCATTGCTACTACAGAACCGCCGCCGTTAGTCATATACTGACCCATAGCCGCTCTTATTGCATCATAGCCTACATCTCCAGCCCCACTGCCTGCGTAACCTTGGCTGCCGAACAGTATAGCGCTACCCCAAGTTTCACTCATGCTACTTCCATCTGTTTTATTAGGTATATTTCCGAAAGAATTTGTAACAGTGTTACCAGATCCGAAAACAAGAGCACCGTTAGCTCCTTCCGTTTTGTTCAAAGTACCCACAATGCTGTTGGCCATACCGTCATTCTGATTGGCATTATTGGATGCCACTTTATTAAGACCGCCATATACGGAAGCTAAATAGCCGTCAAAACCATCATCTCCCGCTTCCACGATAGATTTTATACCTGTTACGGTTTCCTGCCAACCGTATGCCTTTGCATTATGACCGAGAGCCACATTCATGCCGCCGCTTGTTTCAGTACCGCTCTGTGCGTGATAACCTACGACAACACTCGCGTGCTTTTGCATAACGGATGTATCAGCCTTTTCTTCCGGTGACATCGAACCGATAATAACTGATTCCTTGACCGCACCAAATTTTTGATAATCTCCTATTACGATACCTGACGACGGATTTTCCGATTCGTTGTTATCACCAATAACTTTCAGGCTTTCAAAACCTGCCATATAGGTATCATTGCCGCTGATTTTATTGCCTTTTCCGATAACCAGGTCGGATACGTTTTTCGGTCTTTCATCCTGTTGACTGGAAACAGTGCCGGCGTTTCTGTTTTTTATGCTGTTGTTGTCGCCGAACACATTCTGGCTGCTGCTGTTGTCTACGATGTTGCTCGACCCGATAACAGAGGCATTGGACGAATTTGTCACTTCATTTTTTACGCCCACAACAACGTCTTTGGTAGCCAATTGGTTCAGACTTGCTGCTGCACCCTTTACTATGTTCTCGGAACCGACTAAGGACAGATACATCGCATTATTCACAGTATTAGAATTACCGTTTACAATTCCGTACATAACTGAGTCAATACTATTTTTCCAACCGGTTAAATTTGTAATATTGACTTTATTCGCCTCATTCTCATATCCGGTAACATACATAATGTCGGCATCTGTCACAGAGTTGAGCGCTCCGAATATTCCGACATTCTGCGTCTTTTCCGTGTAAGATGCAGAAGTTATTATCTTGTTGCCGTTGCCGAATACCTCGTTGTTATCTATACCATTGACTTCGTTGCCGGTTCCTACCAAAGTTACTGAACTGCCGCCAGCAATGGTATTTTTTGCCGGAGTGGCTTGACTGCTTTGATCAACGACAACATTTTCCGCAAAAGCTTTAATGTCCCCCCCCCAGTGTACTCATAACGCTTACAGCCAATACTGCAGCTACAACTTTGGTGCCGCGGCTGCTGCTCTTAGCTAATTCGGAAGCAACCACATAGCAGTTGCGCGCCTTATTCCAAACTACCTTATAAATTTTGTTCATACACAAACCTCCAAATCCTAAATATAAAAAACTAAAAAGCAATGCAATCTTCACAAATATTTTTCCATTGCTTCATAAATACCCCCTACATTATATCACTCTTATATTTTTTTGCAATATAAATAAAAACAATTATTATTTCCTACTGTTTTGCTAATAAATATGCTGAAAAGGTTACATCGCGCTCCATGGGGAGGCCCGACCCTTTCCCGCGCAAAAACGAAAACCGACAGGAAAATTCCCTGTCGGTTTTGCTTTGCCAATTTTTATTTATCAACGCTAAATTATGCCTCTGATCTTCATAGGTTCTACCAAGCTGTTCAAAGCAACGATATACGCCCCTACGCGCAAATCAACTTTATATTTTGCCGCCGCATCATGTACCGCTTTAAAGGCATTCTTCATCATCGCTGTCTGTTTATCGATAACTTCCTCTTCCGTCCAGAAGTAGCGGTACAAATTCTGCACCCATTCGAAATAACTTACGGTCACACCGCCGCCGTTGGCAAGAATGTCCGGAATAACCATGATACCCTTAGCATCCAGTATTTCATCGGCATCCGGAGTAGTAGGTCCGTTAGCTCCCTCGGCAATTATTTTCGCCTTGACGGAATCCGCGTTATCTTTGGTAATCTGCAATTCCATAGCGCAAGGCGCGAGAATCGTAACTTCCATAGCCAAAAGATCCGCGTTGGTGATGGCGGTGCTGCCAGGGAAGCCCACTACGCTGCCGGTCTTTTGAACATACTCGTCCACTGCGTAGGGATCGAAACCTTCTTTGCTGTAAACTGCTCCGTAAACGTCACTCAAAGCTACAATCTTTACACCGCTGTCATGGAAAAGTTTCGCCGTCCAGCTGCCCACGTTGCCGAAACCCTGCACGGCGCAGGTTGCATCTTGGGGCGCGATATTTTTCAGTTTCAACGCTTCCAGAGCAGCCACGACGACGCCGCGACCGGTAGCTGCAGTGCGTCCCAAAGAACCGCCGACGCAAATCGCTTTGCCTGTTATGAAACCGGGTTCATATTGTCCCTTGATTTTGCTGAATTCGTCCATCATCCAACCCATGACTTGAGCATTGGTATTCATGTCCGGAGCCGGAATATCCATCTTCTCGCCGATGATGGGAGCAATGCGATCGATAAACCCTCTGGTAAGCGCTTCCAGCTCGCGTTTGGAAAGCTTGGAGGGATCGACGATAATGCCGCCTTTGCCTCCGCCATACGGCAGTCCGGCAACAGCGCACTTGCACGTCATCCAAAAAGCAAGTGTTTTTACTTCGTCCATACTGACGTTCTGATGGTAACGCACGCCGCCCTTGGCAGGACCCAAAATAGTGCTGTGTTGGCTGCGATAGCCTTTGAAAACTTTTGTCGTGCCGTCGTCCATCCGCACCGGTATGGAAACTTCCAAAGTGCGCTCCGGATTGGCGATAATCTCGGCAGCACCGGCATCAAGCTCCATGGCTTTGATTGCTTTGTTTAGCGGAATTTGTGCCATTTCAAAAATATTCATAGAAAATCCCTCCTCACTGAAATCACTCGGGGCTTCACCATCTACATTATATAACTGCCCAATATTGCTTGTCTATAAATTATGCGCCAAGCTGCGGAAATTTTTCGTAGATGCTGCCGAAATCTATGCCGCCGATAACTTTTCCGGCATAACTCTCGCGAATACCGGCCTCCGCCTCCTCCAGATGGGGCGAAGAAATGCCGTACCTTCTGGACAGCCACGCCTCCACGAAAGCCGCCAGATTGTCGCAGCATTTCAACACTGTTCCATCGACAGGTTTATAGCCTCTGCCATTCACATTGTAGCGAGCGTTAATCTCCTCTACGTTGGTCATCAGCGGTTCGCCGTCCACCATAACCTTATCGTTGAACTCGTTCATGGTGTAATACAAAATATCCTTGTGCCAGGAATAAGGCAGAAGAGGCAGCAGCTTTTCCGTAATCTGCCGCTCCTCTATTTTTTTGATCAGCTCATCCAAACCTTCCACGCTGCGCTTTACCGGTGAAATAATATCACGTGTCAGCACTTCCGGCAAATCGTGGAACAAACCGCACAGAAAATCCTCCACGATGCGCTCGTCGCAGGCTCGCATCTCTAAAGCGCAGAAATATCCCATAATCGCCACCAGCAGTACATGCCCCATGACGGAAGTTTCCGGTACGCGCGGTGACTGCGCCCAGCGTTTTTGAAAGCGCAACTGACCTACCAAATCGACGAATTTGCTGCTCTTGCCCTTTTGCGCCAGCCTTTGCACACCTGCCAAATCGTAGTGATCCTCAATCTCGCTGTCGATAGTCTTCTTCGTTTCCTCCACTCCGTATATCCCCTGATTGAAATGATAAATTATTTCAAACTCCCATTGGGACGCTAAATAATGAGCGGCGCGCAGCAGTTTCTTTTCCTTGGGGAAAAGTTCCGGCGCGTCAAAATAGGTCTGCATATTGCCGATAAAATTATCATCTATTCCCGGAATACGGCGACGCAGCTCCTTATAAACCCAGCTGTTCAGCTCTTTGCCGTGAGCGCGCATCAGTTCGTGAAAAACCGGCGGTTTGATATCCGTCAGCACGTTGCGATGCATGTATTCAAAGATTCCGCCCTCTATAAGCACCCGCCAATTCAGCTCGGCGCCGCGGTAATCCTCCTCATGACGCGCCAAAACGTAAAGGATCATCATCTTATGCGCTTGCTTGTCCAGTTCCGTGAAGCCGCAGGGACGGATGTGGTCGTTCCATCGTTGAATGTGCGCTCCTTCATACAAAAATTCTATCAATTCTTTCGACAGCATGTTTTCAGCTCCTTTGCTTACGCCGCTCCGCGAATTCTCAAAATAAAAACTTTCGGATATTATTGTCATTCTAATTTGATGATATCACAAAAACGAACGAGCGGCAATTTTTCCTTCTCTGCGCACCATAAAAAGAAAAGCAGGAACTTTCGTTCCTGCTTTCAATTGCTTAAACCAGCTCTATAATGGACATTTCTGCAGCATCGCCGCGGCGCGGACCCACTCTGTAAATACGAGTGAAGCCACCCTGTCTGCCTTCATATTTCGGAGCAATTTCTTCAAAAAGCTTCTTGGTCACATCCTGATCGACCAACACAGCCAATACCTGACGGCGAGCGTGCAAGTCGTTGCGTTTGGCCAGGGTGATCAATTTTGCGGATAACTTGGCAACTTCTTTAGCCTTGGTAACCGTAGTTTCGATTCTGCCGTATTTGAAGAAGGAAGTTAAAATGCTGCGAAACAAAGCTTTACGGTTGCTGGAGTTACGACCCAGTTTTCTGTATGCCATGTGCGTTTTCCTCCTTATAAATCTTCTTCACTCTTGCGTAAGGAACGACCCAGATCGGCCAATTTTTTCTTGACCTCGTCCAGGGACTTACGACCCAAGTTACGAACCTTCATCATATCTTCTTCTGTTTTCTGAGTCAATTCCTCAACCGTGTTGATGCCTGCTCTTCTCAAGCAGTTGTTGCTGCGCACGGACAAGTCCAAATCATCGATGGACATGGACGCGGCATTGGCATCCTCTGCGACGGCCTTGACTTCTGTCTCGGCGTTACCCGCAACCACAAGAGTAGAAACCTCTTCATCGCTGGTTTTAAATAGTCTCAGATAATCTATCAGAATTCCGGAAGCGATATTTACAGCCTCGTCAGGATCAACACTACCGTCAGTCCAAACTTCCAAAGTGAGCTTGTCATAGTTGGTAATATTGCCGACACGCGTATCATTAACTGCAAACTTTACTCTCGTAATAGGGGAGTAAATGGAGTCGACAGGGATAACACCGATGGGCTGATCAGGCTGTTTGTTTTTATCGGCCGGCACATAGCCCAAACCTTTTTTGACGTGTATCTCCATATTGAGTACAGCGTCTTCATCAAGGGTAGCAATGTGCAGTGCGGGATTCAAAATCTCGATGTCTCTGTCATGAATAATGTCGGCTGCCGTAACGATACGTTCACCGGAACATTCGATACGCATCACCTTATCCTCATCACAGAGCATTTTCAGGCACAGCGCTTTGATGTTGAGAATCAGGTCGGCAACATCCTCCCTTATTCCCGGCATTGTGCCGAATTCATGCTGAACACCGTCGATTTTTACATAAGTTACCGCAGCGCCCGGCAGAGAGGAAAGCAGCACACGGCGCAGGCTGTTGCCCAGCGTAATGCCGTAGCCTCTTTCCAACGGCTCCCAAACAAACTTACCATATCTTCTGTCATCACTGATCTCAGAAGTAACCATTTTGGGTTTCTCAATTTCAATCATGCGGAAAGCCTCCTTCTTTCGCGTATTACCACAATACGTGTCATAGTTGGGTGGCACAAGATGTTCACTGATTATTTAGAGTACAGCTCTACGATGAGGTGCTCTTCAATAGGAACATCTATTTCCTCACGAGTGGGATAACGGTCTACCTTACCGCCAAGGTTGGCGGCATCAAGTACCAGCCAAGCGGGAACTGCTTTAGTAGCCAGAGTCTCATCCATGCCCTTGAAATATTCCTTAGCACGGCTGCTTTCCATAACAGTTACTACATCACCGGCGCTGATCAAAGCGGAAGGGATATCCAGACGCTTGCCGTTTACGGCAATGTGTCCGTGTCTTACGATTTGACGAGCCTGACGGCGAGTGTTGGCCAGACCTAAACGGAAAACTACATTATCAATTCTTCTCTCAAGAAGTACCAACAGGTTTTCACCGGTGATGCCTTCCATTTTTTTAGCTTTGTCATAATAGCCGCGGAACTGTCTTTCCAGCACGCCATAAATGAATTTAGCTTTTTGCTTCTCGGTTAACTGAATGCCGTATTCGCTCTTCTTTTTATTCTGGCGTCTTACTTGGCGTTTGGATTCCTTGCTGATACCCAGAAATGCCGGAGCTAATCCCAAAGATCTGCATCTTTTCAGGACAGGCGTTCTATCAATTGCCATCTGCGTTACACCTCCAATTATACTCTTCTACGTTTCGGCGGACGGCAGCCGTTATGAGGAATGGGAGTTACGTCCTTAATGGAATTAACTTCCAGACCCGCAGCCTGAAGCGCGCGAATTGCAGCTTCACGACCGGCGCCGGGGCCTTTTACGAATACTTCGACTTGCTTCAAGCCGTGATCCATTGCAGCCTTAGTAGCTTCTTCTGCAGCCATCTGAGCTGCGAACGGAGTGCTCTTGCGGCTGCCGCGGAAACCGAGGCCGCCGGCGGAAGCCCAGCTGAGTACGTTGCCTTCCGTATCGGCGATAGTAACGATGGTATTATTGAAAGTGGAGCGAATATGCGCTACACCGTTAATGATGTTTTTGCTAACTTTTTTCTTGTTGCGAACAACTTTTTTGCCAGCCACTGGTTTATCCCTCCCTCGCTAATTATTTCTTCTTGCCTGCAATAGTACGTTTAGGACCTTTACGGGTGCGGGCATTGTTTTTTGTATTCTGACCGCGAACGGGCAAGCCCATGCGATGTCTTCTTCCTCTGTAGCTACCGATCTCGATCAGGCGTTTAATGTTCAGGGATTCTTCACGGCGAAGATCGCCTTCTACTTTGTAATCCTTGTCCAGGATCTCACGGATCTTTGCAATCTCGTCTTCAGTCAGATCGCGAACGCGAGTGTCGGGATTGATACCGGTCTTTGTCAGAATTTCACGGGAAAGAGTCAGGCCGATGCCGTAGATGTAGGGCAGAGCGTACTCAATTCGTTTGTCTCTTGGTAAATCGACACCAGAAATACGTGCCATTAATGTGCACCTCCTTCTTAACCTTGTTTTTGTTTATGCTTCGGATTTTCGCAAATCACCATTACATGGCCTTTACGTTTAATGACTTTGCATTTTTCACATATTGGCTTAACAGACGGTCTTACCTTCATAATTTAAACCTCCTCTTTGCCTGTTTGGTTATTTATACCGATAAGTAATTCTTCCACGATTGAGGTCGTACGGAGTAAGCTCCACGGTAACCTTGTCACCAGGCAAAATCTTGATGAAGTTCATACGAATCTTACCGGATATATGTGCCAGAATCACATGACCGTTTACCAGCTGTACTTGGAACATGGCATTGGGAAGCGCTTCAAGAATTGTGCCTTCAACTTCAATTACATCCTGTTTGGACACGACTTACCTCCTCATTTGCCTTCAAGGCTGTTTTTAACATCTTCATACACTTTGTCAATGGCTTGCATGCCGTTGATTTCAATGTAAACGCCTTGTTTCTTGTAGTACTCGATCAACGGTTCCGTCTGCGCGTGATATGCGTGCAAACGATTCTTCACAGTTTCCTCTTTATCGTCATCACGCTGATAAAGATCTCCGCTGCATTTATCACAGATCCCTTCCACTTTGCTGGCATTGTAAGCCACATGGTAGGTGGAGCCGCAAGCTTTGCAGATCCTCCTGCCGGTAACTCGTCCTACCAGCTCTTCGTCGGGAACTGTAATGTTTACAACACCGGTCAATTTTATGCCCAGATCCTTCAAGATGCCGTCCAGAGCAACAGCCTGCTCCTCGGTTCTCGGGAATCCATCCAAAATAAATCCTTTGCCGCATTCGGGTTTTGACAACCCTTCACGGACAATACCGATGGTTACGACGTCGGGAACAAGTCCGCCGGCGTCCATATATCTCTTGGCTTCTTTGCCAAGTTCCGTACCTTGTTTTACTGCGGCGCGGAACATATCTCCTGTGGAGATATGAGGTATCTTAAATTCTTCAATGAGTCGTTCAGCTTGAGTGCCTTTGCCGGCACCCGGCGGGCCCATTAACAGAATATACATGCTGAATTCCTCCTATTTCATAAAGCCGTGATAGTGACGCATAATCACCATCGACTCTACCTGCTTCATCGTATCAAGAGCAACGCCCACCACAATCAGGAGAGCAGTGCCGCCAAAATAAATACCCTCTATTCTGGTCACCCAGCCTATAACGTTCGGCATCAGCGCGATTAAAGAGAGGAAGACTGCGCCCGCCAAAGTTATTCTGGTCATCACCCTGTCCAAGTATTCCGTCGTAGGATTGCCGGGTCTCAGCCCTGGTATAAAGCCGCCGTTCTTTTTGATGTTATCCGAAAGATCACTGATGTTCAGGCTGACAGCCGTATAGAAATAAGTGAAAAAGAATATCATCAGAACGTAAAGGAATGTCTGCAGGGGAGAACCCCACGCGAACATCTGCCCCACGGATTTTACCCACGGCACGTCCACGAATTGAGCTATAGTCGTCGGGAACATCAGCACCGAAGAGGCAAAGATGATCGGGATGACGCCTGCCTGATTTATTTTCAAAGGCAGATAGCTGGAGTGGCCGCCATAGGATTTTTTACCTACGACACGCTTGGCGTACTGAACATTTACTTTGCGAATTCCCTGAGAGATGATGATGACAAACACAATCATCGCCAAGGCTATCACCGCGAACAAAATAACGTTCAGCAGGTTTACGGTGCCGGCCTGCAAGTATTGATAGATTATTTTAAGTCCGTCAGGCAGACGAGAAACGATACCGGCGAAGATGATCAACGAAATACCGTTGCCAACTCCCTTAGCCGTTATCTGCTCACCGATCCACATCAGGAAGACTGTACCTGCGGTCAGCGTCAGCGCAATCAGCAGGACCGACATGATCCCGGGGTTATTGATCGCCATCTTCAGACCGTAAGCCATGCCGCAGCCCTGAACGAAAGCCAATGCCACCGTTAAGGAGCGAGTGAGCTTATTAGTTTTCTTGTAGCCTTCCTCGCCCTCTTTGGACCATTGTTCCAAAGTAGGCACTACCACTTTCAGCAGCTGCAAAATAATCGAAGCATTGATATAAGGGGTGATACTCATAGCAAAAATGGAAAATTTGCTCAAGGCGCCGCCGCTGAACATATCAAGCAAACCGAAAAGGTTACCGCTTCTGAAAAGCTGCTCGATAACAGAAGCGTTCACGCCAGGAACGGGTATATGTGTTCCAGCCCTGAATACAATGAACATGGCCAGAGTAAAAATAACTTTCTGCCTGAGTTCTGTTATTCTGAATATGTTTGCAAGGGCTGACAACACCTTAAATCACCTCGACCTTACCGCCTGCAGCTATGATTTTCTCCTCAGCGGATTTGCTGAAGCCCATGGCCTGTACGGTAAGTTTTTTGGTCAATTCGCCATTGCCGAGAATGCGAATACCGTCGCGGATATTTTTAATAACGCCTTCTTCGATCAGCATTACCGGCTCAATAACTGTGCCGTCCTCGAAACGGTTAAGAACGCTGACATTGATTTCCACATAATCCTTACCGAATTTATTGTAGAAACCGCGTTTAGGAAGACGCAGGTACAACGGTCTTTGACCGCCTTCAAAACCGGGGCGTTTTACACCGCCGGAACGGGATTTCTGACCTTTTTGACCTTTACCGGAAGTTTTGCCCAAACCGGAGCCGAGACCGCGACCTACGCGAACAGCTTCACGTTTGGAACCCGGAGCGGGAGACAATTCATGTAATCTCATCTTCAATACACCTCCTTGTCTTACGCTTCTTCAACCTTCACGAGATGTCTCACTTTGTGAAGCATGCCGCGAATGGTCTGAGTGTCTTCTTTAACAACACTGGAATTGATTTTTCTGAGTCCCAAAGCTCTTACGGTTGCTCTCTGATCCTGCGGATAACCGATCAAGCTGCGGGTCAAAGTAACTTTAATTTGTGCCATGACAAATTCCTCCTTAGCCCAACAATTCTTCTACGGTTTTACCGCGCAGAGCTGCAACAGCTTCAGCGCTCTTTAATGCTTTCAGGCCCTCAATGGTAGCGCGTACCATGTTGTTAGGATTATTGGAGCCTTGAGATTTTGTAAGGATATCACGGATACCTGCCAGTTCCAAAACCGCACGTACAGGTCCGCCTGCGATAACGCCGGTACCTTCTGCAGCAGGTTTCAGGAATACGCGGCCTGCGCCGAATACGCCGATCACCTCATGAGGGATGGTCGTGCCTACCAGGGAAACGGAAACCATCTTTTTCTTAGCGTCTTCCACGCCTTTGCGGATTGCTTCCGGAACCTCTGCAGCTTTGCCGAGTCCCATGCCTACATGACCGTTTTCATCACCCACAACAACAAGTGCAGCGAAGGAGAAACGACGTCCGCCTTTAACAACCTTAGCAACACGGTTGATGAAAACGACTCTTTCCTGTAATTCGTTTTCTTTATTTTCGAAGTTCGCCACTTTATTTCCTCCTTCTTTTAGAATTCGAGACCTGCTTCACGGGCAGCTTCCGCCAATGCGGCCACACGACCGTGATACAGATACCCGCCGCGGTCGAACACAACGGTTTTCACGCCTTTAGCGAGCGCTTTTTCCGCGATTGCACGGCCCACAGCTTTAGCAGCTTCAATATTGCCGCCGTAGGTCTCTTTCATATTCTTCTCAACGGTACTTGCAGCGACAATAGTTACGCCGGCAACATCGTCAATCACCTGAGCATAAATGTTGGACAGGGAACGATATACGTTCAGACGAGGTCTTTCTGCTGTACCGGTAATATATCTACGAGAACGGAGATGACGTTTTTGACGCTTCTCGTTTTTATCAACTCTGTTTAACAAGAGTTCCACTCCCTTCTTTTAGAAATTATTTCTTGCCTTTAGCGCCTGCTTTACCCATCTTACGACGAACATATTCGCCTTCATAACGGATGCCTTTGCCTTTATAAGGCTCGGGCGGACGCAGGGTACGAATCTCGGCAGCCACTGCACCGACAATTTCCTTGTTGACACCGCTTACAACGATTTTGTTCGGAGCGGGTACATCAAAGGTAATACCGGCAGGCGGCTCTTTAACAACAGGATGAGAGAAACCCAGAGTAAAGTTGATATTGTTGCCCTGTTTAGCGGCACGATAACCAACGCCGTTGATCTCCAGAGTTTTGCTGAAGCCTGTGGTCACACCGACAACCATGTTATTGATCAATGTGCGGGACAGACCGTGCATAGCACGATTTTCTTTCTCGTCATCAGGACGTTCTACAGAAAGAACACCGTTGTCCAGCGTCAGCTTCATATTTTTATTGATTTGGCGAGAGAGTTCGCCTTTGGGACCTTTAACGGTCACAAAATTATCTTCAATTGTAACTGTTACACCAGCGGGAACAGTAATTGGCATTTTACCAATTCTAGACACGTACGAGCACCTCCTATCTTTTAAGTATTACCATACGTATGCAAGCACTTCTCCGCCCAAACCTGCCTTGCGGGCAGCTTTATCGGTCATCAGACCTTGGGAGGTGGAAATCAGTGCTATGCCCAATCCTCCGAGGACTCTGGGCAATTGATCCTTCTGAGAGTAAACTCTCAAACCGGGTTTAGAAATACGTTTCAGTCCGGAGATAACATTCTCCTTGTTGGCGCCGTATTTCAGGCTGACGCGCAGAACGTTCTGCTTATTGTCTTCTTTAACTTCAAAATCTTTAATGAAGCCTTCAGCCTTAAGAATTTCAGCAATAGCCACTTTCAGCTTGCTGCTGGGAATTTCAACTTTATCGTGATGAACTGAATTTGCATTACGAATACGGGTAAGCATATCAGCGATCGGGTCAGTCATTACCATACTTGTGTACCCTCCTTCCTTCTTGTCTGTCTTACCAGCTGGCCTTGGTCACGCCCGGAATTGCTCCTTTATAAGCATATTCACGGAAGCAGATACGGCAGATGCCAAATTTGCGCATGTAGCCATGAGGTCTGCCGCAGACTTTGCAGCGATTATAGTGACGAACTTCAAATTTCGGTTCGCTTTTCCATTTTTCAATCAGGGCTTTCTTAGCCAAGTCAATCCCTCCTCACTTATGCGCCGAAAGGCATACCGAGCAGCCTGAGTAATTCTCTTGCTTCCTCGTCAGTCTTAGCGGTGGTAACGATGATGATGTCCATACCACGGACTTTATCGATTTTATCGTAATCGATCTCCGGGAAGATCAACTGCTCTTTTAAGCCTAAAGCATAGTTGCCACGGCCGTCAAAAGCGGAAGCGCTCACGCCGCGGAAGTCGCGCACGCGGGGAAGAGCGAGATTGAGCAGCTTATCCAGGAAGTAGTACATCCTGTCGCTACGCAGGGTAACTTTGGCGCCCAAAGGCATTCCCTGACGTAATTTGAATGCTGCGATAGATTTTTTTGCTTTGGTGATTACAGGTTTCTGTCCTGCGATTGTTGTCATATCCGCAACAGCAGCTTCCAAAGCTTTGCTGTTGGCAACGGCTTCGCCGACGCCCATGTTGATGACAACTTTCTCAATTTTAGGAATTTCCATCACATTTTTATATTGGAATTTGTCCTGCAGTGCGGGCACTACTTCGGACAAATATTTTTCTTGCAATCTGGTCTTTGCCATTCAGTTTTTCCTCCTTTCCCGGAAATTATTTGTCAATCTGTTGACCGCATTTTTTGCATACTCTTACGAATGCTCCTGCAGCTTCAGTCTTTTTAATACGAGTTGCCTTTTTACAAGCCGGGCAAACCAACATTACTTTGGAAGCTGCCAACGGAGCTTCTTTCGTGATGATGCCGCCTTGAGGATTTGCCTGAGACGGTTTGGTATGACGTTTCACCTGATTTACGCCTTCGACAACAACCTTTGCTTTCTTCGGCAGAGCTTCAACGATCTTACCCTGCTTGCCTTTATCCTTACCGGACAGAACAAGAACGGTATCGCCTTTTTTAACATGCAGCTTTACAGCATTTGCCATGTCAAGAACACCTCCTTACAGTGCGTTATTAAATTTCTTACAGCACTTCCGGTGCCAGAGAAATAATTTTCATGAAGTCTTTTTCGCGCAATTCACGAGCAACAGGCCCAAAGATACGAGTGCCGCGCGGGCTCTTGTCATCTTTAATCACAACTGCCGCGTTTTCGTCAAAGCGGATATAGGAACCGTCCTGACGACGTACGCCCTTTACAGAACGTACAACAACTGCTTTAACTACGTCACCTTTTTTTACAACGCCACCGGGTGATGCATCCTTAACAGCACACACGATAACGTCACCGATATTAGCATACCTACGGTAAGAACCGCCTAATACACGGATACACATAACCTTCTTAGCGCCGGTATTGTCACCAACATTAAGGATAGTTTGTTGTTGTATCATGGATTTCCCTCCTTTGCCGAACTATCGGCAAACATTATTTTGCACGCTCTAAAATTTCAATAACGCGCCAGCATTTATCCTTAGACAGAGGACGAGTTTGCATAATTTCAACTACGTCGCCGATATGAGCTTCGTTATTTTCATCATGAGCCTTAAATTTAATAGTGTGTTGTACGCCTTTTTTGTACAGCGGATGCTGAACGAAACGTTCTACTGCAACTACTACAGTTTTCTGCATTTTATCGCTGACAACTTTACCAATACGGGTAACACGCGTGTTTCTTTCTTCGGTCACGACTGTTTCCTCCTTGTTATACTGCAAAACAAATCAAGCTTTAAGCCTTCAGTTCGCGTTCGCGTTGGATTGTTTTGATACGGGCAATGGATTTTTTTACATCACGAATTTTCATCGGATTTTCACATTGACCGGTTGCCATTTGAAAACGCAGGTTGAAGAGTTCCTCTTTCAAGCTGGATAATTTGCTGTCCAATTCAGCAGCAGACAGCTCGCGAATCTCTGTTGTTTTCATTAAGCTTCACCACCCTTTTCTTGTGCGGCAGCTTCAGCTTCCTGTTGCGCGCGGGTCACAAATTTGCATTTGATAGGCAATTTGTGGCTGGCAAGACGCATTGCTTCTTTAGCCACTTCTTCGCTGACACCGTCCATCTCGAACATAACGCGACCAGGCTTTACTACTGCTACCCAGTACTCCGGAGAACCTTTACCGGAACCCATACGAGTTTCAGCCGGTTTTGCAGTGATCGGTTTATCCGGGAAAATTTGAATCCATACTTGACCGCCACGTTTGATATAACGAGTCATAGCAATACGGGCAGCTTCAATCTGGCGATTGGTGATCCAAGCTGGCTCCAAAGCAACCAGACCGAAATCGCCGTGAGCGATCTTATTACCGCGCATAGCACGGCCGGTCATACGACCTCTATGTTGTTTACGATGTTTAACTCTCTTCGGTAATAACATATCCGTTTACGCCTCCTTTGCCGGAGCAGCTTTAGCCGCCTCTTTGCTTTCAGGAAGGACTTCGCCTTTGTAAATCCATACTTTTACGCCGATGCGGCCGTAAGTTGTATGAGCTTCCGCTGTACCGTAATCGATATCGGCACGCAGAGTATGCAGAGGAATGCTGCCTTCGCGATAGCTTTCGCTGCGCGCAATCTCGGCGCCGCCCAAACGTCCGCCGCAGGTAATCTTGATACCTTTAGCGCCCATACGCATTGTACGTCCTACGCACTGTTTCATGGCGCGACGGAAAGCGATACGGCGTTCCAACTGAGCTGCGATATTCTCTGCAACCAAGGTTGCGTCCAAATCCGGGGTTTTAACCTCGATAATGTTGATATCAATCTTACTCTCTGTCATTTTGGCGAGGTCGGATTTCAGCAGTTCGATGTTGCTGCCTTGACGACCGATTACCATGCCCGGTTTAGCTGTGTAGATGGAAATGCGTGCTTTATCGGAAGCACGTTCGATCTCAACCTTGGAAATGCCGGACAAAAACAGTTTTTCTTTTATAAATTCACGAATTTTGATATCTTCCAACAGAAATTTTTCATAATCTTTATCAGCGTACCATTTGGAATCCCATCCTTTGATAACGCCGACGCGGAGACCGTGCGGATTGACTTTTTGGCCCACTGTCTGTACCCTCCTTCTTTCGGGATATTATTTCTCTTTAACTGCTACGGTAACGTGGCAGGAACGTTTCAAAATTTTGAACGCCTGTCCGCGGGAACGAGGATGAATACGTTTCATCGTCGGACCTTGATCTACGAAGCAGCTGGATACCACAAGGTTATCCACGTTCATATCATAGTTATGTTCAGCGTTGGCAACAGCGCTGAGCAGAACTTTCTCGATTACCTCAGAACCAACCTTAGGGGTATGTTTGAGGATCGCCAATGCCTCACCGACAGCTTTGCCGCGAATGAGATTGATTACGATGCGCACTTTGCGCGGCGCAATGCGGACATATCTTGCAATTGCTTTTGCTTCCATGTTATTGTGCCCCCTTTCCCCTTATTTTAAACCGGTGGTCTTATCTGCGTGACCTTTATATGTACGAGTAGGAGCAAATTCTCCCAATTTATGGCCTACCATATCCTCGGTGATGAACACCGGAACATGTTTGCGTCCGTCATGCACCGCGATAGTATGACCTACGAAAGACGGAATGATTGTAGAGCTGCGGGACCAGGTCTTTACTACTTTTTTATCGTTAGCGGCATTCAGCACGTCGATCTTTTTCAGAAGACTTGCATGGACATAAGGTCCTTTTTTAACTGATCTGGACACTAGGTTAGCCTCCTTTCTCTTATCCTGTTAATTATTTTGTTCTACGTTTAACGATCAACCTGCTTGAAGCTTTCTTTTCTTTACGGGTACGAGTACCGAAAGCACATTTGCCCCAAGGCGTAACAGGACGCTTGCGGCCGACAGGAGAGTGACCTTCACCACCGCCGTGCGGATGGTCGTTAGGATTCATAACAACGCCGCGGTTTCCAGGACGGATACCCAGCCAACGGCTGCGGCCGGCTTTACCGATGCAGATGTTTTCGGCATCAATGTTGCCTACCATGCCGACAGTAGCACGACAGTTGATATGCACCTTGCGGATTTCACCGGAAGGCAGACGGAGCAGAGCGTAGTCTCCCTCTTTAGCCATGAGCTGAGCGGAAGTACCGGCGCTGCGAGCCAGCTGGCCGCCTTTACCGATTTTCATTTCAATGTTGTGAACCGTAGTACCCAAGGGAATGTTTTTCAGCGGCAGGCAGTTACCGATTTTAATATCAGCTTCCGGACCGCTTTCCACCATGTCGCCCACTTTCAAATCAAGAGGAGCGAGGATGTAACGCTTCTCGCCGTCAAGATAGCTTATCAGTGCGATACGCGCATTACGGTTGGGATCGTATTCAATGGTTTGCACTTTAGCCGGGATACCGTCTTTATTGCGCTTGAAGTCAATGATACGATATTGTCTTTTGTGGCCGCCGCCCTGATGGCGAACAGTCATTTTGCCTGTATTGTTACGTCCGGCATGCTTTTGGAGTTTTTCCACAAGCGGACGATAAGGCTTATCAGTCGTAATCTCTTCGAAGGCAGACACAGTAATAAAGCGTCTGGAAGGAGAATACGGATTAAAGCTTTTAATAGCCATTTAACTTGACCTCCTCATATTACGTTAATTACATTCCTTCGAAAAGGGGAATCGTATTGCCTTCAGCAAGCTTCACGATTGCTTTCTTATAATCGGAACGTTTGCCAACATACTTGCCCATGCGCTTGGTTTTTCCCAGTACACGAACAGTGTTTACACTCAATACTTTCACGCCGAAAACAGCTTCAACGGCCTGGCGGATCTCTACTTTGTTAGCATCCAGCGGAACCTGGAAAGTATATTTGTTCTGCTCCATCAGCTGAGAGCTTTTCTCCGTAATAATGGGGCGAATCAATAAGTCGCGAGGATTAGCAGCCATTATGCGAGCACCTCCTCAATTTTTTCAACTACCTCTTTGGCGAGGAACACCTTGTTGCTGTTGAGAATATCAAAGCAATTCAGTCCCATGTTAGTGATAGTGGTAACTTTCGGCAGGTTACGTGCGGAAAGGTCCACGTTCTCATTGGAACCGTCGGTTATAAACAAAGCTTTCTTTTCGTAAGCTTCGAAATTTTTCAGCATTTCTGCAACATTCTTAGTTTTGGGAGCGTCAAAAGCCAAGCCTTCAATCACCACCAGCTCATCTGCAGCAACTTTTGCGGACAATGCACAGCAAAGGGCCAAACGGCGAGCCTTACGAGGCATTTTTTTAGCATAGCTGCGAGGCTGAGGTCCGAAAGTGGTACCGCCGCCAACCCATACAGGAGAGCTGTTGGAACCGCTGCGAGCGCGGCCAGTGCCTTTTTGTCTCCATGGTTTACGGCCACCGCCGCGCACCATGCCACGGGTTTTCGTTGCGGAAGTACCTTGGCGCTGATTAGCCAGCTGCATAACGATAGCCTGATGAACAAGCGCTTCGTTAAATTCTGCGCCAAATACGTCGTTATTTAATTCTATTTCGCCGGTAACTGCACCGGAGAGATTATATACTGATAACTTCGGCATTAGAAGCATCCTCCTTTCTTTCTCTTATCTTATTATTTCTTCGGTTTTACGGTTTCTTTAACTACTACGAAAGAACCGGTAGCGCCGGGAATGGCACCTTTAACCAAAATAAGATTGCGTTCCGCGTCAACTTTTACGACTGTAAGACGCTGAACGGTAACATTTGCGGAACCCATACGTCCCGGCAATTTCTTGCCTTTGATAACGCGACCGCCGGGGCCTGAATGCATAGGACCCATGGAGCCGGGTTCACGATGAGATTTGGAACCGTGTTTCATAGGACCGCGAGCAAAATTATGTCTTTTAATGGTACCTGCGAAACCTTTACCGCGGGATACACCGCTTACGTCTACCAATTCTCCTGCAGCAAAAATATCAGCTGCAATTTTTTGACCTACTGTATATTCAGAAGGAGCGGACAAACGCAGCTCTCTTACGAATTTAACCGGAGTTACGCCGGCTTTTTCGAAGTGACCCTGCATCGGTTTGGTAGTGTGCTTTTCTTTAACTTCGCCAAAACCGAGCTGTACAGCGTTATATCCGTCTGTTTCTTCGGATTTATTTTGAAGCACGATGCAAGGACCTGCTTCTACAACGGTTACAGGGATAAGTCTGCCGTCGGCTTCAAAAATTTGGGTCATGCCCAGTTTTTTGCCTAAAATACCTTTAGCCATTCATTGCACCTCCCCTTAAACCTTAATCTCAATATCTACGCCAGCGGGAAGGTCAAGACGCATCAAAGCATCGACAGTCTTAGCTGTAGGCTCCAGAATGTCAACAAGTCTTTTGTGAGTACGCATTTCAAACTGCTCACGGGAATCCTTGTTTACATGGGGTGAACGCAGAATAGTGTAAATGTTCTTCTCCGTCGGAAGCGGAATCGGACCGGAAACCTGTGCGCCGGTGCGTTTTGCGGTTTCTACGATCTTTGCGGCGCTTTGATCAAGCGCTTTGTGATCATACGCTTTCAGGCGTATTCTAATCTTTTGTGACTTCGCCATTAAATGTTTTCCTCCTAATCGCCCAGTTTCTTTGAACGGACATACTCCGTGAAAATCTCCCTGTCTTCCAGGCAAGCAACCTCTCACATCATCGCAGGGCCATACTTACAAACATAAGAATATGAGGGGGACTAAACGCCCCCTCATATCAGGGAACTGTAATTATTTCTCTTCTACTTCAGCAACAACGCCTGCGCCTACTGTACGGCCACCTTCACGGATAGCGAAACGCAGTCCTTTTTCGATAGCGATCGGGGTGATCAGCTCTACCTTCATCGTTACGTTGTCTCCGGGCATTACCAT
>JAXFPC010000065.1:0-7723 GCA_034180005.1 Acidaminococcaceae bacterium | reverse complement strand
AGAACTTGCTGTTGCCGCCGCCGCACGGACAATTAGAATTTGACATCGGCTTTCTTGCGCGTATGCTTTTGTCAATGCTGATCGATGCGGATTGGAGCGATGCAGCCGCTTTTCCCACCGGACATACAGAGTATGAGAGCTTACTCAAAGGATTTAAGTGGGACAATTTTTTGGGACGAATCGAACACAAAAGTCGAAGTTTTGAACAAATAAATCTCGTGGACTCTCTACGGACGCAAATATCCGATGAATGCGTGAACGCTGCGCCGAGAAAGAGCGGCATATATAAGTTGGATGTGCCTACGGGCGGCGGCAAAACGCTTTCGGCGATGCGCTTCGCTCTTAATCATGCCAAGATGCATGGTAAGAGCAGAATTATTTATGTGGCGCCTTTTATAAGCATCTTGGAACAGAATGCTGTTGCATACAGAGAGCTGTTGGCGGCGACGGAAGCAGAGAACAGATATATTACGAATCACTACACGGATGTTGTCCGAATTTCTTCGGACGATGCAGATTTATTTGACGGTGAAGCCGATGTTTCACGCGTTACCAAAGCCGGAACGGACAATTGGGCGAGCCCGATCATTTTCACAACCATGGTGCAGCTGCTGCTGACAATGACGTCTTCCAAAAAACAATCTGTCAGAAGGCTGCATAACCTTGCTGACAGTGTTTTGATCATAGATGAGTATCAGGCGCTGCCGGTAAAAAGTTTAAGCTTGTTTAACAGAGCTGTAAATACTTTGAGCAGATACTTTAACGCTACGATAATTCTGTGTACCGCAACGCAGCCGCCATTTGAAGAAATGATCACCAGTAATTCGGGAAAAACTCGTGTGCAAAAAATAAATTTCGCAGATGAACCGGATTTGGTCAAGGATTACGGAAGCGAGAAAGCCTTTAAGCGTGTGGAGCTTATAGACGCGAGAATAAATAAGGGTAAGGGCGGCGCGTACGATATGGCCGGATTGACTCATTTCGTCCGCGAGAAGATGGCTGCGCTTCCTTCTTTGTTGGTTATCTTGAATACAAGGAAAGCTGTAAGAAATTTATACAAAGAACTATCAAGCGGAGAGCATCTTGCTGATGTAAAAATTTATATGCTCAGCAATAATATGTGTCCGGCGCATCGCAATGAAATTATTGAGCGAGTGAAAAAGGAATTGCGTGCAGGAGTAAGAATATTACTTGTAAGTACATCTTTGATCGAAGCCGGCGTGGATATTTCTTTTGCAGGTGTGGTCAGAACTTTGGCCGGACTGGATGTAATCGTGCAGTCTGCAGGTCGTTGTAACCGTAACGGAGAGCTGGAAAAAGGTAAAGTGTGGATTGTGGAAACGGCAGCCGATGTGGAGAATATCAGCAGGCTTAAAAGTCTCAGAGATGCGCAGGACGCTATGCGACCTCTATTGGATGATTTTAGCGAGAATCCCGGAAAATACAATGACTCTCTTATGAGTAAGGTCATGTTGAAAAAATATTTTTTTGAATATTTTAAAATTGTAGGCGATCAGACATGCTATCCGCTTGCAAACGGGACGGATTTGAATGAGTTGCTGGCGGGGAACAGGCCTGCAGTAACATTATATGGGAAAAAAGGTAATCAAGGGGATATGTTTGCAAGGGTTAAGCAGAGTTTTTATACGGCGGGGAAAGAGTATAAGCCGATAGAAGATGACTCAATAAGCGTATTGGTTCCGTACGGAGCGGGGAAAAAGATTATAGAAGATTTGAATTCTAATAAATTCAGACATGGAGCAGCAATGGAAGACAGGCGCAGGATTTTGAATGCGGCAGGGTATTTCAGCGTAAATGTGTTCAGCAATGTGTTTGAAGAACTTAAAGAGGAAGGAGGCTTGTTTGAGATATCTTGGGGTGATAGAGGTGATATTATTTACGCAGTAAGAGATGAATTTTATGGTGACCACGGGCTAGGTAAACCAGAAATGAAAGAAGGTGAAAAAAATAATGCATCAATTAGCAAATCAGTGGATATCTTTTAGAGTTTTCGGAGACAGAGCGCTGTTTTCAGATCCGGTGACAAGAATCGGCGGAGAAAAGAGCACCTATCTTATACCTACATACCAGGCAATCAAGGGTATCACGGAAAGTATTTATTGGAAACCGACGTTTATTTGGCGCATAGAGAAAATTCGCGTAGTGAATCCCATAAAGCTTGAGACGTCAGGAATCAGACCGATAAAATACAACGATGCAAGTTCAAATGACTTGGCATATTATACTTATCTGAAAGATGTCTGCTATGAAGTTTTAGCCAGGTTTGACTGGAATGAAAATCGTCAGGATTTGGCTGGCGACAGAAATTACAATAAGCACATGGAAATAGCCAGACGTTCTTTGGAGAAAGGCGGCAGACGCGACATTTTTTTAGGAACCAGAGAATGTCAGGGATATGTGGAACCGTGCAAATTCGGAGAAGCGGCAGGTGCATATGATGGATGCGGTGAAAAGATGAGCTTGGGATTTATGTTTCACAGTTTTATCTATCCTGACGAAGCTTTCGATGATAAGAGTTACGGAAAGTTGAGTGCGACTTTTTGGTACCCTGTCATGGAAAACGGTGTCATTGATTTTCCTGAACCGCAGGAGCTGAAATACAGACGTGAACTGCACAAGAGAAAGCCGAAAGAGTTTATTGCAGGGAAAAACTTTGAGATGTTAGGAGTGGGAAAATAAATGGGTTGGCTAGAAACACTTTATAATTCCTACCAGTATTTAGAAGCGCAAGCTGGAAAAAATTCAGCGAATGTTGAAAACTTGCTTTCGCCGGCCGTGATTGTGCAAAATGCTCAAGTAGAAATCACGTTGAATATGGACGGGAATTTTGTCAGAGCTAAATTCGTTGAGAAAGAAGATGCCAAAACAAGGACACCTTGCACGGAAAAATCCGCATCAAGGACAAGTAAGCCGGAACCGCACTGTCTTTTTGACAATATGATGTATTTGGCAGGTGACTTTGATAAATATTTCGTTACTGACAAAAAAAGCGGTGAACTTCGCAACAATAATTTTCTGCCGTATATGGAAAATTTGCGGTTATGGGTGGAGTCAGATTTTGCCAATGACAATATCAAAGCGGTATACGAGTACCTAAGAAAAGAAACGCTTACCGGAGATTTGTTGTCCGCGAAAATATTACAACTCGATGAAAAAAATCGGGTTGATCTGAACGAAAAACATAATGGTATTACGCCTGACAAATTTTTCATAAGATTTGCGATACAGCATGAAGGGGTTTTACATAGACTTTGGGAAGATGTGGAACTGCTTAAAGAGTATTCGCAGTATTATATGTCGAAGCATTTTCAGCAAAATAAGGAAGAGTTTTGCTATGTAAACGGAAAATCCGGATATATGTCCGAACTGCACGGGAAATACATTAGATATCCGGGCGACGGCGCCAAATTGATTTCTGCAAACGATCTGGTTAATTTTACTTTTCGCGGACGTTTTGAACGAGCATCCGAGGCTTTGAATATAAGCTACGAAGTTTCAGAAAAAGCGCACAGTGCTTTAAGGTATCTGATAAATAGGCAGGCTTATAAAAAGAACGGTTTTACAGTGATTGCCTGGGCGGACGGAATTGATATCCCGCAACCTGCGTACAGCACTTCCTCAATTTTTGGCGATATGTCCGAGGATGACAATTTAACAGCAATTCAGGCTGATACTGAGGAAGATTTTGCCAAAAGGATGTCATTGGCTCTGGCGGGTTACTACGCAGACCTAACTGTGCCGATTAAAGTAAATCTTCTGGCTATTGATGCCGCCTCACCAGGGCGTATGGCGGTACAGTATTTTAAGACATTTGCCGTTAATGATTACATCGAAAGACTTGTTGCATGGCATTCTGATTTAAGTTGGCAGCGTTGGTATAAGAAGAAAGGCGAAGAAAAAGCGCGCTTGATAGTAGGTGCGCCTTCTCCTGAGGAAATATGTCTTGTCGCCTTCGGTCATGAGCAGGGCGGTAAGTTGGTGATCAACGAAAATGACAAGTTTATCAACGCGCAACTGAAAAGGATTCTTTGCTGCATTGCGGAAGGCAACAGACTGCCGAGCGATTTTATGTACTGCGCGTACAGAAATGCTATCAATCCGGTAGCGAAAAAAACGCAGTATGTTTGGGTGGAGTGCTTGCAAACAGCATGCAGTTTAATAAAAAAATATTATATAGATAAGGGAAGGAAGTGGAATTATATGTCATTGGACAAAAACATGACGGATCGTTCATATCTTTTCGGAAGATTGCTTGCCGTTGCCGACAAAGTTGAGGAAGCAGCAATTTTTAAGCAGGAAAACCGCAATTCCGATTCGGAAAGTAATGCATCTGCAGGTAAGCGTCTGACGGCCGCCAAACGTTACATGAATATGTTTGCTAAACGTCCGGCAAGCACGTGGGTAAATATTAATGCAAAACTTACACCGTACTGGACAGTGTTAACAGCGGAGCAACAGGATTATTACAGAAATTTAATGAGCAGTATTTGCGAATTGTTCGAGTATGATGATTTTAAAAATAAAAAAGCCTTGGAACCGAGCTTTTTGTTGGGATACTATCAGCAAAGAAAAGTATTACGTTTTAATAAAAAGCAAAATGAAGAGAATGTTGTAGGAGGGAATTCAAATGTTAAATAATAAGTATGATTTTGTAGCCATCGTATCTGCAAGTAATGCCAATCCTAACGGAGATCCGCTGAACGGCAACAGACCTCGTGAAACCAGTGACGGGTATGGCGAAATATCGGATGTTGCGATAAAGCGCAAGCTTAGAAATGTTCTGCAGGGAATGGGCGAGAAAATTTTCGTACAGTCTGACGATAAAACGGACGATGGTTATAGATCTCTCAGCGACAGAGCAAAAAAAGAAATCAGCGCCGGAAAAAAACTTTCCAATGAGGAGTACGCCGCCGTTGCTTGCGAAAAATATATTGATGTAAGAAGTTTCGGTCAAGTATTTGCTTTCAAAAAATCAGCGGACAATCCGGAAGTATCTGTCGGCGTGAGAGGGCCGGTATCGGTACATCCGGCCTTTAGCGTCGATCCGATAGAAATTGAGGATATACAGATAACCAAAAGTGTAAATTCGGAACCGAGCGAAAAGAAATCTTCGGATACTATGGGCATGAAATACAGAACGAAATTCGGCCTGTATATCGTTAAAGGAAGCATCAATCCCCAATTGGCAGAGAAAACAGGCTTCAGCGATGCAGATGCGGAGAAAATACATAAGGCTTTGATCAATTTGTTCGAAAATGATTCTTCCGCTGCAAGACCGGAAGGCTCGATGATAGTGGAAAAAGTTTATTGGTTCAAACACAACAGCAAGCTTGGACAATATCCTACCGTCAAAGTGCATAGAGCGATAAAAGTAAAGTTGCATGAAGGCGTTGAAGCACCAAAATCAGTGGAGGATTATTTGATTGATTATGAAGAACTTCCAGGTCTTGAAGTAAATATTTATGCAATATAACCATGCTTGATCTTAACGGAATACAGCATTTCGTATTTTGTAAAAGACAGTGGGCGCTGATTGCGTTGGAAGCAGCCTGGGCTGAAAATGCAGACACTATGTTGGGGCGGTTTGTTCACGAGCGCGTCGATGACCCGTATTACGAGGAAAAGCGAAAGGATAAGCTCATTGTACGTGCCATGCCGATAGTGTCTCACAAGCTTGGCTTCATAGGAAAGTGTGACGCGGTGGAGTTTGTAAAATCCAAAGAAGGAGTACCTATCAGAAATTATGATGGACTCTGGAAAATTAATGTTGTGGAATACAAAAAGGGAAAACCTAAGCGTGACCTCAGTGATGTAAGCCAATTGGTTGCGCAGGCGATGAGTTTGGAGGAAATGTTTCACACCAGGATAAATAGGAGTGCGATTTATTACAAAGGCGATAACAGTCGTACCGCTGTCGACATAACGGATGAACTGAGGAACACTGTAGCGGCAACAGCTGCGGAGATGAACAGACTTTACGGTATGCGTACAACGCCGAAAGCGGAGTTTTCGTCAAAGTGCAAACGCTGTTCATTGCGCGAAAAATGCATGCCTAGACTTACTGGGAGAAAGCGCAGTGTCGTTAATTATGTCGCCCAACATATGGAGGAGATATGCGAAAACTCTTAAACACATTGTACATAACCAATCCGGATGTTTATTTAAGCAGGGACGGTTCCAATATAGTAATACGTAATGATGATGAAGTTTTGCATCGTTCACCGATACAAAACTACGAAAATATCATATGCTTTAATTACACAGGAATAAGCCCGGCGCTCATGTCATTGTGTGATGAGGAAAATGTTTCTGTAAATTTCATGACACGATCCGGAAAATTACGAGGGAGATTGGACGGTAATGTATCAGGAAATGTGTTGCTGCGGCGGGAGCAGTTCCGAATTGCGGATGATGAGGCTAGAGCTTTGCTGTTTGCGAAGAACTTTATTAATGCTAAATTGTACAATTCAGTAAAAGTGCTTCAAAGAGCTGTAAGGGAAAACCATTCCGGAAATAAGGACAGAATGTTGCTCGCTTTGGAGAAGATGAAAGCATCAAAAGTAAAAATTCAGGAAGCCTTCAACGCCGAAGAATTGCTCGGCGTTGAAGGAGATATGTCGCATAATTATTTTTCCGTATTTGATGAGCTTATCCTTAAAAACAAGAATGAGTTCAAATTTGATACAAGGAATAGGAGACCGCCTCTAGACCCTGTCAATGCAATGTTGTCATTTACTTATTCGCTCATAAGAATTCTTGTGGAAAATGCACTTAAAACTGTTGGCCTTGATCCGTATGTCGGATTCTTTCATCGGGATAGACCCGGAAGGACAAGTCTTGCGCTGGATATGATGGAGGAGTTAAGAGGGTATATGGGCGACAGGCTTGTGGTATCGTCAATTAATTTGGGGCAAATAAGAGCTGCAGATTTTTATATCAAAGAAAATAATGCAGTTTTATTTACGGAAGAAGGTATGAAAAAGTTTTTGACAATTTGGCAGAAGAGGTGTCGCGAAACTGTGCAGCATCCGTTCTTAGAAGAAACTGTGGAGATAGGAATAATTCCATTTGTTCAGGCAATGCTGCTTGCGCGCACCATAAGAGGTGATTTGGAAGTTTATCCTCCGTTTTTTATGAGCTAGCGCGAACCTGCAGTGAACATAAAATTCAGGGGAGCTTCGCGCCGGAAATGATAATTATTACAAGCTGAAGTACAATATTTATGAACAGCTAAAAATTTATTAGCTGCTAAAATGTGTTGGGTGAAGAACAATAACACAATATTTGGCGGTCGCGCCCTTCATGGGCGCGTGGATTGAAATGTTACAGACGGATTATACGAGCAAGTAGAAACCAGTCGCGCCCTTCATGGGCGCGTGGATTGAAATTCGATGTCCATATCAGCGGCCTTAAGGTCGCGTTGGTCGCGCCCTTCATGGGCGCGTGGATTGAAATCTTAACCGCTATGTTATAAAGCTGATACTGCGTTGGTCGCGCCCTTCATGGGCGCGTGGATTGAAATATAGGAGATAACGGTGCGGGATATTGTTTCACTTGTCGCGCCCTTCATGGGCGCGTGGATTGAAATGTTTCAGAGATTGAAAAATTAACTGGCGTTCCGGTGTCGCGCCCGTCATGGGCGCGTGGATTGAAATAGAAAAATGCATGCAACTATATTCGAAGGTGTGCAGTCGCGCCCAAA
>JAXFPC010000031.1:0-39356 GCA_034180005.1 Acidaminococcaceae bacterium | reverse complement strand
TTTGGGTGGTACCGCGAGATGGAGAAGCTCGTCCCAAAAGGACGGCTTCTCTTATTTTTTTCAGTAAGGAGTGTTTATCATGCACAGAACTTGCAATTTTAACGCAGGTCCGGCTGCTCTCCCCATTGATGTTTTACAGGAAGCGCAGCAAGAATTTTTAGATTACCGACAAACAGGTATGAGCATCTTGGAAATCAGTCATCGCAGTGAAGAATATGCGGATATGCACGCGGAAACCAAAAAGCTTCTCCGCAGTCTCATGCATATTCCCGCAGACTATGAAATCCTTTTTCTGCAAGGCGGAGGCAGCACACAATTTTTTATGACTGCGGCCAATTTCCACACGCAAAAATACGCGGCTTACATCAACACCGGTGTTTGGGCTCAAAAAGCTATGCAGGAAGCAAAATATTTCGGCGAAGTCTATGAAGCCGCAAGCAGTGCCGATAAAAATCATTGCTACATCCCCGATGCTTACACTCTGCGTGAGGGAACTTCTTACGTCCACCTCACCTCAAACAACACCATCTACGGTACGCAGTTTGCAAAATTCCCCAAGTTTAACGTGCCGGTGATTTGCGATATGTCCAGCGACATCCTTTCACGCAGTATAAATGTAAGCGATTTCGATCTTATTTACGCCGGCGCGCAAAAAAATCTCGGTCCTGCCGGAGTTGTTATTGTCATCATCAAAAAAGCATTTCTGGAAAAAGCTAATCAACAGCTGCCCACTATGGTAAGATATTCTACCTTTGCAGCCAACGATTCTCTCTACAACACTCCGCCGGTTTTTTCAATTTACATGGTCAATAAGATACTTCACTGGATCAACAAGCAGGGCGGCGTGGACGCAATTTCCCTGCGCAACGCCGCCAAAGCGCGTGTTATTTATGATGTGATCGATACCGGCGACATGTTTTACAGGGGACATGCGGAGAAAACTTCACGCAGCTTGATGAACATTACGTTTAATTTGCCTACACCGGAACTGGAAAAAACTTTCATAAAACAAGCAAAGCTTAACGGGCTGATCGGTCTCGGCGGTCACCGTCTTGTAGGCGGCTGCCGCGCCTCGACATACAATTCCGTTCCTTACGAAGCGTGCCTGGCTCTGGCCGACTTCATGAAAAAATTCCGGAAGGATCACGGAGCAAATTATAAAAAAACAAACTGAAGGAGGATAAAAAGATGAAAATTTTTGTAAGCAACGACGTAAGCCAACGGGGTATCGCCCTGTTGCAACAACATTTTGACGTGGATGTAATGCCAAATCTACCTGAAGATGAACTGGTGAAAATAATCGGGGAATATGACGGCATTCTGACACGCAGTCAAATCCAATTCAATCAAAGAGTAATCGACGCGGCGGTTAATTTAAAAGTCATCGGACGCGCGGGAGTAGGCGTTGACAACATAGATATCCCCGCGGCAACGGCGCGCGGTATTGTCGTCTGCAACGCACCGGAAGGCAACACAATCGCCGCCACGGAACATACTGTAGCCATGCTCATGGCAGTGACAAGACATATTCCGCAGGCGCACCAATCCATCCAGGAAGGCAAATGGGACAGAAAAAGTTTCGACGGCATTCAAGTGCAGGGAAAAACTCTCGGCATCATCGGCGTCGGTCGTATAGGAAGCCGCGTGGCGAAAAGAATGCAAGCGATGGAAATGATCACTATAGGTTACGACCCGTACATTACGGAAGAGCGAGCGCGTCAAGTCGGCGTAGAGTTGGTAGATTTTGCTACTCTTTTAAAGCGTTCCGACTTTATTACCATCCACACACCGCTTACCAAGGAAACTGAAAATATGCTTTGTGCAGACAGTATAGCTAAAATGAAAGACGGAGTTCGTATAGTTAACTGCGCTCGCGGTGGTTGCATGGATCATCAGGCTGTAGCCGACGCCATAAAATCCGGCAAAATAGCCGGAGCTGCCGTCGATGTCTACACGGAAGAACCTCTGACTAAAGAAAATAATCCTCTTCTGGGACTTTTCAACGTAGTGCAGACACCGCATCTCGGAGCATCAACCAAAGAAGCACAGATCGGCGTGGCTGTCGATGTGGCCTACAGCGTCATCGATGCATTGGAAGGAAGACCTGTCATGACCGCTGTAAATATGTCGCCCATCCCCAAGGAAGTGGCCGCCGTGATACAACCATATTTCAGCTTGGCGGAGCGAATGGGCAACGTGGCTATTTATCTTGCAGAAGGCGCTATCGGTGAAATCGGCATAGAATATTCCGGCGATTTGGCTGAAACGGAAGTTCCCGCCTTGACGAGCGCTTTTCTCAAAGGACTGCTCAACCCCATCCTGCAGGAACGCGTCAACTTTGTCAATGCGCCTGGATTGGCAAAAAAGCGCAATATTAACGTCAAAGAAATAAAATCTCACAAAACCGGTTACTTCAGCACAGCTATAACCGCTCTTGTCAAAACTTCTAAGAGCGAACATAAAATAGTCGGTACTCTTTTTGACGGCAAAGAACCTAAAATAGTACAGATAGATAAATACCGCGTCGATTTTAAGCCGGAGGGTTATCTTCTTTTAGCTCCCCATGATGATAAACCCAATATGATTGGTCAAATAGCGACCATCCTCGGTAAAGCCGGCATCAATATCAACGGCATGCAGGTCGGTAAAACGGATGCCGCCGGAACTAATATGATGGCTATCGCCGTAGAAAATGACATTCCCAACGATATTCTGTTGAGTCTTCGCGGAATTGAGGGTATTATAGATATAAAACTAATCAACTGCAAAAACTGAAAAATAACAGTAAGGAATATGAGGATATGACAAGAATAATTTTAGCGCGCCACGGAGAAACAACATGGAATATTGAAGGCCGTTATCAGGGGCAGGAGGATACGCCGCTCAGTCCTAAAGGCATCGAGCAGGCCGAAATGCTCGCCGAAGGATTACGTCACATTCATCTGGATGTATGTATATCCAGTCCGTTGCAGCGCTCCTGCGAAACCTGCAGACGCTGCGCTGAATTGCACAATTTGGATGTACAAACCGACAGTCGTCTTCTGGAAATAAATCACGGTGCTTGGGAAGGTGTTCTCGCGCAGGAAATCGCTGCAAATTATCCCGAAGAATTTAAAATGTGGCATACTGCGCCGCACCTTTTGCAAATGCCGCAGGGAGAAAGTTTAAATGATGTAGCTGAACGCACTTGTGCCGCCTTTGCCGATTATGCTGAAAATTACGTCGGCAAAACCGTACTGGTAGTAGCTCATGATGCAGTTAATAAAGCTGTCATATGTCGCCTGCTCGGTATGAGCTTGGAGCATTTTTGGCATATCAAACAGGACAATACCTGCATCAACGTATTGGAATACGACAAAGGAGTTTGGCGAGCAGTGCTTCTGAACTCCACAGCACATTTGGGATTTTTATTCAGCGGCGTCGAACAGGCCGGATTGTAAAAGTTTCCGACTTTCTAAATTTTTAATGCCGCAGGCTTTTGCCTGCGGCATTATTTTTTATTTCCGTTTTTTACAGCGCGCTCAAATAATTTTTAAATTATCAGCTGAACATCGGCGCCAAATTTCCCGCGGAAAATTCCGCAAATATCAGCAAATCAGTCTCACTTAATCTTGTCGCCACGCTCCTCCAACTCTCCGTCTATGGAAAGATACAAATCCTGCAAAGCCTCTTTCGTCCCAGCTTCAGGTTGCCACATTCCGCGCTGCTCGGCTTCCAACAGAACCTCGGTTATACGCTTCAGCGCCCAAGGATTTACTTCTTGCATCCACTCCTGCATTTTTTCATCCAAAGCATATTTTGTGGCATACTTTTCATACATCCAGTCTTCCATTATTTCACTGGTAGCGTCCCACTGGTAGCTCACAGCGACGTAAGTAGCCAAATCACCGGCTCCTTTATAGCCATGCTTTTTCATTCCCTCAATATACTTGGGATTCATCGCTTCACCCCGGAACCAGCGCTTTAATTCTTCATCCAACGTTCTCAACACAATCTTGCTCCTATCAGAGCTGTCATTGACGTAGTTGCGCGGCATGCTGCCCTTATAACTGCGCACAGCGGCTACCATGCCTCCACGGTAATTATTGTAATCGTCTCCGCTCAACATGGAAGATTCACGATGATCAATGTTCTGAATCGTAATATCGATTTCGGACATACGACGTTTGAATCGTTCCGGCATATAAATACCGTCACTTCCATCTCCGTAAGCATGTCCTCCCCAACGCGTATAAACCGAAGCAATGTCGTCCACATTCTCCCAGTTTTTTGCCTCCAACAACGCGCCAATTCCTGCTCCGTGTGCTCCCGGAGGATCCCCAAAAATTCTGTAGCAGGATTGACGCCACGCTTCAGAAGCCGATACTCCGGATGCTTCCAACTCTCCGCTTTCCTGAATGACGTGCTTGCGAACAAAATTCAACTCTAACGGTTCTTCTAACGCCGCCACTCTGCGAACAGCTTCATCAAGCCAGTTTACGGATCCTTGCATGCTGTCTCTGAACAGACCGCTGATGCGCCCGGTAACATCAATACGCGGACGCTGTAATTCTTCTAAAGGAATTACTTCCAAATCCGTGACCCGCAAACTCCCCGGCTGCCACACCGGCCTTACGCCCAATAAATATAAAAATTCAGCCACACACTGTCCATGGTTGCGCATATTGCTGGTTGCCCACAGAATTATTCCGACGCTTTCCGGATATTTTCCTTCGTCGCCGATAAATTTTGCGATAACATTGTCGCCCATGGTTTTTCCTATTTCCCAAGCTGCTTTCGTAGGCAAAGTGCGCGGATCGACGCTGTAAAAATTTCTGCCCGTCGGCAAAAGATCAGCTCCACCGCTTGTCGGCGCCCCGGATGCGCATGGCTCTATATAGCAGCCGTCCAAAGCTCTGAGAGAATTCACCGTCTCCAAATATGTCTGTAGCAAACCGGGAGCTATTTGCTTGCAAATGTACTCTGCCGCCGACAAAACTTTTTTTCCCGAGGGTTCCGGTAATTCTCCGAACCAAGCAAGTCCTTTCAATTTTTGCGGCGCATCCTGAGAAAAATCTTCCTCTTGCAAGGCTCTGATAATCTCCAAACACTTTTCACGAATATTATCAAGCAGCATCCCGTAAGTCATAGATTTGTCCGGCAGCATTGCGCTGCTGTTTTCCATAAGTTCGTAGTAATCATAACCCCGAGCTTCCGCCAAAGTTTTAGTCAAAGAGGGAACATCACCGTTATCAAGCTTCGTAAGGCAGGCAATATATTCAGTCATCTCCTCACCACGAGGAATATCTCCTAAAATATGTAGTCCGGTACTGATCTGCATATTTTTCAGATCGGTTATAAACCCGTGGAGTTTGCCCAAATATTCTTCAAAATCGGCACATCCTTCTTCAGGTACATCTGTCATCAAATTACATTCTTCGGCTTTGTTTCTGATCATGTCGCGGATAACTTCCACATCCACAGTATCGTCATTTTTAAAATGACAGTATTCCTCCAGTAACTGTTCCAACTCCGCCAGTTCTTCGTAACTGCCGCTGACACTCATCGGAGCGGAAAGATAACTTATCAAACAAGCTGCGCTTCTTCTTTTGGCCTGAATACCTTCTCCTACACAAGTTATCCAATAGGGATAAATGTTCGGCATATCGCCGGTGCATATATCAGGGTAACATCCGCCAGACATGGCGTTGCCTTTTCCGGGAAGCCATTCCAGGCTTCCGTGCGTACCTATATGCAACATAGCGTCCGCGCCCCACACATCGCGCAGCCAATAATAAAATCCTAAATAATGATGTGTCGGCGCACAGTCGGGAGAGTGATAAATTTTCCCCGGATCATCACCAAATCCTCGTGGAGGTTGTACTGCCACAAAAATGTTCCCGTTAAGCATACCAGGAACGAGAAGATCATCGCCATATCGAAAAAGTTCTCCCGGCGCCGTACCCCAATCATCCTGCAACTTTTGCCGCGTTCCGGAATGCAGCTTATCGAAAAATACTGCGTAATCTTTCTTATGAAGTTTACCATCGGCACTTTCCACCAATTTTTCCGACATATATTCACGGTCGTTAGTTGCATGATCGGTGATAGCTTCAATAAATGTTCTGCTATCTTCAGGAATATCTCTTACCACATAGCCTTCTTCCCTCATTTTTTTGAGCAGCAAACGTACGCTTTCGATAGAGTCGAGATGTGCTGCGCTGCCGATGTTAGAATTTGTGGGTGGAAAATTGTGGAAAACAACCGCTACTTTTTTCTCATTATTCGGCTTGCGGCGCAGGAGGGACCATTTTTTTGCTTTTCTAATCAGCATATCTATACGCTCATGTAAAGACCTGCGAAAATGCGAACCATCTTCTGCCAATTCATTGGTAGATGTCGGCACAGCATGAATAACACCGTCAAATTCCGGCATAGCCACAGCATAACCTACTTCATTTGGAGTAAGCCCTATCATACTGGATTCCCACCAATTATAATCCATGTAAAGATTATAGACTTGCAGAATAGGAACTTGTAAAGAAATAAAATCATCTACTTTGGCAAAGCCTCGTACCGTAAGAGAAAAAACGAAGGTATTGATCAGTACGTCTATTAAAGCTTTGCCGTTGTCAGCAAAAAAATATTTTTCGCACAGTGTGTTGAAAATCGTGAGCTCTGATTTTTCCTCGGAATATGCCTGTGTAAAAACGGCGATAATATTACATCCCTGCGCTTCGGCCGCTCTTATAATCTCCCTCTCAAAAGACAATCTGCGCCATAGCCAATCCTCCCGAAAAAATATAAATCCCATTGTAGGTTTCCCCGGCTGAAAATGTTTTCTCTTATATCCTTTCAAGCTTTCATAACATTTATCATCGTCGGGATGATAAATGCCGTCCTGAGGCATTTCCTGGGGCGGTAAAACTTCACAGGAATATTCCGCAAAGTTTTTACCCAACCACAAAAAAAGCTGTACATAATTTACCAAACCTCCGCAGGACAGATATTTTTTCACAGTGCTGATATCGCCTTCGAGCATACCGCAAGAAAGAGAATCATTTCCGGCGTCCACAACCGAGTACAGATGAGTTAAATTGTGTTTATGCATAAAAGCGGATGATTTTTTCAAAAAATCGCAGTCAAGACCCGTTCCCATCCAGGGAATCAGAACAAACGCCGCTTGCAAAAGTTCTCGCTCCCACAGCTTGTCAAAGTTTTCTTCTGTCGTTATCTGTTTAATGAAAATATTTTCCGACAAAGTTTTATATTTCGCTTGCTCTTTCAGTTGCTGCAATACCTCCGCCACAGCCAGCCGTGTACTTTCCATGTTGGTAATGACGATGATTTTTTTCATAAAGACTATCCTCTTATCTTTATTTCTTTCATAATGTCGTTTAATCAAATTTTTAAGGATTTTTAACTTCAGGGTAAACTGCTTCCGCAAGGATATTCATACCGTCGGCTGCATAATGTGACACCGTATACATCGACTTTGCTCCTACTGTCCTGACTTTTTTACTGCGTACTGCCTTCATCACCTGCAAAGCCGGATCGTTTAATAATGCCTGCACATTATAAGTTTTACCGGAAGACGGTGCATCCCAATCAGGCAGTATTATCATGTCAGGATCCATCTGCACCAAAAGTTCTTTGCTAATAGTGCTGCTGTTTGAAAAATCACATCTGCTTACGCAGTTATCTATACCTATGAAGTTACACATATCATCGAAAAGACTCCCCTTGGTTCCCACAATCCCATGGGAACTCATGGGCACTATACTTTTGCGCTTGCCGATATTTGCAGTCTTCTCTTTAAGTGCCGCAAGTTTACCGTCATATGTTCCGATAAGCTTTTTCCCTCTCTCGGATTCTCCTACAACATATGCGACTTCCTCAATCATGCCGCGCACTTCTTCAACTGTGTGAGGTGATCTGTAAATATAAACGCTTATACCTATATCTTTCAAAGTATGCAAAACATCCGGCTGCCACCAATCTGCAATAATCACCAGATCCGGTTTAAATTTTGCAATGCTCTCCGCAGTATAACCGCGCAGCCTTCCCTTAACCAAACTGCTGCGGTCGGAAATATTTGAAATTCCCGGATCGTCCGCAAGATACGACAAAGCGGCAATACGCTCCGGCTCCACCAAATCCATAAGCATTTCGTCAGAACCTATGAGCATGGAAACTATACGCTGCGGTTTAGTTGGCAGCGTAACGCTTTTACCGGCAGCATCGGTCAATGTATGCATCTCCGTTGAACACTCTTTTTGTACACAGCTGCTGTAACATCCGCTCAAAAGATTACTGACTATTACTACCAAAAAACATAAAACCATAGTTTTTATGCGCATTTTTTTGTCCCCGGTATATGCCTGAGAAACATATACTACTTCCTTTTCTCTGTAAAAATTCTACAAAAAGTCTAAACAATATGCGGAAAATTACTCTAATAAAATTTTTTCGAAATCGTCGGATAAGAGCCTACAATTATCTTCGTCTATTTCAGTCAACAATACTGCTTCCGCTCCACTGTAGGAAATTTTCACTTCATCTCCCGCAACAACTGCGCTTTGCGCCAGCATGCAATCCATTCCTTCACTGCCGGTCTGATTACAAACCAGCAACGTTTTTCCCCCTGACGCCAACGAACAGCGACGCCAAGCGTCTTCAGGAGGGCCTCCATGTCCTCCAGGAGGCCAAGCGGCAGTCACGACAATCAACTCTGCTCCTCGGTCTGCCAACTGCTTGCCGTGTTCTGCAAACCATGCGTCAGCGCAAACCAGAAGTCCCGTCCTAATGCCGCCGCACTCAAAAACTGTCACTTCTTCTCCCGGAGTTGCCCAATCCTCCGTTATCCATTTAACAACTTTAATTTTTGCGTGTCTGGTGCAAATCTCACCTTTAGCATTTATAACAATACAGCTGTTGCGAGGACTCGTATCCTCCAACTTTTCCGCACAGCCCAAAAACAAAGTGATATTGTGAACCTTTGCTGCTGCTCGAAATTTTTTTAATAACAAACTGTTTCTGTCGAGATAATCATATTCATGTCCTGAGCGTACCATCCAATAACCTTGCAAAGCCATCTCTGGAGTCAGTACCCATTCGGCTCCGGCTTTGGCGGCAAGTTCCACGCCGCGCAAAATTTTTTCGGCATTATCTTTCTGACTGCCGCAGCAAAACGAAAAATGTAAAAAAGCGATTTTCATCAGTATCAACTCCACAAAAATATGGGGACGCCGTTCATCTGCGTCCCCATATTTCAGATCTTTTTAGAAGGTGTATTCCATTCCCACCTGGAAATTACGTCCAGGTTGCGAATACCAGTTAGCGCCACCCGGAGTCCGCATATCATACGTCATGTCAGTATACATTCTGTCAAAGATATTATTTACTCTCAAGAAAATATTCATTTCTTTTGTGGGTCTGTAATTCATCGCAGCATTCAGCAGCCAATAACCCTTGAACGATTTTGCTACATCATTCTCGTTTTTCTTAGTACCCGGACAATCGGCAATGCCTTTGGCGTTGATGCTGCCGGTAAATTTGTCCAAATCATAGTTAAAAGTCAGATCGTATTGATGTTTGGGTACGGATCCGTCACGATTATCATTTTCCCCTGCCGAAGTTGCCGCAATATACGTATGAGTGTAGGCAGCGGTGAGACTGACATTTTTATCGAAACGCTTCGTAAGTTGTACATCCCAGCCCTTTATTGTTTCTTCACCGGCATTGTAATATTTCCAAGTGGCATTATTAAAACCGATCAAGTTATCAGATTTCGTCCGGAAAATGTGCGCGGAAAAATCTGTCTTGTCATCGACACGAGTATTTATGCCTATCTCTTTAGTGTTTCCTTTTTCAGGACGCAAATCTGTACTTCCATAGGAAGGACTGTACAGCTCATACATATAAGGAGATCTGAAAAATTCCTTATACGAAGCGTATACGGTGGTAATATCGTTGCAATCATAGGCAAGCGTGCCGCTTGTCGAAGTATTGTTTCCGTATTTTGAATGGCGCGTTAAGCGAATGCCGGGAGTGAATGTCAGCTGTCCCAACTTCATCTTATCCTGTAAGAAAAAGGCCTTGCTCGAAACATCACCTGTCATAGCGGCAGTATATTGATCCTGATATTTATTCATGGAGTCCTTATAATAGTCCAATCCTCCGATAACGGTATGATTACCGTCGACATATGTGAGCTGATTGGTAAATCCGGTAGTTTTTTCACGCATCAACCATAAATTTGCCGAATGATTGGTATTGTCATCCAAATTGGAAGTCCTCGAGAAGAATGAAAAATCATTGGAAAGTTTATCATTGAACTTATATTTAAAATTTACGCCATACCTTTCATTATCCTTTTTACCTTCAGCAACATCACCGGTAAAGCCTGTAGCAGGATAATGAGCGGCTTCCGGACGACCATAATCCAAAAGATATCTGGAATAATTCACATTCAAATCAGCTTTATCGCCAATTTTTTTTCCCAATTTTACGTTGTATGTTTTGCTGTCTATATCATTTATAGTTTTGTAACCGGCTCCGTCCTTATAATCTTTCAACCTGTCCTTCTGCGCTCCTATGTTCCAGTAGAAACCGTCCTTGGTTCCGCCTTCATGATACAACGTATATGTCTGCTTACCGTAGCTGCCCCATGTGCCGCTTATTTTTGTCGCCGCTTTTCCATCGACGGCTTTGCGAGTAATGATATTGATTACACCGCCAACAGCATCCGAGCCGTACAAAGTTGAAGCGGAGCCCTTTAGAACTTCAATACGTTCTATACTGTCCATATTGCTTAATTCCGAAGGCTGGAAAACACTGAAAACGGAACCGTTCGTATTGGCTCTCATACCGTCGATGAGCACGATAACGTGGCTTGTTCCGTTAATGAGCAATTTATCCGCCGAATAATTGGCACCGGTAGCGCTGTAATTTTGAATGACAACACCGGGAATTCTTCTCAAAGCTTCCGAAACGGTCTGATAATGATTATCTTCGATGTCTTTTCTTGTTACTACGTTTACGTTAGCGTTGGCATCAAAAACTCTTTCACTGTTTCGGCCTGCAGTCACCACATATTCATCTAAAACAAATTGTGACACCTCTGCGGCAAATGTCTGAGAACAGCTGAACATAAACCCGGCAGCACATGCACCTAAAACCAGACCTTGCAACATTTTGTTTTTCATAAAACTACACCTCTTCGCTAATAATTTATTGCATATCTTCACGCTTATCTGCTTTCAATATCGGCGCTGAAGATACATAACAAACAGCTAATCACATTGATATAACAACTCGCGCAAACACACAAATTATAAATCCATTCAAAAATTCATCGCTGTAAATATGCAGAATGAAATTTTATCATTAAATAAATTTGCTTCCGATTTTAAACTATATAGCAATTATACGGTCAAGAAAAAACTAAAATATTTTCAGTCGCATATGTGCGAGAAAAATCTTATCTGCTTTTATAATTGTATTTAACTATCATTATTCAATGATATAACAAACATTATATCCGCGGTCTTATCGGACGCATTTGTGTAAAATTCCACCTTATTGCCGCAAAATCTGAAGACAAAAAAACGTACTGCCTGTATAATAAATACAGTAAAAATATTTTCGCATAAAATCTCGAGGTAATTATTTATGAAAATCATCCATTGCGCCGACTTGCATCTTGACTCACCTATGACGGGTGTCTTCATGCGTGAACGCGATCAACATAAAGCGCGGCAAAGACGAAATGAGCTGCTCGTAACTTATCTGCGACTGCTTAAATTTGCTCAGAGAAATAATGTAGAACATATTATGCTGTCCGGCGATATTTTTGATACAAATATAGTAACCGATTCCGTGCGCGCTGCCGTAGAAAATTCAATTCTAAGCAATCCTCACATCACGTTCTATTATCTAAAAGGCAATCATGATCGGGACAGTTTCCTGGACAAACTGAAAACTCCTCCGCCTAACCTCAAGCTTTTTGAAAAAAACTGGACGTATCACTTAATCCCCGACAGCAAAATAGTAATTGCCGGCAAAGAACTTTCCGAAAGCAGTGATGCTAACAAAAAATTAAAGCTTGAAAGCGACAATTTTAATATTGTCATGCTTCACGGACAGGAAAGCGAAAATAAAGAGCTTCTCCACGCTATTTCGTTTACCGGTCTGCGTGGCAAAAATATAGATTATTTAGCCCTGGGACATATACACATATATACCAGAGCAGTTCTTGACGAACGCGGCATCTATTGCTATCCTGGCTGCCTTGAAGGAAGAGGCTTCGATGAATGCGGCAGACACGGTTTCGTGTTGCTTAACGTCAACGAAAAAGACGGTAGTTTTACCGACGAATTTATACCTATCGCCGGCCGCACTTTACACCAACTGCAAGTAGAAGTGAGCAACTGTAAAAATATAGCGGATTTGGAAAATTTGCTCAGGTACGAACTAAACAAGGCCGGTGTCGCCGAGGATGATCTTTGCAAAATCACCCTCAAAGGCGAAACCGATCCGGAATTAATCATAGATACAGATTGTTTGGAAGCCTTGTTGGAGGAGAACATTTACCTGGTACTGATAAAAGATGATACTTGTTGTCAGCCAGATATCGCCTCGTATATCGCCGAACCGACTTTAAGAGGAGAGTTTGTCCGCATGACTCACGCCCGCACTGATCTTACAGCCGAACAAAAAGCAAGAATTATAACGTATGGCTTACGAGCTATAGCCGGAAAGGATATCCTGCTATGAAACTGGTCAGCTGCTTTATAAAAAACTTCGGAACTCTTCATGCGGAAACTTTGGACTTCAATCAAAAGCTTCACGTGTTACACGCTGAAAACGGCTGGGGTAAAAGCACCTTGGCCGCTTTCATCAAAGTGATGCTTTACGGCTTTTCCGGTGAAGAAAGACGCCTTTGCGGAAGAGAAAGAGAATACTTCCTGCCTTGGAACGGGGACTCCTGCTCCGGCAGTCTTACCTTCACTTGTAACGGCAAAACATATACCGTTTTTCGCAGCTTCGGCAGGAAAAAAACTGAAGACACTTTTTTGCTCCACGATACGGATACAGGTCTTCCCAGTACAGTATTCGGCAAAAACTTAGGCGAAGAAATCTTTGCTCTTGATCAATACTCCTTTGCCAAAACAATTTTGTGTGAACAAACAGCGCTGCAGGAAGACAGTTTATTCACTGACAATATCAATGCTCTTCTGGGGGATTTTTTTTACAGAAGCAACGGCTTAAATATGTATGAGCCCGCCCTGAAAAAATTGACGCAGACGATCGAACCTCTCAAAAAAAGATCCGGAAAAAAAGCAGCATTGGAAGCGGAATTAAAAATTCTTACGAAAAATATCCTTCAAAAGCCGCAACTCTTGGATGCACTTAGCACTGCCAGAACAAAGCTACAGATGCTGGAAGATTTTGAGCATAAACTTTCACTGGACTGTAAAGAGCGGCTCACCAAAAATTTTCAGCTCCACGATTCCTCTCACCAAACTCTGCTGCGTTTACAAAAAGAACTGCAGCTCTGTGCTGAAGAAGCGGAAGCAGCCGGATTTACTCCGTCAAATATTTCCATCCTCGCTTATCTCGGTCTTGCTGTCCTTGTATCCGGTATAGTACTGCTCTATTTAAACACACTCACCGGTTGGCTCATCTTGGCGGCAGGTTTTATTTTGCTTGCGACAGGTTTGCTGCAAACGATGCTGCGCCAGAAAAAGAAACGCGCAGAATTGCGGTCACACATGAACCGACTGCACAATAACATTGACGAATTACACGCCGCAATACGCCTGACGGATGCGACAGCTCCTGAAATTCAGGAAGAACTACGCCAAAAATCAATGGAGCTTGCACGCAACAAAGCGGCTGCCGGGCAACATTTGGACGAAATTTTTTGCAAGCTGGATCAATGTCGATTAAGCGAAGAAAAATTGCCCTTTCTCACAGAAGCTCACGCCGATATATCGCAAAAAATCACAGACCTCCAACTTACACAGGAAATATTGCTAAGTGCCAAAGATTCCCTTACTAGTCGCTATAAAGAACCTCTTCAACAGAATTTTATCAAGTACCTGGAAATCCTTGCGCCCTTCCGCAAACATTCTTACACGATAAATGCCGAGGGAAGGATATCAGTTGCCGCCGACGGCATTCCGAGAGAATTCGGAGCGCTCAGCAGCGGAGGTAAGGATCTGCTCAATTTATGCCTTCGCCTTGCACTTGCCGATACAGTTTTTACAAGGGAAAAACCTTTCCTAATTTTAGATGACCCGTTTGTCAACCTGGACGATAAAACTTTGCCGCAAGCCGAAAGTATTCTAAGAAAACTTGCCGAAAAATACCAGATAATCTACTTAACTTGCAGTAACGCCCGCACAATATAAAAGGGCGCCGAAATTTATCGGCACCCTTTTATAATTTTTATCGAATTTCAATTGAGCCTTCTGCTACGCAAATAAACCATTCGCGCGTACAATAAACAGGCGCTGCTGCACACTCCCACAACCAAACTTATCCAATAGGATGCTGCACCCTGATGCAAATAGTAATCAAGGAACAATCCGGCAGGAAGACATATTATCCAATACGCCAGCAATCCGGCATAAAACGTGGCGTCCACATCTTTAAGTCCGCGCAGTATTCCCTGCACCGGAGCTGCTATGGCATCACCTGCTTGCCAAATAATGGCATACAACAAAAAGTCTTTGATCAAACTGATCACCTGCCGATTGCTGCTGTATATTTGCGCAATACTTTCTCTGCCGAAATAAACGCCCGCCATATAAAAACACAGTAAAAACAAACTTAAGCGCAGACCTACTCCCATAAACGATCTCACTTCTGCCAGGTTGCCTGCTCCATATTCCACACCTATGATTATTGTCAGCGCCATGGAAAAACTTAACGGAATCATGTAGAGGACGGAGGAAAAATTTAAAGCAGCCTGATGCGCCGCGATAACATCTGTTCCGAATTTAGCTACAAAAAAAGCCACCACTCCGAAAATACTCGTTTCCATAAAAATAGAAACGCCCATAGGAATGCCAATCCTTAAATATTCTTTGAACAACGCTCCGGAAATGTTTATTCTGCTGAATATCTGCAATTTTTTAAACGGCTCTGCCTTGGATACCACAAAGGTGAACATAAAAAATAATATCCAGAAAGTAATGCCGGTAGCCACACCGGCTCCGACTCCTCCAAGACGCGGCAAACCCCATTTCCCAAAAATCAGCAAATAATTTAAAACTGCATTTATGGGTAGTGCCAGAAAATATATCTTCATGGTGAGCCGGGTGTACCCCATAGTATCCACAAGACTGCGCAGCGGTACCATACAGAAAAAAGGTACTACCCCAATACCGATTCCCGCCGTGTAGCCTAAGGCAACCCGATACACACCCTCAGCCAATCCCAAGCCGGAGAAAAATATAGGCAGAAAAATATACCCGCAGCTTATTATGCAAAAAGAAAAAAGTAAAGCCAAGAGCAATCCGTGACGAATCACACGTCCTATTTCAGCAGTCTTTCCTCCACCGAGAAGATGTGCCGCCATTGGTGTAGATGCAATAAGAATCCCCACAAAACCTGTTTGCACCGGCATCCAAATATTTCCCCCGATAGCCGCTCCTGCAAGCTCCACGTTGCCGGCACGTCCTGACATACTGGCATCAAAAAAATTCATGCCCATAATAGATATCTGCGTGGCAATAATGGGAAGCATTATACCCAACAGCCTTTTGATGCGCTGCAGATTTTCTTTATCAAATATACTCATAAATTCTCCTCTACTGATTATTCTTCGGCGAGCTCCTCCAAGTATGCCCATCTGTCAATCATCTCTTCCAGAGTTTTTTGCGCCGATTTCTGCTTACGAGTAAGTTCGTCAAGTTTCACAAAATCACCGCCGCAAGAATTTATCTCACATTCCAACATCTTCAGCTCCGCTTCGCTGCGAGCTATTTCCTGCCCAATCCTTTCAAGTTCTATACGCTCGCTGTAAGTTATCTTCTTATTATCCTTGAGAAGGTTTTCATTCTCCGTAACGCGCTTATCACCGCTTCGTTCTTCCAACCTGCTCATCCAGACCTGCTCAATATATTCCGAGTAGGCGCCGCTGTACTGATGAACTTCTCCGTCCTTTATGTAAAATATCTTCTGCGCAAATCTGTCAAGAAAATATCTGTCATGAGATACGGCCATCACAGCACCGTTAAAATTATCCAAATATTCCTCCAGAACGGAAAGCGTCGGTATATCCAAATCGTTTGTAGGTTCGTCCAAAAGCAAAACATTAGGTGCTCCCATAAGAACACGCAGCAAAAACAATCTCCTTTTTTCACCACCGCTCAGTTTATTTACGGGAACCCATTGAAGCTCCTGCGGGAATAAAAATCTCTCCAGCATTTGAACAGCACTGATACGTTCGCCGTCGGCAGTTTCCACATAGTTATTCACTTCTCTTATGTACTCCAGCACTTTCATATCGCTGTCAGGAAAATTATTATGTTGCGAAAAATACCCGATTTTCACGGTTTTTCCTCTGACAATATTCCCCTTTATAGGCTGCAGATTGCCGGCAACAATATCCATCAGCGTGGTTTTGCCAGCTCCGTTCGGTCCGACAACACCGATTCTGTCATGACGCAGCAGCGTATAACTGAAATCTCTTATACATTCGTTACCTTCATACCCAAAGTAAACATTATCAAATTCGATGACCGTTTTTCCAAGGCGGCTGCTTGCCGAACTTATTTTCAATTCTAAATTGTCTTTGACGCTTTTAACCTCTTTTTCCAAAGCGGCGAAACGCTCTACACGATCTTTTTTCTTAGTGCGTCTTGCTTCTGCTCCGCGGCTTATCCAAGCCAATTCACGACGATAAATATTGCGCAGTTTCTTTTCAAAAGCCGCCTCTGCCAGACGGCGTTCATCCCTTTTCTGTAAAAACAAACTGTAATTACCGGTGTAAAGATATCCATTGCCGCCATCCAACTCCAATGTTTTATTGACGACCTTATCAAAGAAACTTCTGTCATGCGTAACCATCAACAAAGCTCCCCTGCGTTTCAAAAGCATCTGCTCCAACCAAGCAACTGTAGCCGTATCCATATGGTTGGTAGGCTCATCCAAAATCAAAAGTGCTGACGGTCTTACCAATACTCCCGCTAAAGCTACTCTTTTAATCTGTCCGCCGCTCAACGCTCCCATTTTTTTTCGCATATCAGTTATACCTAATTGCTGCAGCACTGCTTTAGCTTCACTTTCCAACTGCCAGGCATACTGTGCATCCATTTGTTGCTGAGCGTCAAAAAGTTTGCGCCTGACTCTGTCGTCATCAGGAGAAACAGTCGCAGCTTCGACTGCACTTTCGTAATAACGCAGCAATTTCATCAGCGGAGAATTACCCTGAAATATTTGCTCCAAAACTGTAAGCTCCGGATTGTAAGTAGGTTCCTGCGGCAAATATTCTATAACACTACCGCTGCTCAAAACTATTTTTCCCATACCGGCCTCACCTTGCGCCAGCATCCTGAGCAACGTAGTCTTACCGGTTCCGTTAATGCCTATGATTCCATATCTGTCTCCATCCTCGACATTAAAACTGATATTTTGAAATAATGTGCGTTCGCCATAACTGTATGATAAATTCTCCACGCTTAAAATCATAGACCGCTCCCAAAATTTTATATGGATTTCATTATAACACAAAACATACCAAGTCATAAAAAAACTGCACCCTCAAATGTTAAACTTCTCTGTCCGACATCAAAGGCGCAGTTTTTGTTCAGTGTTGTCAAAAATCAATCTATGCTTCTGCCAGTGCCTTGCCCAAATCACGACAATGCTTTAAGGCTTCTTCATCCGGAGCGTTGAGAGCTAAAACACCTTCAGAGACCGGAATTCCACCTGCGGCGCTCACCCGTGTTTCCCATTCCTGCATATATGAACCGCCCCAACCGTAGGAACCGAATAAACCAATCTTTTTCCCGCTTAACAACGCTTCCAATTCCGTAAAAAACGGTTCAAATTCATATTCCTCTAAAACCTCTATTCCCATAGCGGGACACCCCAATGCCATAGCAGGATACGCAGCCGCCTCGGCAGGTGTAATATCGCCGACTTCAAGCAAAACAGCTTCCGCTCCGGCAGCGTCTACCGCTTTAGCAATCTCTTCCGCCATCATTTTTGTGTTGCCGGTTCCAGACCAGTAAATCACAGGAATCTTTTTCATAAAGTGACCTCCTTAAACCACAACTGCCTGATGCAAAGACAGGCCCTTAGATAAATTTTTCAAAATATAACTGCGACATTTTTCGTAAGCAGCGAATGTATCACGAGCCCGTTCAACGTCGCCGTACACTTTCCAATAACCGCTGCATTTGCACCCAGCTCCTCCGTTGAGAACAAATCCCAAAACATCCTCCAGGGGATATCCCAAAAAAATTCCAATCTCATGGGGAAATTTATCCTCCGTGAGCAATCTGCATTCCAAAGTTTGCAAATCTTGTTCAAGAGTTGATTCCACCGCATACCCTACCGCTATGAGATATGCTCTTCGCCCTTTTTCCTGCAACAGTTTCGTCAACGCATCTCTGTTGAATGCGAGAACTAAAACTCGCTTTCTGCAGCTGCACAAAGAGCGAAAAACAATTCCCCTCTCGCCAAATAATTCATTGTATTTTTCCAACCGCAGATTTATTTCAATAATATCTTGATGATGCAAAGCGAAAAGGTTCGCAGGTTTTAAATCTGCAAGAACAGGTGCACAGTGAAAACCTACCAGTTCGTCAAAACTCTTGAAGCCGAACAATTCCAAATTCATCACCCCTTTTGTTAGCTTATGCTAACTCAAAGCAATTATAACACGCATTCAAAAAAATAACAATAAATGTTCCGTCATTTTTATAAATTTATCAATTGTTCTCACAAACAAATAAAAAAGCCGACTTTAAGTCGGCCTTTAAAACATTATTTCTTTTTTATGTGCAGAAATTTGTTGCTCTCCGCCGCATCATGAAGAACAAGCAAAAACCTGCTGCCATAATCTCCCAAACGATTATTCTCCGCCACTGATATCGGAACGACCAATTCCGTTTCTTCGGCAATTTCGCTTAAACAATCATACAAAGCATCCAAATTTTTGCCGTAGTGATCGGGCAAAGCAAGTATCTTTTGCAGATATTTGTGCAAAGCGGAACGCGTTTTCATCTTTTCTATATCCAAATCTATTACTCGCATCGGCGCACCTCCTAGTATAATTTTTCAAATGACTTATAATGATCCTTCGTGTAGTAAATCAATCCGTCATCTGAAAAAACTATACGCTTGGCATTACGGTTTCCCATGACATAGTCAATATCGCATTCCGTCCAAACACGTCCGTTCTTATGAGGCAAAATTCTTTCATAGTTGCCGTAGCGATCACCGCCGATTGATTTTCCGGGAGCAACCTTATCCAAAGAGCCTTTTGTTTGCCATCCCAGCTTTTTAGCTTGGTTTTTTGTGATGTAATTACGAGGCAGCTTAGCATAAGTATTAATATACGCGGCAACGTGTTCTTTATCCGTATAACTGCCCGACTCCTCAATCTTGATTTTCTGACCGTTGCCGTATACATTGATCTTGGACTCCGTTTTTGTCGACGGCGCAACTTTTTCCTCTGTCCGCAATTGAACATTGTTGCCACCGGATGAATTCACATTTTTATCGGTATTAAAGCATCCTGTCAAAACAAGTACGACGAATATGATTCCGCACAGGATATTCAAATATCTTTTCATAAATCCACTTCCCCGCACATTTTTACTCCAGGATGACTACTTCAATACCTGAACTCTCTAGCATTTCTTCCGCAAGTTTATCAGGATAAGGATTCTTGTAGACTATACGGCTTACACCTGCATTGATAAGAATTTTTGTACATACGACGCACGGTTGATGGGTACAGTAAACCGTCCCCCCCTTTACCGAAACACCGTGATAAGCCGCCTGAACAACGGCATTTTGCTCTGCATGGATGCCTCGACATAGCTCATGCATTTTCCCCGAAGGCACATTAAGTTGCTCACGCAGACAACCTACTTCTGAACAGTGCGCCATATTACGCGGTGTTCCATTGTAGCCTGTAGCCACAATCTGCTTATCTTTAACGATGACCGCGCCGACACTCCTTCTCAAACAAGTAGCTCTTTTGCTGACAACATGCGCAATCTCCATAAAATATTGATCCCAATCGGGACGTTCAATGCCGCTCATATTACAAAGTTCCAAATGTGCGGTCGCCCGCATCACCTAATCCCGGGACAATGTAACCTCTTTCATTAAGATGATCGTCCAAAGCGGCGGCTACGATTTTCACATCCGGATGAACGGCGTTAAGTTTTTTTACTCCTTCCGGAGCAGCTACAAGACACATGAAGATTATATTTTTCATACCATATTTTTTAAGATTATTAATCGCTGCAACGGCAGATCCTCCCGTAGCCAGCATCGGATCAACTACAAGCGTGTACGCGTCCATATCCGGCGGCAATTTGCAATAATATTCTTCCGGCTCCAGCGTTTCCTCGTTGCGTGCCATACCTATGGGCCCTACATTAGCTGTCGGAATCACTGACAAAACACCGTTCAAAAATCCCAACCCGGCGCGCAGAATCGGAATAATAGTTATAGTTCCGTCTATCTCATAACCGGTCGTCTCCTGCAAGGGTGTCTTAACCTGCAACTCCTTTAACGGAACATTCTTAGTAGCCTCAAAAGTGAGCAACATAGCAACTTCCCCTATGACTCTGCGAAAAGTGGAAGAATCGGTTTTGATATCGCGTAAGATGGACATTTTTTGTTTCAGCAAAGGATGATCAACAACAGTAATCTGCATCAATATAACGACCTTTCTAAAAAATATTACATACCAGGATAAAGAGGATATTTAGCGCAAATAGCCGCCACGCGGGCTCTCGCTTCATCCTGTTTGGCTTTGTCTTCAGGATGTTTTAGTACTATGCCTATAATGGAAGCCAGTTCCTTAAAATCTTCCGGCTGCAATCCGCGCGTTGTCGCCGCAGGCGTTCCCATTCGTAACCCGCTTGTAACAAACGGACTCTCGGGATCGAAAGGAATGGTGTTTTTGTTGCAGGTAATGCCTACTTCATCAAGAAGTTTTTCTGCAACCTTGCCTGTCAAATTTACCGGTCGTACATCAACCAAAACCAAATGATTATCGGTTCCGCCCGATACAAGTCTGAATCCTTCTTCCACCAAAGCTTGCGCAAAAACACGACAATTCTCAACAATATTCTCCTGATACTTGACAAACTCCGGCTGCAAAGCTTCACCGAAAGCTACGGCTTTGGCGGCAATGGTATGCATCAGAGGACCGCCCTGAACTCCCGGGAAAATTGCTTTATTTACAGCTTTAGCATACTCCTCGTCGTTGGTAAGAATCAATCCGCCTCTCGGTCCGCGCAAAGTTTTGTGTGTAGTCGTAGTGACAATGTCGGCGTGTGGAAAAGGATTCGGATGAATTCCTGCAGCCACAAGTCCGGCAATATGCGCCATATCAACCATGAGGATGGCTCCAACGCTATGAGCAATCTGAGCGATTTTTGCAAAATCTATCACTCTCGGATAGGCACTCGCTCCAGCAACTATCATTTTCGGACGATGCTCCTTAGCCAAACGTTCCATTTCATCATAATCTATGGTTTCCGCAACAGGATCCACACCGTATGGAATAACATTGAAATATTTTCCGGAAATATTCACCGGAGACCCATGGCTTAAATGTCCGCCTTGCGATAAATTCATACCCATAACAGTATCTCCGGGATTTAAAAACGCAAAAAAGACTGCCAAATTGGCATTTGCTCCGCAATGAGCCTGCACATTGGCGTAATTACATTTAAAAAGTTTTTTGGCGCGCTCAATAGCCAAGGTCTCAACCTTGTCAACATATTCGCAGCCACCGTAATAACGATGCCCCGGATACCCTTCGGCATATTTATTAGTCAATATGGTTCCGGAAGCCTCCATAACTGCAGGAGTTACAAAATTTTCCGAAGCGATCAATTCTATTTTATCGCGCTGACGACCAAGCTCTTCTTCGATACATAAGCTTAATTCAGGATCAACTGCGGCCAGTTTTGACAAATTCATACACATTCCTCCCAAAATATTATCTTATTTTTTCGCTGTACACGGCGCGCTCCCCTCCGATCAGAGGAGGACGAGTTCTTGCAGCAGTAAGAACAGCTTCACCGATAACTTTATGCTTCAACCGCACAGGCACGACTACTTTCTTCAGATGCATACCTATCAGTGTCTGACCGATATCCAATCCCAAATGAGCTGTCAATTTTTCCACTACTACAGGAGCCGTAAAATTTTCATAAGCAGCTGCAGCCATCGCTCCACCCGCTTTCGCGACCGGACGTACGGTAACCTCATCCAACCCATAGGTTTTCATCACGGAACGTTCCACTACGAGAGCACGATTTAAATGCTCACAACACTGCACCGCAAGATAAAGATCTCGCTCATCTGTTACTTTTTTAAGTACCTTAAACATTTCTGCGGCTAAAAATTCGCTGCCGCCGGTACCGATTTTATTTCCCAAAACTTCGCTGGAACTGCAACCGACAACAAAAATATCTCCTTTGGATGGACAAGCTGTTTCTATCAACTCAACAGCCGCCTCGCGAAATTGCAAACAAACATTTCGCGTAAAATCATTTATCTCCATACGTTTCCTCTGTCCCGAACCAATCCGTTAAACTCTCTTAATGTCGTTCCAAAGCCATAACTTTTTCCACGCGACGGGCATGTCTGCCGCCTGCGAATTCAGTTTCCAACCAGGCATCCGTTATCATTTCTGCCAAACCTGTGCCGAGAACACGTCCTCCCAAACACAATACATTGGCATCGTTATGCTCGCGACTCATTTTTGCGGAAAAAACATCTCCGCAAAGAGCGGCACGAATGCCTTGCATTTTATTCGCGGCAATCGATATCCCTATTCCAGTACCGCAGAATAAAATCCCTCTAACAGCGCCGCTGGTTCCGCTGACTATATCGGAACACAGTTTATCCGCGAAATCCGGATAATCGCAGGATGCTTCACTGAAAGTACCGTGATCGATAACTTCTACGCCTTTTTCCAACAGGTACTTTTTAATATGTTCTTTCAGCGCTAAACCGCCGTGATCACTGCCGACTGCAATTTTCAACTGTTCATCACTCCCATCCGAAATATTTATACATTATCACGCCCTATATTTTATCATAAATTCAGGTAATTGAGCATTATTTTTTAACCTTAAAGCACCATTTTCCAAGACGACTACCTGGTTCCCAGCAGCTTTACGCATTCTATTCATAACCGCCAACCCAAGCCCCTCTTCTTCTACGCCTTGAGCAAAAATCACGTCCGCATTACCCCGATCAAAATCTCGCAGCAAATAAAATAATTTTGCAGCCAGACTGGCGCTGCCGTCCCCCCACGAAGCAAGAACTGCTTCATTGCCGCAATCAAGTTGCTCGGCAATTCCGCTGCTGCACAATATTCCCGGTTTCATTCCGGCTTTCAGCGCTTCATCCACAATATAAGGAAGCGCACATACCGCGTCTTCTGTAAAAAGATACATTGGCGCTTTGGGAGCATAATGTCTGTACTTCATGCCCGGAGCCTTTGGCCGAAAATTTTTATCTCCGTGCAGAGCAGGATCTATATCCACCGCCCCAAGAACATCCAACAACATCTCGTAAGTAATCCCTCCGGGGCGCAAAATAACGGGAACCGGTTCGGTTGTATCGACTACGGTGGACTCGATGCCGATTCCGCTTCCGCCGCCGTCCAACACCGCTGCTATCTTCCCGTCCATATCTTCCAAAACATCTCTACCGTTCGTGGGACTCGGACGTCCGGAAATATTAGCGGAAGGAGCGGCTACAGGACATCCGCAAGCTCTGATAAATTCATTTGCCCACTTATTGGATGGCATCCTCACGGCCACCGTTGCCAAACCGGCACTTACTTCGTCCGGTATGCGCGCAGACTTTCTGACTACAAGCGTAAGCGGTCCGGGCCAAAACTTTTCCATTAAAAGTTTTGCATTGGCATTGATTTCTTCGGCCAACACTTCGATATCTTTTTTTTCTGCAATATGAAGAATCAATGGATTATCCGCAGGACGTCCTTTAGCTGCAAAAATTTTTGCTACTGCCGTTCCGTTCAATCCGTCAGCACCCAAACCGTAAACTGTTTCCGTAGGGAAGGCCACCACTTCGCCCTTTTTTATCAACGCAGCCGCTTGCGAAAAAATTTCCCTGTTATTACCATTCTCTTGTAATTTCCAATAGTAAGTTTTCATCATCCGTCCCGCTCCTGCTTCCTTTTTTCAATGCGAACACCATCCTGTCAATCCCGGCATAATCCTTACGCACAGCGGCAGCTGTAAAACCTGCCTGCGTGCAAAGTTCAAGCACCGCAGCGCTTTGACCTATACCTATTTCAAAAGCCAGCAAGCCTCCGTCTTCCATATGGTCCGCAGCCTCCGCAATAATCCTGCGATAAAAAACAAGCCCGTCGATGCCTCCGTCAAGCGCTCCTCGCGGCTCACGGCGTACGTCCTGCGCCAATCTGTCAATGTCACTGCTCGGAATATACGGAGGATTTGAAACTATGATATCAAATTTTTTCTCCTCCGGAAGTCCGCTGAACAAATCGCTTTGAATAAAAGCACATCGCTGCCTTACTCCGATTTTCTCGGCATTTTCCGCAGCCACATTCAATGCATCCCTACTTATGTCCACAGCCACGCCTTTCGCTGAGGGAAGCGATTCTAACAAAGAAATTATTATAGCTCCGCTGCCGGTTCCTATATCCAAAATCTTAACGTCTCCGTTCGCAGACATACGCAAAGCGCCACTCTGAACACTTTCCACCAAAAGTTCCGTTTCCGGACGCGGAATTAAAGTAGCAGGCGTAACCTTGAAAGAATTTTTTAAGAACGCCTTTTCTCCGACTATATATGCAAGAGGCTCATGCCCCGCCCGACGTTGCACATACTCTTTATATTTTTTCAATTCAGCTTCAGTCAAAGGCTGCTCAAAATTCGTAAAAAGCTTGATTCTTTCACAGTGTAAAACGGCACAAAGCAGTATCTCGGAATCAAGACGCGGATTTTCCACGCCTTTACTCTCAAAATACTGCTTTGTCCAGTTTAAAATTTTTAAAATCGTCCAAACAGGCTTTTCCATTTTACTTCACCTGACGTAATAATTCACTTTGTTTAGCTGTTATCAAAGCTCCAAGCAATTCTTCCATATCTCCGTTCACAATTGCTTCCAGTTTATGAAGTGTCAAACCGATGCGATGGTCCGTAACGCGTCCCTGAGGATAATTATAAGTGCGGATACGTTCACTGCGGTCACCAGTTCCCACCTGACTTTTACGATCTTCGGCTGTAGCAGCTCGCTGCGCTTCCTGCATCTGCTCTAAGATACGCGCTCTCAAAACGCGCATGCATTTTTCTCTATTTTTCAGCTGTGATTTTTCATCCTGACATTGAGCTACTATTCCTGTAGGAATATGAGTTATACGCACAGCCGATTCCGTTTTATTGACATATTGTCCCCCGGCGCCGCCTGCACGATACGTGTCTATGCGCAAATCTGCAGGATTTATCTCAACATCGACTTCTTCAGCTTCCGGTAATACCGCAACGGTTACGGTAGAAGTATGCACACGTCCCTGAGATTCCGTTTCAGGAACACGCTGTACCCTATGTACGCCGCTCTCAAATTTCATGCGACTGTAAACGCTGTCTCCGCTGATCTGAAACACCACTTCTTTATAGCCACCCAGCTCTGTGGGACTGGAATCCATAACTTCAACTTTCCAGCCTCTGGTTTCAGCGTAACGCAGATACATGCGGAAAAGCACACCTGCAAAAAGGCTGGCCTCAGCACCACCGGCCCCGCCGCGTATTTCTACGATAACATCTTTATCATCATTAGGATCCGACGGAAGCAACAGGATTTTCAGTCTTTCTTCACATTCATCGATGGAGCGTTTAACTTCCTTGAGCTCCTCTTTGGCCATTTCCGACAATTCGGCATCCTCGCCGGCAATCAATATTTCCTGCGCTTCATCCCTGCTTTGCAGAAGACTTTTATATAATCTGTAGGCGCTTACGATCGGCTCCAGCTTAGCGTGAGCCTTTGTTGCTTTTTGCCACTCCACCTGGTTTGCTATTACATCCGGGTCGCTAATTTTTGCTTCTAAATCAAGATACCTGTCTTCTATAGCCTGTAATTTACTGAGCATCTTCAATATTCTCCTGAACTTCTGCAGCGCTTTCACTCAAAACAGCTTTAAGTGAAGCTACGGCAACTTCTATTTGCGTATCGTCCGGTTGTCTGGTAGTCAATTTTTGCAACAGCAATCCCGGCATTATTGCAAAACGTACCACACTATTATCGGCGTGAGCTCCCGCCCAACGAATAATTTCATAACTTACCCCGGCTATCACCGGCATAAGCACGATTCTTGAAGCTATACGCTCCAAAAGATTTGGCCAACCCAAAAATGTGAAGACGAACATGCTTATCATCATGACAATCATCAAAAAATTAGTACCGCATCTCGGATGTAACGTACTGAACGGACGAATATGCTCCACATCCAAAGGCAGACCTGCTTCATAAGCATAAATAGTCTTATGCTCCGCGCCGTGATATTGAAAAACTCTTTGAATATCCTTCATGGAAGATATGGCACCTATGTAAACCAAAAAGATAACCATACGAAGAACGCCCTCAGCTAAATTCAGCAACAGGGGATCTTCCGTAAGCGAGTGTAAAAAGCGTATGGACCATGTAGGAATTATAATAAACAAAACTACGGCCAGAGCCACCGAAGTAACAATAGTCAGCACCATTTCACTTTTAGTAAGCTGATCTTCTTCCTCACCGGAAACCTGCGCGGAAAAAGCAAGCGCTTTCATGCCGTCATACAAAGATTCAAACAAAGTTATCACTCCGCGCAAAAGCGGTTTTTTCAATATGGGATATTTATCTTTGATGCTGCTGACCGGATTCACGTCAACGATAATCTGACCGTCAGGCTGCCGCACCGCCACGGCTACCTTATCCGCTCCACGCATCATCACACCTTCTATCACTGCCTGACCGCCCACCGGCATTTTTTCTTTAGTCATACTTTATCTCCAAATTAAGTCATGGCGATCAGCGCCACATACTGCTAAAAATCTATGTCAAAACATTTGCTGTTTTTTAAGCGGATATAAACACAGCAGAGCTCGTAAGCTCTGCTGTGATAAAAATTTACTGTTCTTTATTGTTGTAACGCTTATTGAATTTCTCAATACGTCCACGAGCAGCTACGTTACGTTGTTGACCTGTGAAGAATGGATGGCATTTAGAGCAAACATCCACGCGCAAATCTTTTTTCGTACTGCTGGTCGTAAAGCTTGCGCCGCAAGCACATGTAGCAGTAACTTCACCGTAGTTCGGATGAATCTTTTCTTTCATTCTTTACACCTCTCTTTGCAAGAACACTCTTAAAAACTGTTCAAAATAATGATACTAGATTATATTACCACAGCGACCATTAATACGCAAGTGAATTTTATGTGCCCTGCAATGCAAACGGTCGTCATAAACCGGACTGCTCTGTAAAAGCAAACTTTTCCACGTCAAAAATCCCAATATCAGTTATTCTGAGTTTCGGAATAACCGGCAATGCCATAAAACTCAAACTGATAAAAGGATCTATGCCGGGCAGCACGCCCAAATTATGCGCAGCCTCACCGAGACGCTCTATGCCGCTGATAAGCTCCTCTCCGTCGGCACTGCTCATCAGACCGCACACGTCAAGAGACAGCGTATCCACTATACCGCCAGCTGCAGCAAGCGTATATCCTCCCTGCACGCGCACCAGTTCCTTCGCAGCAAGATACATGTCAGCAGCATTGGTTCCCGCCACGATAAGATTATGAGAATCGTGAGCAACAGTTGTAGCTGCGGCGCCGTTTTTTAAACCGTATCCTCGCAAAAGTCCCAATCCGATGTGACCGGTAGCATGATGCCGCTCCAACACGGCTATCATACACAACTCTCCCGCAGCCAGCGCTTCCGAAACATCAGCGCCGCAAATTTCTTCTTTTTCCGTAAAAATTTCTCCCGGCAACATTTTTATCACCGGGTACAGCTTGTCGCGTAAAAATTTCTTTTCGGAAAAATCCTCCGCCAAAAATGTCTTGACCTTAACGCTGCTGCACAACTCATCAGTAACAGCTCCGCACAGCTTTCCTTCAAGTCGAGGCAGAACATCCTTTCCCTTATGATAAACGTGGAGAGGCCGCAGATCTTCGAAGCTTTCAAACACCAGAAGGTCAGCCTGATAACCTGGCGCTATTACGCCCAAATTTTTTAAGCCGTAGATTTCCGCTGCATTGACTGTCGCCATGGCCAAAGCCTGCAACGGGCTCATACCCAAAGCTATCGCCCGCAAAACACAGTGCCTTATGCTTCCCTCTTTTTTTATGTCCGCCAAATGCTTATCATCGGTACAAAAAGCCATTCTGCGAGAATTATACTTTTCAGCTACTACGCCCTCTATGATGCTCTGCAAATTTTTGGAAGCGGAACCTTCTCTTACGAGAATTGCCATACCGGCACGTAGCTTTTCTTTTGCTTCTTCCCAGGAAATAGCTTCATGATCCGTACTTATGCCGCAGCCTGCATACGCCTGCAAATTTTTTCCCGTGAGCAGAGGAGCGTGTCCGTCAATAATTCTGTTATGCGCTCTGAATAAATCTATCTTTGCCGCAACATCAGGCGAACCGTTCAGCACTCCGGGAACGTTCATCATCTCGCCCATACCGAGCACTCCTTCGCATTGAAGCAACTGCTCCATGTCAGCAGCATCAAGCTTTGAACCGGCATGTTCAAATTCCGTTGCAGGAACGCAGCTGGGTACCTCCACAAAATAATTGACAGGCATAGACCGGCCTGCGTCCAACATATACTTTATGCCTGCAATGCCGGCCACATTGGCAATTTCATGGGGATCCGTGATTAAGGTCGTAACACCCCAGCGCAATTCTTCTGCGCAATAATACTCCGGTACAGTCATGGAACTTTCAACGTGACAATGTGCGTTTATTAGCCCAGGAGATACAAAAGCTCCTCGCACATCAACTACTTGCTCCGCTTCATCATAACTGCCTATTCCTGCTATAACGCCGTCCGCTACAGCTATGTCGCTTTCGTAAATTTTTTCGGTCACTACGTCAACGACCCTGCAGTTCTTCAAAACAAGATCTGCAGGGACGCTGCCCAAAGCAACCGCTCTTACACGGTCCTTCATATTATTTAATCCTCAAAAATATCACACGTAAATATATTTGAATATGAAAAGCAATGCCAAAACATAAATAATCCAACTCGGCTTTTTATCCTTCCCCGCCACAAGATTTATGGCAACATAAGAAATAACACCCATGGCGATGCCTTCAGAAATAGAGTATGTGAAGGGCATGGCGATAGCAGCGATAAAAGCCGGGACAGCTTCTGTATAATCATTAAAATCAATGTGCTGCAAACTGCTTATCATCATAAATCCGACCATTACAAGCGCGGGAGCCGTCGCAAAGGCGGGAATCGCCAAGAATATCGGAGCCATAAAAAGGCTGATAAGGAACAAACCTGCAACAGTTACGGATGTCAATCCTGTACGTCCTCCCACCGCTACACCGGCAGAACTCTCTACAAAAGTAGTGACCGTAGAAGTTCCCAGTACGGCACCAACGGTAGTAGCAACAGAGTCAGCCATCAGTGCGCCCTCTATTTTCGGCAGGCGTCCGTCCTTATCCAACATTTTCGCTTTGGAAGCTACACCGATCAAAGTTCCCAAGGTGTCAAATAAATCTACAAACATAAACGACAACATAATTGTTATAAAATTAAACGAAAGAATTGCGCTGAAATCCATCTGCATGAATGTGGGTGCTAAACTCGGGATAGCAATGCCACCGGAAAAATTCGGCATAACTGAGAACATACCCAGCTTCGGATCAGGCACATAAAGACCGGCGGCCTCGCAAATCATACCCAAAACCCACGTGCCGATAATTCCGAAAAGTATGCTGCCTTTAACATTCTTGGCCAACAAAACAGCAGTGAACAAAATTCCCGCTAACGCTAGCAGCGCTCCTACGCCGGTAGAAGAGAAAGTGTCGTTCGCCAATGCAGCCTTAAAAGGATACAAACCTACTAAAACGGGACCGTCGACAACTATTTTGGCGTTCTGCAAACCGATAAAAGTTATGAACAAACCTATGCCGCTGGTCACACCGAACTTTAAAGCCGGAGGAATGCAGTTGAAGATAGCTTCACGCACTTTAGTGAGAGAGAGAATGATAAACAAAATTCCTTCGACAAATACCGCAGCCAAAGCAACTTGCCATGAATACCCCATCTGACCGACTACCGTATATGCAAAAAAAGCATTAAGCCCCATTCCGGGAGCAAGAGCAAAAGGATAATTGGAAAAAAACGCCATCATCAAAGTGCCGACGCACGCACCTATGGCGGTAGCCGTAAAAACTGCTCCGGCATCCATACCCGAAGCTTTAAGGATACCGGGATTTACGGCCAAAATATACGCCATTGTCATAAAGGTCGTAATTCCGGCCAAAATTTCTGTTTTTACATCTGTCCCGTTTTCTTTAAGACGAAAAAAGTTTTCCAAAAAAGTAGCCATACACATTCCTCCATATTTTTATAAAAATACGATATATCACACAGATAAATTTTATGTCATTTGACAGAGCATGTCAAACAAAAACTGCGTCATGCCTTAAATCGTTCGTTAAATTAATACGTCAGCACCTCGGCGCCGTTTTCCGTTATTAAAACTGTATGCTCCCACTGAGCTGATAAACTTCCGTCGGCGGTGTATACTGTCCAACCGTTACCGTCATCAATAAAAACATTTCTCCGTCCCATATTAATCATCGGTTCGATTGTGAAAATCATTCCCGGCACCAAAACCATGCCTGTATTTTTTTTGCCGACGTGACAGACAAAAGGTTCCTCATGAAAATCCACACCGACACCGTGTCCGCCGAATTCCTCGACAACGGAGTATCCGTGTTTGCGAGCCGTCTGACTGACAGCGGCGCCTATATCTCCTAAAAATCCCCACGGTTTTGCAGCTTCAAGTCCGCGCAACAGACATTGTTTGGCAATCGCCACAAGATCCTGAGCCTGCTTGCTCACTTTACCGATGGTGAACATTCTTGATGCATCGCCGTAATATCCGTTATAAATCGTAGAAACATCCACATTTACTATATCGCCGCTTTTAAGAACAATTTTTTCATCCGGAATACCATGACAAACCTCGTCATTAACAGAAGTACAAACGCTCTTAGGAAACCCCTCGAAACCTAAAGGAGCCGGTATCGCGCCGTGACTTACAGTGCAATCATACACCATACTGTTTATTTCTTCAGTCGTCATACCCGTTTTTATTCTGCCGGCTACATAATCCAACACGGCTGTATTTATAGCGCAGGCCTTACGTATGCCATCTATCTGTTCCGGAGTTTTCAGCATATACCTTTCCGGAACTTCATAACCTTTAAGACGCAACTCTTCCAATCTCGCATCAATATCTTCATGACAGTCTGCATAATTTTTACCGCTGCCGCACCAACATATTTCTTCCATCAATGTTCTCCTTTTGCTTATAAGTTAATCACTTCTCAATTCAAAATTTTTAGAAATAAACTTCCGTATTTCAAATGATACATTATTATATCATTTTGTTGCGTAAATTCCTATTATAACAGACTGCGATTTTATGATATAATGTGGGAACGCAAGTTTATTATTTTGGAGGAAAACGATGGAAAGCACTTTATTGCCGCTGTCCGATCTGCTCTTTTACTTTCTGGATCTGATGCTGCACCTTGACAAGCATCTGCCTGAAATAATGGCTTCTTACGGCAGCTATATCTACGCTATCTTATTCATGGTTGTATTTTGTGAAACAGGTTTGGTCGTAACCCCATTTCTTCCCGGCGACTCACTTTTGTTCGCATGCGGCGCCTTAGCTGCAACAGCACCTGACGGAATGGACATAAAAATTATCACAGTGATTTTTCTCATCTCCGCCGTGCTGGGAGATGCCTGCAACTATATGATTGGCGAAAAGCTAGGATTAAAGCTTATTGAATCCCGCAACAGCCTGATCAAAAAAGAACATATTGACAAGGCTTCCGAATTTTATGCCAAACACGGTCACAAAGCAATTTTTTTAGCTCGTTTTGTTCCTATCGTCAGAACCTTTGCTCCTTTTGTCGCCGGAGTCGGCAAAATGCATTATCTGACTTTTGCCCACTATAATGTCATAGGGGCGGTAGCTTGGGTTGCCATCTTTGTCGGCGGTGGCTACTTTTTCGGAAATATACCCTTTGTGAAGAACAATTTTCCCCTGGTAACGCTGAGTATTATCGTATTTTCTCTGCTTCCCATAGCTTACGAGTTCCTCGGAAAAAAATTTCTGCGCAAAAAATAACGGAGCTGATTTATTATGTATCGTTTTAACAGTGATTATACTGAAGGCTGTCATCCGGAAATACTTGCCAAACTTGTTGCAACGAACATGGAACAAACAGACGGCTACGGAATTGACCCTTATTGCGGAGAAGCAGCTGACAAAATAAAAGCTTTTTTTAACTGTCCCGATGCGGATGTCCACTTCCTCGTTGGCGGCACGCAAACCAATATGACAGTTATCTGTGCTGCGCTTCGTTCGCATCAGGCAATCTACGGCACTGTTGACGCGCATATCAACACACACGAATCAGGCGCCATTGAACATTCCGGTCATAAAGTCATCGCACTTCCCGGTACCGACGGCAAACTCACTGCCGCAACTGTTGCGTACGCATATCACGCTTACTGCATTGATCCAAGTCGAGAGCACTTGCCGCGGCCAAAAATGGTTTACATCTCTCAGCCTACTGAACTCGGCACCATATATACCCACAAGGAACTTACAGAGCTGTACGCGTTTTGTAAAAATTCCGGACTATATCTTTTTATAGACGGAGCACGTCTTGGTTATGCTCTCGGATCTCCGGCAAATGATCTCTCTCCTGCCGCGTTGGCATCTCTATGTGATGTTTTCTACATCGGCGGAACAAAGTGCGGACTGCTCTTCGGGGAAGCTGTGGTAATAACCAACCCTCTCTTGCAGCCGGATTTCCGCACCATAGCAAAACAAAACGGCGCTCTTTTGGCGAAAGGAAGACTTTTAGGCGTTCAATTTGCAGCCGCTTTCACAAATAATCTTTATATAAAAATTTGCAGCCGGGCAGTCGAACAGGCTCTGCAAATACGTCTGGCACTTGCTGCTAAAAACTTTGATTTTCTTGCACAATCATCAACCAACCAGCAATTCGTACTTCTTTCAAAAGAACAGTACGCTAAAATCAGCGAAAATTTTCATCTCAGCCTGATAAAGTACATGGACGACGGCAGAATATGCGCACGCATCTGCACAAGTTGGGCTACTGTCCAAAAAGATGTCGAACATTTGCTTAATATCATTGAGCGACTCTGATTATCTCGCCATTAATGTCGTCTTCTAAAAACAAAACACATCAGTTTGCCTTTTGTTCACAAGCTGATGTGTTTTTGCTTTTGTAAAAAAATTTCAAAGCAATTCCCTTGATCAGTAGCACCGCATGAATGTATGAATACCGTTTTGCTTCACATGCACCTCCGCCATCTTAGAAGCTGTCAATTTTCATTTTTCACCGCAACGATAAAGTATGATATAATCTGTAGTAGTTGACTTATTTTTAAGGAGATAAAATGTACAAGAATTTACTTTTTGATCTGGACGGTACACTGACAAATTCTGAAGAAGGCATTACCAAATGCGTACAATACGGACTACAAGCCGTCGGTATAGAAGAACCTGATTTAAAAAAATTGCGCTCTTTCATCGGTCCGCCGCTGCGAGAATCATACAAAAAATATTTCGGTCTGAACGCAACACAAATAAACGCGGCTGTGGCGGCATACAGGGAACGCTACACGAATATAGGTATATGGGAAAACGAAGTTTATCAAGGAATACCGAAACTTTTGCAGGATTTAAATGCTGCAGGTTACAATCTTGGAATGTGCACGGGCAAACCGGAAATTTTTGCCGTAAGAATAGCTGAAAAATTTATGCTGAACCGATATCTTAAAGATATCTCAGGCTCGGCTCTCGACGGAAGCACGGATGAGAAAAAATTTGTTGTAGCGCAATCATTAAAGAGATTGCAACTACACACCCCCGACGCTTTGGTTCAAACGATTCTCATAGGAGATCGACGTGAAGATGTCATCGCCGCGCACAGCATGGGGATTTCCTGCATTGGTGTCGGCTACGGCTTTGCTCGTCCGAACGAACTGAAAACTGCGGGAGCTGATTACTACGTCGAAACAATTGACGAGCTGCGCGATTTTTTCCTCTCCGAGGAGAGTAGTTTATGAATATCTACGCAATAGGCGATCTTCACCTTTCCGGCGATCCACCCAGGAAACCGATGGACATCTTCGGAGAAAGATGGCGAGGACACAAAGAAAAAATTAAAACTGATTGGCTGCAGAAAGTAAGCGATGAAGATACTGTCATCATTTGTGGAGATATTTCCTGGGCCATGAATCTTCGAGAAGCGCAACAGGATTTAACATGGCTTGCAGCTTTACCCGGTCGTAAAATACTTCTGCGCGGCAATCACGATTACTGGTGGGACAGTATGCAGAAAATGCAAAACCTCTACGGAAACGCTTTTGATTTTTTACAAAACAACTGCTATGAAACTGAAGCAGCAGTAATTTGCGGCACGCGTGGTTGGACGCTTCCTTCCGTGGAAACCTTTACCGAAGAAGACGAAAAAATATACGCGCGAGAAGGTATACGTTTGGAACTTTCCCTAAAATCAGCTCAACAACGGTTCCCCTCGCTTCCTCAAATTGTCGCGCTGCACTACCCGCCGCTTTTTAAATCCGGCGAACGCAATTTGTTCACTGAACTTCTAGAAAAATATCAGGTACAACACTGTGTCTTCGGACATATTCACGGAGAAAACTGCGAGCATGTTTTTGAAGGAGTGAGTAATGAAGTAAACTACAAGCTTGTATCTTGCGATACGCAAAACTTTTCTCTTTGCAAAATCTTATAAAAAAATCCCCTGCCTGAAATTCACCAGACAGGGGATTTTTTATGAGGTTGCGCTAGAGAAAAGCAATTGACGAAAAAGGCGCTACAACTTTTTCATCAGCTTGCAAAATCGCTCTTCCCTTAACAGAAACACGATTAGCCAATATTAAACCTTTGATTTCACATCCCTCGGCAATACTCACCTCTCCAGCCGCTATTATTAGTGCCTGCAACATTTTTACGGACTCTTTAATTTCTATATTGCCGGCATCCGCTATCATGATTATACGATCCGGAAAAACGCTTTCAGCTCCGACAATAAAATGTCCGTGGGTACTCACACAGGCCTCACCTTTCACAACGGCTTTTACCGGGAAAGAAAATATGGAATCCCTTTGCGGAAGATAATAAAATTGTTTTGAAAAACCTTCCGCTGTAAGTCCGGTGGCCGAAATAGCACTTACACTCCTGTCAGTAAGAAAATTTATCCGAGGAACAATAATCTTCTGTCCGCTTGTATACAGTGTTCCCTCCGGTAAATGCTCACCTCCCGTTATCACATTTTTACTTACAAGAGCGTACTTTCCGGCCCAAACAGCAAAAGAATCCGGAAAACTTAACGACAATTTCCGCAACCGCTGTACTGCGCTCTTATTATCTGCGGCAGCGGATCTGACGACAAGATATTCAAACATTCCGTCTTCGCTTTGCTCTTTATTTCGCGTGACCGCAACCGGCACAAAACTTCCTTTAAACATTTCCTGTACAATAAATTTTTGTGCGTCTGCTTCAGGCATCTTGGCTTCCATGGCTGAAGCGCACAGCAATCTAAGCTGTTTTTCCTGAAGATATCTGCAAACATGCTCATGCTCTTCCATTGTGTAATAAAGCATTAACTGAGTAACTGCAGCAACAAAAAAACATACGCCCAAAAAGCCTAAAGTAATGCTGCCGCGACTATTCATCATCATAGTTCACCACACCGTTGCTGCAATAAATCAATTGACAGAAAAAATATTTTTCCCTCTCCTTTTCCAAAAAGAAACTTATCAAGAGCTGTTTTTCTGAAACTTTTATTACCTGCCAATTCCCAAGATAAAAGTTCTTTATATAGAGAGGATTTGTCCCGATGCCTTTACCTGTAATTGTCTTCTTGTAAAGATAATTACCCTTACGCAGAAATGAAACTGTTTTATTGCCGCAGTGATTTTTACATCTAATTGCCATATCGCCGTCGACTTCTCTGTAAATATCCACTGCAACACTTTCATACCCCAGTTCCTTTTCCAACATCCCTAAAATATACCTTCCCGTGTCCCTAAAATCATTTTGACGATTTATTATCTCCCAATTCTGTCGTAATCGTCCTGTTGCAGTACAAATCATAATCCCCAATACTGCCGCTATACATAAACCGATCAAAATATCAAGCAGAAAAAATCCATGTTCATTCTTCAACAATTGCCAGACTGTAGATAATCTTTTCATGTTGCGCCTTTCTCGCCACAATAATACTCTTGACGGAAAACCCCATGATATTTTCTGTTCGACATTCCACACAGAAATCATCATTCCGCTTACCGGCAACAAACAATTGAGCCTCATTCGCTGCGCGCCAAAGTTCTTCACTCTCGCAAGCTATCTCGCAGCATTTCATCAAAGACGTCATAGCTGCAGTAAGTAATATGGAGCACAACATGAATATAACCATATCAGTCAACAGGAAAAAACCTTTATTTCCCTTCAACTACCGTCACCCTGCCCGTTACCGGTTCTACAGACAACCTACAGGAAAATTTATCCAACTGTCTATGCCTAAGCACATAGGTACCGGACAGCGACGGACTGCCTGCCGCGGTAAAGCGTAACACAGGAATTTTTTGTGCGAAATACACGCCTTTTCTGCCTTTATCCACAAAATTCACCGATTTGTATAACTTGAGTCCGTTAAAAACAGTATATCCATCCACATCAACGATAATTTTTACGATGTCTCCGTTTACAGATGACTTAAACATTGAGCAACGCTGCATTTCTCGCAATTCTCCGGCTAAACCGGCAGCTGCCGTACGCACCTGCAAAATATAAAGTAAACTGCCATAATTTACTTGAAACAAACATACTGCTAAAGCGCCGCTCAGACAAATTACAGCAGCTAACAATTCCGGTAAGATAAATCCGCCAAAATCTTTCGCCAATCTTATTGCCCTGATGTCAGCCGTCTCCGGGAACAGCCTTAGTGCTGCCCGGTGAAAAAACATCGGTATTCTTCGTATCTTTTCCGCTCAAACTGTAGGTGTTGGCAGTATCATCCCGGCTGTAAGTTAAAGCTTCTCCTTTAGCGTCGTTAAAATTGGCATTGCCGCTAAGATATTTATTTTCAACAGTAAGATCGCTAAGTTTTTCAGGATATTTACTATTATCCATGCGGTAAAGCTGAATAGCCTGATCAATTACAGCGAGATCGTTGCTCAACTTTGTATTTTTAACACGATCGTTAGCTCCGGAAAGGGAAGGAACTATAACCGTCGCCAAAACACCTATCAAGGCAGCTGCAGCTACAACCTCTATCAGCGTAAACCCACCCTGTTTGCCAAGAAAACTTTTCATAAAAATTCCTCCTTTACTGTGTTTCCGATACAACAGACAACAATCCATAAAGCGGTTCCAGAACAGCACACACTACAGCTCCTATGACCAGTGCCGCCAAAAGCAACAAAAGAGGAGCCAGTACCTCGCGTAATGTATCCAGCTTGTTTCTGAATTCTTCTTCTCTTATCCTACCGGCCTCTGAAAGCATCTCAGGCAAAGAACCTGTAGCCGCTCCCACATTAAGCAATTCCAGCGTAAGAGGCGAAAAGATAGGGGAACAGCAAGACAAAGCTAAATTAATATCAGACCCTCGCTTCAGCCGCTCGTTAAATAAATATAAATACTTTCTGAAGCGCGCGTCACTGACTGTCTTTGCAGCAATCTCCACTCCTAAAATTATGTTTATACCGCTTGTTAGGAGCAACGATAATATCTTACAGAAACGAATTTCCTGTGCCATGTAATAAATTCCCCGTAAAGGTTGCCGACTGCAAAAAAATTCTACAGCTTTTTTCCTGCAATAAAACAGCGCCGACACTATTGCCGCACATATCCCTATTATCGTCCAAGTATGCGCAAGCAATATTTTATTGAGCTCCGTCAGGAAAAACAATAAACCTTCATCCCTGACATGCATGGATGAATACGCTGCATTCAATACAGGTAGTACATAAACCAGAAAGAAAAGCATTACCAGAATGGACGCAATCAACAAAAATGACGGATACAAAGCAGACTTTAATATAAAGTTCTTTAATTCGCTTTTCGAAGCAAAATACTTTTCAAGTTGTTCCATCACAGCAATCAACTGTCCGCTGCTCTCTCCCGCTTCTATAAGAGCTATATCGAGTTCCGTAAAAAAGCTTTGATGTGCGGACATGGCTTCGGTTAAAGAGCACCCTTCATGCAGACGTTCGATTAAACTTACACAAAGCTTGGCCGTTTTTTTATCGACGCGTCTGCTCAAAAATTCCATACCTTTGATAATGGGCAAACCTCCGATTAAAACAACCTGCATTTGTTTAAAAAATAAACTACGCTCTTTATCACTGAAACCGGCATCCAGTAAAATGCTCCAAAAATATTTTCTTTTCGGTTCAATTTTCAGTATCACCGAGTAAAGCACATGAATCTTTTCAACCGCTTCGTGGCAATCGGCAGCTATTACAGATCCTTCATGCACAACACCGTCTTTATCACAAGCTTTCCAGGAAAATGTCTGAATCTTTATCACCTCCATTTTAACCGAATAATTCTATATCGCCATTATTATTTCCTGCAAATTTTTGAAATTTTCTGAAAATTTATTGTTTTATTTTTTATAAACCGAAACGTTAATTTATCTCTCTTTTATTTTTCTACGCACCCGACAATTAACTAAAAAAGCAACAGGACTCGTGTGAGCGAGTCCTGTTGCTTTTTTCTTGGAGGAGAAAATATAGTCTTAATTTGCCTTACGGCAAAACTAAGCGATTTCAATAAAGTTAACGACTAA
>JAXFPC010000016.1:0-4204 GCA_034180005.1 Acidaminococcaceae bacterium | reverse complement strand
GTCCATTTCTTCCTGAGTCATAGGATATGTAGGAGGATTTTGAATTATATATTTCGCGTGACCTCTTTGGATAACAGTTTTTCCGTAAAAAGGATCCTGTTCTTTGCTTTGCAGACGATATGCTTCAGCGAACTTTTTTTTATCGTGTTTTATTTCACGCCAAGAAGGAAGTTCCACACAGTCGTCTTCCGGTTTATCCACAGATGCATAAGCTGTACCGCGAATGTAGCGCATATCATCAAGAGATGCTCCTCCTGAAAGATAATCCGCCACTTCTACAACCTGCTGTTCACCCATACCATATACCAGGAGATCGGCACCGCTGTCTTCGAGTATTGACGGAAGCAAACGATTTTCCCAATAATCGTAATGAATGAAGCGTCGAAGACTGGCTTCGATCCCTCCGATAATCACGGGGAGTTCCGGCCACAACTGCTTTGCTAATTTCGCATACACTACTGTAGCGTGGTCTGGCCTTTTACCTATAACGCCGCCTGCAGTATATTTATCAACAGAACGTGCATGTTTGCTGGCGGTATAATGACAGAGCATGGAATCGAGATTTCCTCCCGATATCATAACTCCAAGCCTCGGTTTTCCCAAAACAGAAAGTTTATGACAATCATCCCACTCCGGTTGACACAAAAGCGCTATTTTATATCCGTGCGCTTCCAAAACTCTGCAGATAACTGCAGGACCGAAAGACGGATGATCTACATACGCATCTCCGCTTATAAACAAAAAATCCAACTGCTCCCAACCGCGTTCAGCGATTTCTTCAGCAGCTATAGGTAAAAATCCCGACATGCACAACTCCTGCTTTTATTTAGTATAAGTTTTAACAGCCACACCGTGTTCTCCGGCATAACTGAGCTTTTTCCCGTTGACAATTACTTGCATGACTCCGATGTTGCCATACTTTATAACAAGCTTTTCTGAAGCTTCAAACACCTTTTTGTCATTTGTATTCAATAAACCTTCATAAAAATTTTTACCGTCGGAAGTTACTTCTAACCAACACTGCCCGTTTGCAGTAAGCTCCACTTTTACATTATTGTCGATGGGTACGGCGAGTTTTTTATCATCGGCAGAAGCTTCGCTGTTGACAGATGCTGCGATAGAATTGTTTATCGTCACAGGTTCCTCGTCAGATTTCAGAAAGAAATATGTAGCTAAAATTAAAGCCGCAATGAGCAATACGAGCAAAAGCAATACAGAGCGGTTGGAGAACAGAGCCGCGTCAAAAAAACCTCCCCGGCCACTGCCTATGTCGCGCTTTTCCTTAAGCCTAACTTGCATGCAAACATGTTCAACTTCTCTTATGGCTGAGCCGGATGAATCGTCAGTTTTAACACCTAAGACCGTAGCTTTATAATGGTTCACCAATTCCAGACCGTTAAGTCCCAAATAATTACCGTAGCTGCGAATCATGCCGCGCAGAAAAACATCTCCAGGAAGCTCTTCATATTGATCGAATTCAAGAGCACGCAAGTAACATTCGCGAATTTTTGTGTTTTTTGCAACATCTGCAAGAGAAACTTTTTGTTCCTGTCTTTTTTCACGCAAAATACTTCCTACGGATTTTTCAGTATCCATATTGCCACCTCCGTTCAGTCTTGGTGTAAGAATTTTTCCTCAACTTCTTTACGAGGCATTATTACCTCCCTCGGTTTACTACCGGAAGACGGTCCTATAATACCTATCTCTTCAAGTTTGTCAACCATGCGCGCCGCTCTGTTGTATCCGATTCGAAAACGTCGCTGTAACATGGAAGCGGATGCCTGCCCCATATCGAGCACTAACGCGATTGCTTCTTCCAAAAGCTCGTCCTCAATATCATTATAGGGATCTCCGCTGTCATCTTCACCTTTTTTCTTGGCATCGACTTCCAAGGTTTGCTGAGTTACCTCTTCCTTATAGTCAACCGGAATTGACTGACTGATAATGAAATCTACAGTTTTGTTAAGTTCAGTATCACTTACAAAAGCTCCCTGAACTCTGAGAGGTTTATTGTATCCCATTGGATAGAAGAGCATATCTCCCTTACCCAAAAGTTTTTCGGCTCCACCCGTATCAAGTATAGTTCTTGAATCTGTTTGGGATGATACGGCAAAAGCAATACGCGAAGGAATATTGGCCTTGACGATACCGGTGATCACGTCCACTGAAGGACGTTGCGTAGCTATGATCAGATGAATACCAGCTGCTCTGGCTTTTTGCGCCAAGCGCAGGATGGCATCCTCCACATCAACTTTGGCAACCATCATGAGGTCGGAAAGTTCGTCGATAATGATTACTATGTAGGGAAGTTTCTCTTCCGCTACTTCATTATAGCTTTTTATTTCTCTCACGTGACTGTCGGCAAAAACCTGATATCTTCTTTCCATTTCCACTACGGCCCAATGCAAAGCTGAAGCGGCTTTTTTAGGTTCCGTGACAACCGGTGTCAACAGATGAGGGATACCGTTGTAATTAGTCAGCTCCACAACTTTGGGATCAACTAAAATAAGTTTGACTTCATCGGGGCGAGCTTTAAACAAAATACCGGCGATAATTGTATTGATACACACGGATTTACCGGAACCGGTTGAGCCGGCAACAAGCAAATGAGGCATCTTCGCCAAATCTGCCGAAATGATTTTCCCGCTGATATCCTTACCTAGGCCTATGCAAAGTTTGGACTCGTTATTACGTACTGCCGCATCTTCCACTACCTGCCTAAAGGAAACCTGATCGTTTATTATATTGGGAGCTTCTATACCGATTGCAGATTTTCCGGGAATGGGTGCTTCAATACGCACTCCGGGGGCGGCAAGTCGCAATGCTATATCATCAGCTAAATTGACTACGGAAGCAACCTTGACACCCGGAGCCGGCTGTAGTTCAAAGCGAGTTACTGAAGGTCCGCGGGTAACGGCTACCACTTTAGCATTAACGCGAAAATCGGCTAAGGTTTGCTCAAGCACGGAGCATTGTTCCATGATACCTTTTTTATCGGCATCGGCTTTTGAAGGTGCCACGATATTGAGAAGTTCCAGTGGAGGCAAAAGGTATCCTCCATGAACAACATTTTTTTCCTCTGCGGATTCTGTGTCGTTCATCATTTCAGTTTCAGGTTCCTCTTCAATCATCTTTATGACAGGTTCATCATATTTTTCGTTAACGGATAGTGAGACAAGTTCGCTGTCTGCTTCTCTATTCTCGGCATCAAGCTCCAAAATATTTTCTTGATGAAAGTCAGCGGCGTATTCGGATGCAGACGTTATTTCACGCGCCGTAACAGTTTCTTTGATATGCTCGTTACCTTTACTATCCGATTGGGACCATACCGGCAGAGTAACCGGAGCTTTTTCAAGGTCCTGTTTTATCTCCGGTTTATCGTAAATACCTCCGGAGCCGTACAGGATACTGCGAAAAGTTCCTTTTTTCTTGAGACCGTCATGAAAACTGTCGAATTTACTGTTGGAATAAACATCGTCGAGAAGTGTTCTCTCGGTAGCGTCGGATTTTAAAGAAATACTTTTTCTTGTCTGTGAAGATACTTCTTCAGCGTTACTTACGGATTCTAAAGTTTTCCGTGTTGTAAAAGGAGAAATGACATTTTTTACAGCACTGCGAATAAATTTGAATGGCACCAATAACAGTGTCGCCATAATAAAGCAAAAAATCAGGGCAATAACATGACCGATATTACCAAGTTTACTAAGTGCAAGAGAAATTATTCCGCCAAGCAAGCCGCCGCCCAGAGGCAGGTAATGAGGTGTAAGCGTGTCTTCTGCCGGCACAAAAATGTTATGAGCTGTGCCTAAAAGGCACAGCACAAGCAAACCAGATCCGATGGTGACTCTGTAAGGAATTACGGCAGATGAAGCAAAAAGTCCTTTCAGTCCGAAATAGATAAACAGTATAGGCAGTAACACGGCAAGCTTGCCGAGAAGATGAACCTCTACATCATAAAAGAAATTCAAGGCACTCACCTCAGCAACGCGAAAATACGCCGCTAAAAGTATCACTCCCGCAATACACAAACCGACTCTGAATGTGGACATTTTTTTATCCGTATTCTGTTTGGAATTACTTTCCCTTACCAAAAAAATCACCTTGCAAAATTTATATTTCCATAATAATCGGAAGAATCATGGGCCGACGGCGTGTCTTTTCAAACAAGAAGCGACCTAAAGTGTCACGTACTGTGGATTTTATT
>JAXFPC010000054.1:0-12246 GCA_034180005.1 Acidaminococcaceae bacterium | reverse complement strand
TGACTCAGGAAGAAATGGACGCTGTCTATGACCTTGATTATATGCGTGCTTGGCATCCGTCATATAATGCCGCCGGAGGCGTCCCCGCTTTGGAAGAGGTTCAGTTCGGTATCGTAAGTTGCCGCGGCTGTTTTGGAAGCTGTTCTTTCTGCGCAATCCATGCCCATCAAGGTAGAATTATCCAGGCTCGAAGTCACGAGTCCATTGTGCGTGAAGCTAAAATTATCAGTGAGTTGCCGGGTTTTAAAGGATACATACATGATGTCGGAGGGCCCACAGCAAATTTTCGTCATCCTTCCTGCAGCAAACAGCTGAAGCATGGTGTATGCAAAGACCGTCAATGTTTATTTCCTAAACCGTGTCCCAACCTGGATGCGGATCATAGCGATTATATAGCACTGTTGCGTAAAGTGCGCAGTTTACCGAAAATAAAAAAAGTTTTTATCCGCAGCGGTATAAGGTACGATTACATTTTTGCAGATAAGAAAAATGATTTCCTTGACGAACTGTGCCGCCATCATATAAGCGGACTTTTAAAAATTGCACCGGAGCATATTTCACAACATGTGCTTGCCAAAATGGGAAAACCCGGCAAGACTGAATACATGAAATTCATGCGCCTGTATGCAGAAAAAAATGCCGAATTGGGATTGCCGCAATATTTAGTTCCTTACTTCATTTCCAGCCATCCGGGCTGTACATTAAAAAATGCTGTTGAATTAGCTGAATTTTTGAGAGATATCAAACATCAGCCGGAGCAGGTACAGGATTTTATTCCTACTCCCGGCAGCGCCTCTACGGCCATGTACTATTCCGGTATCGATCCGGAAAGCGGAGCGGATGTTTTTGTTGCGCGCTCGCCGAGAGACAAAGCAATGCAAAGAGCTTTGATGCAGTACAAGGCTCCGCGTAATCGACAGCTTGTCATAGAAGCATTGAAGAAAGTCGGCAGAGAAGATCTTTTAGATAGCAATAATCCCAAAGCCCTCCTAACTCTTGATTCGTTTAAGCGCAGCAGGAAATCTTGTGAAAGAAAAAATCTGCGACAGACCGGAGCAAGAAATAGCGGCGAGAAAAGCAGAAGTGGCGTGTCACGCAGACATTAGAAGGGAAGTGCTTATAATAAAACGTTGTTTTTTACTTCTTTCGTTAGTCGTAATGATGCTGTTGACTGCGTGCTTAGATAAGAAATCCGCAGAGATGCGGAAAAGCGAATCCTTACTTATGTATTCTGAAATAAGTAAGGAACTTACTGAAGATATAGTTGCCGCGTACAACGTTAAACAGCAGGGGAAAATAGTCTTGCAGGCGGTTTACAGCTTGCCGACCAATAACGACGCTCAACCGGATCTTATTTTAGCTGAACGCGGAATTTTGCGCGAAGCAAAAATGCGCGGACAGCTTCAGCCGGCTGAATTTCTTACTGGAGATTTAATTCCTCCGGAATGTAAGGATGAAGATTCACATTGGTTCGGGATTTTCTATGATCCGGTTGTTTTTTTAGTAAACCAGCAGTTTTCCCGAAATTTCGGTCAACATAATCTTACAACTTGGAACGATTTAAATAAGCAAAGTAATATTCGCGTTGTTATGGAAAATTTATCAGATAACGACAGTACAAAAAATTTTCTAGGAAGTTTTGCCAGCAGATTGGGAGAAAACGAAGCGTTTTCTTATCTCAAAACACTGAATAAACACATTCAGCAATATGCGAAATTCCCATTCACCCCTGTTCGAATGGTGGCTGTTGGTGATGCCGATGTGGCCGTGACGAGAATAAGCTATGTTTTTAAATACTTGGAAAGCGATTTTCCCGCTTATATAGTCCATCCGGAGGATGGCGCTCCGATAAATCTGTACTGTATAGGAATATATGCAAGCAGCGCAAAAACAACTGCGGCAAAAGATTTTCTGGCGTGGCTTATTGCAAGTAACGAACTTCAGCGCACGTTACAAAAGAATTTTAACGGTTATATGTCTGTTTTTCCGCGAGGAATTGAAAACAGTGCGACCGACGTGAAGAAGATGTGGATCAATAAAGAATACCAGACCGGTTCTGCCAAGGAAGAACTGGTGGCGAAGTGGATTGAAAGTATTCGCTTCAGCAAATGACATTGACGGAGGATTTGATGAAATTAGGAATGGTAAGCCTGGGATGTCCCAAGAATCTTGTTGATTCTGAGGTGATGCTGGGAATAATACGCAGTAAAAATTTGGAGGTAACCAATAATCCGAAAGAAGCTGATATAATTATTGTCAATACGTGCGGATTTATTGAAAGCGCCAAAACTGAATCCATAGATACAATTTTACAGATGGCTGAGTATAAAAAGTCAGGCTGTTGTAAGCATCTCATTATGACTGGATGTTTGAGCCAGCGTTATGCCGACGAATTATTCGAAGGCATGCCGGAGGTGGATGCTATTTTGGGAACTGAAAGTTTTCAAGACATTTACTGGGTCATAGAAAAAGTCCTGAGCGGTCAGCGCGTAAAGCATCTCCAAAAACTTCCGGAAAGTTTAAATGTTAAAGAAGTTTCGCGTTATTTGAGTACTCCGGGTTATATGGCTTATCTGAAAATTGCCGAGGGATGTGATAATCGCTGCTCCTATTGCGCCATTCCTTTGATAAGAGGTGCTTATGTAAGCAGACCATATGATGAAATTTTGAGCGAAGCAAAACACCTTGCCGCCAACGGTGTCAAAGAAATTATCGTAGTAGCACAGGACACAACGCGTTATGGCATCGATCTGTACAACAAGCTCATGCTGCCGCAGCTGCTTGAAGATCTCAATGCAATAGAAGAACTTGAATGGATACGCGTAATGTATTTGTATCCAAACAATTTTACCGACGAGTTGATTGAAGCTTTCGCAACATTGCCTAAAGTATGTAAATACGTAGATATACCTTTGCAGCATGCGAGCGATTCTCTGCTTTATCAAATGAATCGCTTCGCTACCGTGCAAGAGGTAGAGACTCTTTTGAATAAGTTGCGGAAACGCATACCTGACATTACTCTGCGTACCACCTTCATTGTAGGATTCCCCGGAGAAACCGATGCCGACTTCGAAGAGTTGTACGCATTTGTTGCAAGGCAGCGTTTTGAAAATGCTTCCGTTTTCACGTATTCTCCGGAAGACGGTACGGAAGCCGGAGAACGTATTGATCAGGTGGAAGAAACAGTAAAAGAAGAACGTTATCATCGTCTCATGTCTTTGCAGGCTTCTATAGCCGAAGAAATACATCGAGAACGCGAAGAAGAACAGTATGACGTTATCGTTGAAGGCTTTGCCGAAGATGATACCACCCTTGCCTTCGGACGTTCCTGTCACGAAGCACCTGATGTGGACGGAAAGATTTTTATAGAAAACGCAGCAGATTTAAAAATAGGATCTATTGTGAAAGTGCGTATAGTACAGGGATTCACCTACGAAATGGTAGGAGAGCTTGTGTGATTATTTAAGGAGGAGTGCTTATGCGTGTTGAAGTAATAAATACAGGAACCGAGCTGCTCTTAGGTGATATTTTAAATACAAATTTCCAGTATATATCTAAAAAACTTAATTACTTGGGCTTTGACGTACTGTATCAGACAACGGTAGGAGATAATCCTCAGCGCATGAAGCAGGTTCTGCAACAAGCAATGGAACGCTCCGACATTATTATCACCAGCGGCGGGCTTGGACCCACAAGAGGCGATATCACAAAAGAAGTTGTTACGGAGCTGTGCGGTCTGGAAACTTACATGGATCTCGGCATATGGGGGAACATTTCCGATTATTTTTACCAAAAGGGTATGATTATGCCGCAAAATAATGAAAAACAGGCGTACATTCCTCTTGGCGCGGAGATACTTGAAAACAGCGTGGGTACAGCGCCGGGAATTTGGCTGGAAAGCGACGGCAAAGTATTCATTCTTTTGCCTGGTCCACCTGCCGAATTGGAAGATGTTTTTAGCAAACAACTGATGCCTAGATTAATGAAGCGCTACGGCAATTTAGGCTCTATCGTTTCCAGAGTTATCCATCTGCGCAAAATCGGCGAATCTCAAGCAGCCGAACTTTTGGATACTCTGATAGTTGAACAAACGAATCCGACCGTAGCATTATACGCCCGCAAGGGAGAAGTTGTCATCCGCATAACTGCCAAAGCCTCTAACTACGATGAGGCAAAAAAAATGTTGGATAATTTTGAAGTTAAAATACGTCAGCAGTTGGGCGATCATATTTACGGTATTGATGACGAACCTCTTGCTGCAGCTTTGGGAAAACTTCTCTCAGAACGCGGAAAACGTCTGGCAATTGCCGAATCGTGCAGCGGCGGATTGGTCAGCAGTATGATAACGGATATTTCCGGAGCATCAGAATATTTTGCAGGCGCGGCGGTAACATATACAAATGAAGCTAAACAAAAGCTTGTCAATGTCAGCGATCAAACGTTGCAAAAACATGGCGCTGTCAGTAAAGAAACTGCTTGTGAAATGGCAGTCGGCGTTAAAGATTTATTCGGTAGCGATTACGGATTGAGCATCACCGGCAATGCCGGCCCGGGGGCAAGCGAAGGTAAACAGATTGGTCTTGTTTACATCGCCATGGCATCCGATGAAGAAGTATACTGTGAAGAGTACCGCTTTTTATCGACGAGAATAGAAAATAAACAGAGAATCGCCGTTGAGGCTATTTCCATGGTTATTGATAAAATAATAGAGGAAACTCTAAATACGGAGGAAAAAAATTAATGACAAATTTACAAAAAGAAATGTTCGGTGAACTGGAACTGGATAAAAAAATAGTAGGTGCGCTCACCGAAATGGGATTTGAAGAACCTTCTCCTATTCAAGCGGCTACTATACCTTTAGTTCTTGCCGGCGATGACGTAATAGGTCAGGCACAGACGGGAACCGGTAAAACGGCTGCCTTCGGCATTCCTTTGGTGCAAAGCATAGATAATTTCCGTGCCATTCAGGCTCTGATTATGACGCCTACCAGGGAACTGGCCATTCAGGTTGCCGAGGAGATCGCCAAAATAGGTCGACTGCGCCGGGTACGTGCTTTGCCGGTCTACGGCGGACAGCCCATTGAGCGTCAGATCCGTGCTTTAAAAAGTAATGTACAGATAGTCATCGGAACACCGGGACGTTTACTTGACCATATCAGACGCGGTACGATCAAGCTGGAGTCTATTAAATTTTTGGTGCTCGACGAAGCTGATGAAATGCTGGATATGGGTTTTGTTGATGACATGGAAGAAATAATGCGCAATCTTCCTGCCGAAAGACAGACGCTTTTATTCTCGGCCACAATGCCGCGTCCCATTCTCAGCCTGACAAAAAAATATATGAAGGCTCCAAAGAATGTTACTATTACTAAAGAAGAGCTGACAGTTCCTCTTATTGAGCAGTATTATTTTGAAACAAAAGATAAAGTTGAAGGTTTGTGCCGTCTGCTGGATGCTGAAATAGACGGTAAGCTGATTATTTTCTGCCGCACAAAAAAAGGTGTAGATGATCTGGCTATCGCTCTTTCCAGCAGGGGATATATGGCTGAAGGACTTCATGGAGATTTAAGCCAGAATCAGCGTGACCGCGTTATGAAAAAGTTCCGCGAAGGTTCCTGTGATGTTCTGATTGCTACAGACGTTGCCGCCAGAGGCATTGATGTTGATAATATCACTCACGTTATCAATTTTGATATCCCGCAGGATCCGGAAAGTTATGTGCATCGTATCGGTCGTACAGGTCGTGCCGGAAATACGGGAGTTGCTATGACCTTCATTACACCGCGTGAATTTAGACAGCTGAAACTTATTGAACGCGTCGCTCACACCAAAATCCAGCGCAGACAACTGCCGACTGCGGCAAATGTTATCGAGCGACAACGCGATCAAATCATCAGCAAAATGCAGACCGTTTTGGAGCTTAATGCTTACGCTGATTATCTGCCCATTGCTGAAAGTCTGTTGGAAGATTATTCAGCAGAAGAAATTGCCGCCGCAGCTTTGAAACTTATGCAGGAAGGGCCAAAGGCTTTAGAACTTCCGCAGGAAGATATTTTAGCAAAAGATATGCAAAATACCGGCGGGCGGCCAGGCATGGTACGACTCTTCATCAACATAGGCAGAAGCCAAAAAATTACTGTGAAAGATATAGTCAGCACCATCGCCATCGAATCCGATATTTCAGCCAAAGATATCGGTCTCATAAATATTTATGATAAATTCACATTCGTGGAAGTTCCTGAAAACGTTGCAGAAAAAGTTATAGGAGCTATGCACCGAAATCTTATAAAGGGATATAAAATAAGCGTCGAACCTGCAAGAATGCGCAGGTAAAACGTTAATCCCGCGGAGGTACCGCAATGCCGAAAGAAATATATGGCAATCTTAGGGGAATACGTAATTCCGTAATTGAAGAACTTAAGACATTTTACGATTTGCAGATAGATTCCGGAAAATTCATTTCCGGAGAACTTGCGCGGAAAATGGCAGACGTTACAGAATACATAAACAGAGAAATTTCAGTTTACGTAAATCGCAGCGGCGCTGTAATGGCCGTTGCGGTAGGAGATAACGTCAGTGTAGAACTTCCTCCTCTGGAAGGAAGAAGATCGGCGAACCGCTTATCCGGTATACGCTGTATACACACGCATCCCAACGGCGACCCGCATTTAAGCGGAGTAGATATTTCAGCTTTAAAAAATAATCGCTTTGATGCTATAGCCGCCATTGGCGTGGTCACACCCGATATAAGTGAATCAAAGCTGTCTTTCGCAATGATTACAGGTTTTGACAATGACGAGCAATTTGTAGTGGAAGCTTATGAACCGATGCACTTTGATGAAGCGGAAAATATTTTTTTCCCCAACATGGTTGCAACAGTCGAGAAGATTCTGGAAAGACAGTGTAATTCGTCAAGTTTGTCTCAAAGTATTGAAAAAGCCGTTCTTGTCGGAATGGAATACAACGGTTTCAACAGCAATTCCGGCTGGTCTATAGAAGATTCTCTTGAAGAATTGAAACAGTTGGCTGACACTGCAGGAGCTCAAGTGGTTGCCAAATTTATGCAGAAAAGACCTAAACCTGATCCGGCATTTTTCATCGGAAAAGGAAAGGTGCAGGAATTGGCACTTTTTGTTCAGCAGGAGAATATCGATCTGTGTATTTTTGATGATGAATTATCACCGGCGCAGCAACGTAACATAGAACAAGCTATGGGCGTCAGAGTTTTGGACAGAACAGCTTTGATCCTGGACATTTTTGCTCAAAGAGCACGCTCCAACGAAGGCAAACTTCAAGTTGAGCTGGCTCAGCTGCAGTATACACTACCGCGCATCATGGGAAAAGGATTAAGTCTTTCACGATTGGGAGGCGGTATAGGTACGCGCGGTCCGGGAGAAACAAAACTGGAGGTTGACAGAAGACGTATCCGGGATAGAATAGCTTATATCAAAGAATCCATCGACAAAGTTAAATCGGTGCGCTCACTGCATCGTTCCGCCAGAGAAAAAAATTCGGTTCCTACTGTAAGTCTGGTGGGTTATACCAATGCGGGCAAATCTACTTTGCTCAATGTTCTGACCAACTCCGATATTTATGCTCAAGATCAACTTTTTGCTACACTTGATCCCACAACAAGGCAGCTGTTGCTACCAAACAAACAACAGGTTATTTTAACTGATACAGTAGGCTTTATCCAAAGATTGCCGCATCAACTTGTAGCAGCTTTTCAGTCAACTTTGGAAGAAGTAAAGGAAGCTGACCTCCTGCTGCACGTTATAGATGTCAGCCATGAGATGTACAAAGAGCAAGCTGCTGCAGTCTATAAAGTTTTGGAGCAAATAGGCGCGGCAGATAAGACTGTTATTACCGTTTATAATAAAGTCGATAAGTTGGAGTTTCCTGAAAATGTCACCGAACGTTTAGGAAGAGATATCCACAGTATATGCATATCCGCTAAAACAGGACTGCACCTTACGGAATTGTTGGAACGTATTGCAGAGAATTTGCAATTGAAGTCTGTGGAAGAATATTTTCTTGTTCCTTACGAGATGTCTTCAATAGCAGCCAAGCTTCATGCCTTGGGAACTGTTTTGGAGCAGGAATATTTAGCTGAAGGTACAAAACTGAAGGTACGCATCGACGCTGTTCAACTGAACGAGTTTACAGAGTATTTGTGCAAAGGGGAAGTAAATTGATCGATTACAAAAAAGTTGAAGCGAAAGCTTTGGAAATAGTTTCCTTACATGCAAAGAGATTAGAGGAAACAGCTCTTTTTAATACTGAAAAAGTTATTACCGCTTTTCGCAAGAACATGGTTTCCGATTATTACCTCAAACCGACAACCGGTTATGCTTATTCAGATGTGGGCAGAGATAGTCTTGACTCCATCTATGCAGATATTTTTCGTACGGAAGCTGCTTTAGTACGTTCGCAGTTCGTTTCCGGAACACATGCGCTTGCGGTTGCCATGTCGGGTAACCTGAAGCCAGGAGACGAGCTTGTTGCAGTGACAGGTTCTCCTTATGACACCATGCAGACGATAATCGGATCCCCCGTAGTTACAGAAGGTTCTCTCGTGGATTCGGGCATTATCTACAAAGAAATACCGATGATCGGTAATAAAGCGAATTTACAACTTATCAAAGAAACTGTTTCCGCTACTACAAAAATGGTTCATATTCAAAGATCCTGCGGTTACAGCAGTCACAGAAGCACCATAGATATAGCTGAAATAGCCCGAATTTGCCGCACAGTGAAGGATATTAATCCTGCAATTATCTGTTTTGTCGATAATTGTTACGGAGAGTTTATTGAAACACAGGAGCCGACAGAAGTAGGCGCAGACTTAATTGCCGGTTCTCTCATAAAAAATCTCGGTGGAGGTTTGGCTCCTACTGGTGGGTATATCGCAGGGCGCGCCGACTTGGTAGAAAAGGCGTCTTACAGATTAACCGCCCCGGGGTTGGGCGGTGAAATGGGCGCTACGCTTGGAGACACTGCCAGAGAATTTTACCAAGGACTTTTTCTTGCTCCTCATGTTGTCATGCAAGCAGTAAAAACAGCTGTTTTTGCTGCAGGCGTTTTTGCTGAACTCGGTTATGAAGTAAAGCCGAAGGCAGAATCCACACGAAGCGATATAATTCAATGTATAACGCTTCGCAGCAGGGAGAATTTGTGCGGCTTCTGCCGAGCCGTTCAGGCAAATTCTCCGATTGATGCTCACGTTGAACCTGTTCCATCTCCGCTGCCGGGATATGCGGATGAGATTATCATGGCAGCAGGAACTTTTGTTCAAGGCGCCTCTATTGAATTAAGTGCTGACGGCCCATGTAGAGAACCGTATAATGTTTTCCTGCAGGGAGGACTTACTTTTGAACACGGCAGACTTGCCATTATGGCGGCAGCTAAAAGCGTAGGCGAATATAGGGAATAATAAGTTATGAACAATGATTTATTTTCTGAAACTAAAGGAGAAACTATTTTAGGTTTTCCTCACGACTATGTGGTCGTGGATACGGAAACAACCGGACTGAAGCCTGATTTTGATGAAATCATTGAAATTACGGCTCATAAGTATAAAAACAACATTAAAACAGATGAATTCTCCGCTTTGGTGCGACCGCAAAGGTCGATAAGCGAAATGATTACGGACATTACCGGTATCACCAATACCATGGTTGCCCGTGCCGACGATATACAAAACGTTATTCATGATTTTCATCTTTTTGTCGATGAAGAAATTATTCTTGGTTACAATATAGATTTTGATTTGAGATTTATTAACAAGGCCTTAAGGTCTTACTATGCTCAAGGTTTGCAAAACGACAGCATTGATGTTCTGAAACTTGCCAAGTTAGGGTTGCCGAGCCTTAGCGGATACAAGCAGACCGACGTGGCTGCTTTCTTGGGAATTACAACCACCGGAGCACATCGTGCAGCCGTTGACTGTGAAATATGCAACAGCTGTTACCAGAAGCTGAAGGCAATGCATTACTATGATGGACAGTCATCCGGAAGGATTTGCGGTGAAGCGAAACCGCTTCACAATAAAAATATTTTTCTGGCCGGAACATTTAAACAACTGAAGCTTTCCGAGTTGCAATTGCTTATACTTAGAGCAGGCGGAAATATTATGTTCGCTCCTACTGAGAGAGTTGATTATTTTATAGTAGGGGAGCAGAATAATCTTGAAGAACAACTGGCTGAATATATCACTATGCTAAAAAAGCAGGCACCGTCAATTATGGTGTTTAAGGAAACCTTATTCCTAGATGCATTAAGAAAAAAGGTTACGGCAACTAGTTAAAACTGCGGTAACCTTAAAAAGGCAACCGGAGGTGCGCGTGTGCGTTTTACTGAACGTGATTTAGAAAAATTTGCATATCCGTTAAACGACAGTCGTATTGCTGAGGGCAAACGCATTTTTTGGGATATTGTTTCCTCTTGCCAGGCAATGGGGTATATTGCTGTCGACAAACTCATCAATAATGATATCAGTGCGGCCGCTTTCAGTATTGTTATGCAAAGAGCTTCAAATCTGCTGTATATATTTATGGGCGGAGGTTATGCTAAGAATACGGCAGCTGCGCAAGGAGAAAAACCCTTATTATTCATTTATACGGATACCGACGCTGATGCATTGGCGGATGAACTACTGACGCGCCTGTCTCCAACTTACGGAACTCTTGTACTAACCAAAGGCATGATAACCGGTGCCGGAATATCAGTTATAATTGACAATATACCAAAGCTGTCAGGCGATGATATTTCCTACGCAAAATTTCCGACAGTGGAGAAGATCAAGCTATGCGCTCAAAAAAACAGAGCCACAGATTATTCTTTCAAAAAAGTTATACGCATAGCAAAATCTTTATGTCATGCTTTTGCAGGAGAAAAATCCGCTTGTGCAATGATATACGCATCTGAAATGGAAGAGCTCTTGGAACAGCTTCCCACAGAAGACTATCTGCGTTATGATTCTCTCAGGTTGAAGTGCCATTATATTTTTCTGCGATTACACAATTGCATAGAACAGAAACATATTATCTGCAAAAATCCTGTAGCTTGCAAAGACTTGCTTCTTGATTTTATTAATGCTTTGGAGAATTAACGAATGCGTATTATAATTTCACCCGCCAAGAAAATGCTCGTGGAAGATTTGATACCTTCCCGCGGTAAACCTGTTTATTTTGAAAAGGCGCAGCATATATACACATACCTCAAGAATAAGTCACTCGAAGAACTGCAAACAATCTGGCGGTGCAACAGCGATATCGCGCAAACTAATTTCGAAAGATTACAGAAATATGTTCCTGGAGCGGAGTTTTCTCCGGCAATTCTTTCTTATGAAGGTATTCAATACAAATATATGGCGCCGTCCGTTTTCGCAAACGATGAAATTGACTATTTGCAGAGGCATTTACGCATTATTTCCGCTATATACGGAGTATTGAAGCCGCTTGATCCTATCAGTCCTTATCGCTTGGAAATGCAGGCTGATATAAAAATCGGATATGCTAAAGATTTGTATGATTTTTGGGGAGAAGATATCTATCGTGAGATAGTTGACAAGGATAGGGTAATCATTAATTTAGCGTCTAAAGAATATTCCAAAAGCGTTGAAAAATATCTCCGTTCAGGAGATAGATTTATTACATGTATATTTGCTCAGTACAGCAAGGACAAGCTTGTGCAAAAAGGAACTTATGCCAAGATGGCGCGCGGAGAAATGGTACGCTATATGGCGGAAAATGCTGTCTTTTGCCCAGAGCAAATCAAAACTTTCAATCGCTTGGGTTATGAGTACAGCGAAACTGAATCAACCGATACTGAATTTGTGTTTATTCAGAAAATATGATGTGTTTTATAAATGGAAAACTTATATACTATATCGATTTAACTGAAGGAGACTATTGTGATTTTAAAAATTGGTGCTGTTAAAAGCGGATTTAAAATATTATCCTACGAATTTATCGAAGAAGTTCATTCTCATGTTTATATGATGGAGCATGAGCAAAGCGGTGCCAGATTAATGTATTTTGGCAATGATGATGACAACAAGGTTTTTACAATAGCATTCCGCACGCCTGTCGAAAACAATACCGGTGTGCCTCATATTTTAGAACATTCTGTGCTCTGCGGCTCCAGAAAATATCCATTGAAAGAACCTTTTGTGGAATTAGTCAAAGGATCCCTCAATACCTTTCTCAACGCTATGACTTACCCTGATAAAACTGTTTATCCTGT
>JAXFPC010000070.1:0-9776 GCA_034180005.1 Acidaminococcaceae bacterium | reverse complement strand
GTTCTCTACAATTTCATGTTTATAGATGACGGTACTATTGCCATTGTAATTATCTATCAAAAGATTTCCGGTCTCCGAATTCGGTGCTTCCGTAATGGCAGAAGACTGTCCTTGAACTGGACTGCCTGAAAGAGATTTACTGATGGCAATGAAAGCCTTTTCACCTGTCATATCGATAACACCCTTATCACTCGTAAAGTACTTGACTTTACTGTCTACGACATTTTCGCTCTGATCTTTCTGTCCCTTGGTTATTGCATTATGCCAAGTTGCCCCGTCTTTTAAAGTAAGCTGCATATCTTCGCTGATATTAAACCCTACCCATTTTGTTTCGGCTCCCGACATCTTTACATTCATAGTGCCGTTTCCGAAACCTTTCCAATAGGAGCCATTTTCCATAAACAAATTTACTGCACCTAACCGCCCCGGAGTTACACCATAGCCTCTAGTATCGGCGTAATTTCCTATCCAGTGCGAATCATCTGTGGACAAACCTACGCTGATACGACCTTTCGTACCCATACCGCCATTCGTCACAATGTCCCCTTCCAGAACTGTTTTCAGTTTACCTGCACCGTTGGCAAGGCCTTCTGCATCCTTGGTTACGTTTACATTTACTACTCCGTAGTTATCGCTTACAAATTCACCATAGGCTCGAATCGCTGCCCACGCTCCGTTTACAGCCTTAATCGTACCTCCTCCAATATTGATTTCAGAAGCAACTGCGCTTACCGCCTCATTCGCCTTCAACCCATTGGGAGCCTGTGCATCTGCCAGGACATCTACCAATCCATCTATTGTAATATTGGATGTAACCCCTCCAGCTCCGTTCATAGTCTTAACCACAGCTACGCTTTGCGGTTGAGCTGCACCTGCACGCAGCATCAAAATTTTTGTCTCCGGATTTTCTCCACCGTTATGGATAAGCACCTTGCCGCCGCCATTGGCATAAATTGCAGCCCTTTGCCCGTTTACGGACATAGCCCCTGAATTACTGATTTCCACTTTTCCGGTACCGATTCCGGAGATACCTGCTGTCGCTTTAAAATACGTATCCACATTCAAGGCATTTCCCTTAAGATCGATAACAGCCGACTTGTCTTTAGTGCTGCCGGAAATAGCAGCTGTTATACTCGACATCCACGGACCTCCAGGTATTAAAACTCCGTTGGTAGTAATAGTCGTAGCTTCTTTCTTAAAAGTGTATACACCATTTTTAAAGACACCGTTATTAACATACTCCTGATCTACATTTTCATCTCCCGTGATAGCCGTACTGAAAGTATCGACTGTCTGCTCTCCCGGAATTACAGGATCAGTTGCAGGAGTATACAAATATTGCCCCTGTCCTCCTTCCTGTTTAAACGTAATATCACCTGTCTTCAAGGCAGCAGAACTTGCTGTCAAACCTTCGGCAATTTGCACTGATCCGATCAGTTTTTTTGAATTATTTTCGTAATCTTTAAAATAAATTTTATTGGCGAGTTTATTCAAAGTCTCACTCACCAAATTTTTATCCGCTGCCTTTGTGGATGCGGTGTTGAGTCCTTTGTTATCTGTGAGCAGTACTACATTTGATATAGTAAAATTATTCACGCTGTTGATAATAAAGTCTCCCCCGATAATCTTAGTAGGATCATCTTTATCATGATCATAAATTATTTTTGTATTGCCCTTGTACTCTCCGATAGTAATCGGATCGCTGTCTTTTTGCAGAATAACGCTATATTCGTTTTTTACATCCCAAGCGAACAGTTTACTGATTTTGCTTCCCTCAAACGTCTCGATTTTTGAAGTTTTTCTATTCTCCCATGTGGCTCCATTTGCCTGAAGCCCCAGTATAACTTGATCCGTATCGCCTCTTTTATCTACTACTCCTACAAAACGCGAATCACTTGTCCCCATACCTATCTGTACATTCCCGTTTTTTGTACGCACTAAGCCTTGAATATCCGTTTTTGTCGCGTCCATGGGGTTACTATCAAGATACTCTGATCCTATGACAACATTTCCGCCTCTCCCAACATTTATAGCCAAACAGGACAACTCGTTCACATCATCCGGTGTCAGAATTGTCGCGCCTTTTTCAAAAACCACCTTCCCGGAAGCAACGTCCACCCCTACACCTTTTGCGGCAAGTCTGGTTCTTCCTTTTACAGTCAGTTCCGATGCTTTGCCTGGACGTTCCAAAACAATACCCGATACCCCATAATTACCATCTTCAGTTTTTTGCGCCAATATACCGTATACAGCATCGCCTTCCGTTCCGTCGCCTACTATGTTCAGATCGCCGCCTACTATCACTTTCTTGGCGCCCTTACCCATATAGATACCATATACCTTTCCGCCGGAGCCTGGTTTTGCTTTGATGGCCTGGACAGAGACATTGCCGTCTATATTTATTGATCCGCCGGAACTCACGCATATTCCTTCTGTTGTAAATCCTTGTGCAGCATCAGAATAAGCTTTGATTGCAAGTTCTCCAGCTTTAATATCAATATCTTTGTCAAGGGCATACAAGCCTACTAGGCTTACTTTCGGACTGTTGACAGTATTCGGTTCATCGGATATATAAGTGGCTTTAAGCTGCAACTTGTGTCCGGCCGCATCAATTTTGATATCTTTTCCTTTAGCAAAAACAGGAACAATAAGCTTATAAGAAGCTGACAAAGGTATCATGTCGTTTCCATCAGCAGACACCGTACTGTCTTCAGTAAATTTATAGGTTCCATCACTCTGAAGGATTCCCTTCTCCAAATAGTAAGTGTCTTTTCCCGAATCTCCCGTGATGACGTGAGAGTTTTCGGCATAGGCATGTACTCCGATACAACACATACCTGACAGTAAGCATAACGTAATGCTTCTACGCAACCATTTCTTTCTTGATATTTGCATAACCTACCCTCTTTTCATAAACACTATTTCTACATAAAACTTATCCTTATCGAAAAAAGTAACACTGTCACCTCCTTAAATTCCTGATTAATCCATGCAAAAAAATTCACCTGCGCCCATCTGCATCATTCAGTTATTGATAAAATTTTTACAGCTATATCTGCTGCCACCCTCGCCGGGTCATAATTACATGCCCACATTTTTTAATTCAAGATAAAAACGGATTAAAAAATGCAAAAAGCGACGCACAAATTTCATGCATAGAAAATCGCCACCGGCGTCCTGCATCTAACTCATGCCTCGCAAGTTGTTTATGATAGCAGAAAACAGGTGGCACCCTGACTTAGTTCATGGCGCTGCGGCCCCTTTGTGAGAGGATCATGGTCACAACACTCCCCATACAGTTGTGGGACAGCTCCGGATTCTCACCGGATTCCCCACGCAGCCTTACGGCTTCTGTTTTCCTTTATATTTTATTATTGATAAATTATTTTATCTGATTTTATAATATATACTATACTTAAAATTAATTCAAGTCAACTACTTTTAATATGTTTTTATCAAATATAATATTGCTTGTTTTGAAAAATTTATATTTCATTTATTATTGCATGTTGGGTTTTATTTCACCGTATATCCTGCCAATTTTTACAAACTAAACTCCGTATATTATACTTAAAATTCATATAAAGTTTTTTTGAATCTTTGTAATACACTGTGAACTTACACTTTCCCTATTCAGTGTCAATCATACACAAAAGCCCCTTTTGCCGAACCGCAGTCTGACTAAAGGGGCCTTCATCTGTTTTAAATGTTTTTCTCTTATCTATCGGTATTTATAATAATCCGTTTATACATTAACTGTCATTGCAAAATACTTTACTTACTGCATATTCACGGAATAAGTTCCCGTGACGTAAAACTTTTCTGTCGCTCGAAGAATCTCCTGTCACGTAGTTGTAAAAACTTATCCTGATAATTTAAGCTTAGTAAAACACCTTTTCCGCAACACAGCCAGGCTTAAAATTACTTTGCAATATCTTCTGCAGGAGCTACTTTTTTAGCCAGTTCGACATTAGAGCGGATACTTGCGCAGCAGGTGTGGAATTTTGCCAGTTCCTCTTCTGTCAACGGCAGTTCCATAACCTGTTCAACACCGTTTTTGCCAAGCAGACAGGGTACACCGGCAAAAATGCCATGCTCGCCGTATTCGCCGTCCAAAAGCATGGAAGCCGGCATAATTCTCTTCTCATCGCGCAGCACGCAGCGAACCATGCGCGCCGCAGTCGTAGCAATACCGTATTCGGTGCACTGTTTGCCGCTATATGTTACCCACCCGCCCATAATGGAGCGTTTTTGCATCTCTTCACGATCAAAATTAAATTTGGAGTCGCCGCTTGCGGCCAATGTAGCCAGAGGGATTCCTCCGAAAGTTACCGCCGACCAGGCAGCCATCTGCGCCAGACCGTGCTCTCCCAGCATATAAGCCGAGATGGACTGATGCTCTATGCCGGTCTGCAGCGCCAACACGGACAACAACCTCGAAGTATCCAGCCCCGTCCCCGTACCCAACACTCTGCCCTTGGGCAGACCGGACATCTGCCAAATAGTGTGTGCCACAACGTCACAAGGATTGGAAATACTTATGATAACTCCGCTGAAGCCTGCCGCCATAATTTTTGGGACAAAAGCTTTCGCTTGAGCGACAGTATACTGCAATTCCAAATTACGGTCGCCTCCGCTGCCCAACAGAGAAATCTTTCCCGTTGCATTAACAATAACATCGCAATCCCCCAAAAGTTCATAGGAACCGCTTGTTACTTTGACATTGTGCGGGCAATAAGCGATGGCATCGCGTATATCCTGGCATTCTGAAGTCATCTTTTGCTCGTTCTTGTCCACCAGAACCAGTTCATCCGCGATTCCCTGTACTGCAAGACTGTAGGCAACATGGGCGCCTACATGCCCTAAGCCCACAACGCCTACTTTAGCCGGTTTAAAATTCTTCACATCCATTTTTCTACCTCCTGTAAATCATCTTACTCCTAAAATTCCCAAAATAAGTCCTAAAACTCCCGACATGCATAAAACGCGAATAACGCTCATGCCGTAATGCAAACACACGAAAGATAATGGCAGTAAAATAACACCCGCGGGATCAGGCCGCAGAAAATCCTGCGGAATTTTTTCCGTATTCCATAAAGCCAATAAGATAAAGCCTACCGATGCGGAACAAATCAGCGCCGTTACCGCAGGTCGCAATCCGTTGAGTACGCCTCTTACCGGACCTATATCCCCGAATTTAAAAAACAACCTCATCAAACACAACATAATCAGCAGCGAAGGGAAAACGAAACCGAAAGTGGCGACAATCGCCCCCGCAATACCGGCTACCTTCGTCCCGACAAATGTAGCGGCATTGATGCCAATGGGGCCGGGCGTCATCTGCGAAATTGTAAAGATGTCAATAAATTGCTCCAAGGTAAGCCATCCGTGCTCATCTATAACCTGCGCCTGAATGAGAGGCATGGAAGCGTAACCGCCGCCTACGCAGAAAGCGCCTACTTTTACAAAACTCCAGAAAAGTTCCCAGTAAATCATAATTCCAACCTCTTAAGAGTATCTTGCCGAACGCAGAAAAAGCAAACCTATGACAGCATCCAGGGCAATAAGATACATAATGTTTACATTAAAAAAATAATTGCCGACAAAAGTGAAGACGACAATAGACAGTGGCAGGAGCAGTTTTCTGCGCCATTCCTTAAGTAGAAGCTCCCAGGCAACGCCTATAATAATGGCGGCAGCGCCGCACTGCATTCCCTTGAGAATCATACGAACGTAGGAATTGCCGGCTGCCATTTCATAACCGTACGACAATAATGTCAAAGTCAGCAAAGGGGGCAGCACGGTAGCAAGTACGGCTGTCAACGCGCCCGGCAGTCCTGCCAGCTTATAACCTATACCTATGGCGGCATTAACGGCCACAACTCCCGGTGCCGCCTGTGCTACGGCAACCAGATTGAGAGCCTCTTTATCTTCCAGCCAGCCGAATTCATCGACAAATTTGGCTTTAAGCAAAGGAATGATGACATAACCGCCGCCGACAGTAAACGCACTGATCAAAAAGGTGGATATGAACAGCCTCCTGTAAAAATTTTCACCTGTGCTTAATTCCTTCATAAAAAGTTCCGCTCCTACAAAACTTACCTCTATTATATGTCATTTTCCCGGCAAATGCCAACACAAAAACGGTATCACCTGCATAAATTCTTCACGTGTAATTTGCTCGGAAAGCCTGTCCCGCAGAAATCTTTCAGGAAGTATCGTTTCCGCGCGTACCGTTCCTTTCCATGCCGCACGAAAAATTGCGACAAAATGCGCCCGAAATCTGCGTAAGCATCCGGCTTCACTGAAACAAGTCAACCTAGGTACAACGCTGAAGCTGGCTCCATTTTTATTCTACTTTGATCAGATTACTGACATATGGACGCTTGCCTGTCAACACATCACTATAAAAATTCTGTTTCCACTCGATATAGGACATGCTCTCCTTGAGGTTGTCAATCTGCTCCTGCAGCTCTTCCTGCTTACGTGCAAGAATCTGTCGACGCTTTTCGATGCTCGATGGCCCTTGCAAACACAATGCCAGATACTCTTTCATCTCTTCAATGGACATCCCGCACTTTTTCAGACAGTTCAAATCCTTAATCCATTTCACCGTTGCCTCGTCAAAACAGCGACGGTTATTTTTATCTCTATGCACGTTCGGTACCAAACCTTCATTGCAATAAAATTTCAACGTCTGATAAGTTAAGCCCGTTTCGCGGCACGCCTTCATCATTGTATACATAGCTCCATCCTCCTCAAAAAAATTTTCAAAAAATACTTGACCGATTGTTACTATCGGTTGCTATACTTCAATTGTAACTTTAAAGCAGCTCACTGTCAAAAACTAATCTATGTAAATATGAGGAGGCGAGATATCGATGCCGGCAAAAAAATCCTGGTCGCTTATTTTTCAGCGACTAATAATACTAAACACGTTGCAGAAGAAATAGCCAAAGCAGTCAATGCCGACCTCTACCGTATTGAACCGGCAGATGCCTACGCCACTAACCCATACGACAGCAGCGACCGTATCAAAAAAGAATCCTACGAAAACCTGCGTCCTGCGCTGAAGAATCCATTGCCTGTGAGTAAAATGACAAAATATGATGTCATCTTCGTCGGTTCGCCTATCTGGTGGCACCAGCCTGCAATGACTGTTTGCACCTCGCAAGCAGATGTCATCCGCAGTAGCCGGCAATACAGCTCCCAGCAAAAGTATGGCGATTTATCGGATAATTTATGGCATTCAGACTATTGAAGAAAAGAATTTTATTCATCCTCTCAGTCGACTTACAAGCGCCTAAACGTAAGCGTCGAACAATCAATCGAGACGTTACCACATTTTTTTGTATTAAGAAAGAACCGCCTTCGGCGGTTCTTTCAAAAATATTTTTCCTTACAATTTGCTATACAGTCGTCAGGAGCTTTAGTCTCGACAACCGTTCAAGTCGTCTTAATTGTATTTCAAATTCGTCACAACATACAAGTTTGCAGCACACGTAAATAAGTCGTCGCAGAATAAAAGCGAACCGCATGGAAATATCCCTCTTATTTTTTACCAACCAACAAAGCTGAATGGGATAACATGAGAAATTTTGCTTCCTTGGGGCTCATAAATTTTCCGTCGGTCGTATCTATCAAATAGGCTTCTTCAAATCCCTGCTTAAGCAAATTCTCTATAAAAGCATCCATATCTCCATAATTTGAAGCCGACATAATATCATGTATAACAAAAATACCGCCTTTCTTCAAGACTCGCAACGTTTCCAAAAGCAGCGCCTGCTTGTCGTGTCCCATGATATTATGATAAACGTAATTACTGGTAACGGCGTCGAATGTTTCGTCAGGAAAATCCAACCTTACGGCGTCACCTTTCTGAAAAACGGCGTTAGTGACACCCTCTGCCTTGGCATTATTTTCACACAACTCCCTGCTGAAAGAAGAATATTCCATTCCCCATTTATCAATACCCAACATCACCGCGCGGGGATTTCTCTTGGCGCAGGCAATAGTCAGAGCACCGCTGCCGCACCCCACATCAAGTCCATAACCGCCCTCAGGCAAATTTACATAAGCTGCTGTTCCCTCAACAATTTGTCGTGACAGCTGTCGTTCTCCGTTGTAATCAAATCTGCGATACAAAACCATGCAGAAAACAAAAAAGCTCATACCTGCAGCAAACAGCAGGATGCAAATTACTTCAAGCACCGGTAAAAGTATGCCGCCTGCACCTGTCAATCCGTTATGGAGATAAAGGAATGCAGCCAGAGGCACGCATGTTATGGCAAACAATACAGCAAGCATCCTTCTGGGTATCCAGTTTTTATAATTCGGTTTCATGTGAACTCCTTTCATTCAATGTATTTACACCGTGACCTTGCTTACCATTCAAGTTTCAAGCGCCAGGTTAGTTAAAGCTAACTCAATGCTCAAAACTAAGGGACTGTTTCTCCGCAGTCCCTCGACATCCGTCACTTGTATTATACCACCTCTCACCTATAAAATAAAACCCCGAAAACCTGAGTTTTCGGGGTTTATTACTGCCATACGCAATAAAAATATTAACGTTTGCTGAACTGAGAAGCTTTACGAGCTTTCTTCAAGCCGTATTTGCGACGTTCCTTCTCACGCGGATCACGTGTCAGGAAACCTGCTTTTTTCAGTACGGCGCGGAAATCGGCGTCCACTTTCAGCAGAGCACGAGCGATACCGTGACGGATAGCGCCGGCCTGGCCGGAGAAACCGCCGCCGTTTACATTTACCAGTACATCGTATTTACCTTTGGTCTCGGTGACTTCCAGAGGCTGATTTACAATCAACTCAAGAGTTTTAAGACCAAAATATTCATTCATTACGCGGTCGTTGATAACAACATTACCTTCACCCGGAACCAGACGAACGCGGGCAACGGAAGATTTACGACGACCTGTTGCATTATAAGTAACTTCTGCCATTTCTTGTCCCTCCCGCTTCTTATCTTACGTCAATTTCCATTACTTCAGGTTTTTGAGCTGCGTGCGGATGCTCGCTGCCTGCATATACATGAAGTTTGGAAGCGATTTTAGCACCGAGATGATTATGAGGAATCATGCCTTTAATCGCCAGTTCTACCATCTTAACAGGGTTTTTCTTCAGCATATCGCCTGCTTTAACATAGCTGTCGCCGCCGAGATAACCGGAATGATGGAAGTAAACTTTCTTGGTAAGTTTCTTGCCGGTCAGTACAACCTTGTCAGCGTTTATAACAATTACGTGATCACCTGTGTCCATATGCGGGGTAAAAGTCGGTTTATGTTTGCCGCGCAGGACTTTCGCTACTTCTGCAGCCATACGGCCGAGAGTTTTATCAGCTGCGTCCACAACGAACCATTTATGCTCGATATTGGACGGATTAGCCATAAAAGATTTCATCCTTATGTCCCTCCTAAATATTCCATTACTAAATACTCATTCAGATGCGATCTTCTCACTTTCTTTCGGGGCTAGTGAAATCTGGCGGAAAATCACGTATAGATATTATACATAAAGCAATTTCTTAAGTCAAGTTAAATGTAAAAATTTATCCTTCGAAAAATGCCGCCGCACAACCGTGCTTAATGCCGCAATTTACCTGCTCTCCTGAATATAAAAGAGCAGCTTGAAGCGTGACTGCTCCGGCTGCTCATTTCGGTATGATAAATTTCCGTATTACTCTGAAATTCGACTCTCAAATTCCGGATGTATACCGGCTCTGCTTTTTCGAAAGAAAGCTGTCGAAAGCCTCTTCCGTGAAA
>JAXFPC010000059.1:0-20786 GCA_034180005.1 Acidaminococcaceae bacterium | reverse complement strand
CTGAAATAAAAATTACAGAAAAATAATCTGCCCTCTACTTATCGGAAAGGAGAACTGATAAACATGGAAATTAAAACAACGATTGAACGTATAAATTTTCTCGCACGCAAGAAAAAAAACGAAGGACTTACTGCAGAGGAGCAAGCTGAACAAAAAGAACTTTATCGTTTATACCTGGGCAATATTCGCAGCCAACTGAAGTCGGAATTGGACAGAATAGTGGTGGTTGACGAACCGTCGCCAAAACTCCATTGATATGAACGCAAATGCACACGCTTCTCTCACCTCTTCATTAATTGCATATGAGGACGATTTTCTTTTAATCATAGATAAACCTCCCGGTATGCTCACTCATCCCACAGTATCCGAACGTGGCGCCACGCTTTATGATCTTGTCAAAAACTATTATGACGAAAGCGGTATCAATGCCGGAATTCACCCTGTTTCACGTCTTGATCGCAACACTTCCGGCTTGGTAATCTTTGCCAAGGAACCAATCATTCAATTTTGGCTTTCCCAAAGACACATACACAAAGAATATTACGCCGTTATAACGGCCGGTCTTCCAGCTTCTTCCGGAGTTATTGAAGCGCCTGTAGCAAGAAAGTCCGGCAGCATAATCGAGCGTTGCGTTGATTATGACAACGGACATTATGCCAAGACGCTCTTTGAAGTTGCCGGCAACTGTAACGGAAAAACGCTTGTAAAACTTGTGCTCTGTACGGGAAGAACACATCAGTTGAGAGTACATATGGCACACATAGGCTGTCCCCTCCTGGGCGATAATTTATACGGCAATCGCGGTCCGCAATCACGGCATGCTCTCCACGCATATAAACTTATCTTTAACCATCCTGTCAGCGATCGCATCCTGGAAATCACCAGAAAAATTCCCCAAGATATGGAAGATATGCTATACTCAAAAACACATTAATATGTTATAATTAGCATACACTAAAATCTGCTTTGTCACCTTTTCAGCACAGAGTAAATTTTAAGTAGCGCGTGAAATTTCAAAGGAGGAATATCAATGCCGTTAGTTACTTCTACGGAAATGTTCAAAAAGGCTTATGAAGGTCATTACGCTATAGGAGCTTTCAACGTAAACAATATGGAGATAATTCAGGGAATCGTTGCTGCAGCGCAGCAGGAAAAATCTCCTCTGATTCTGCAGGTATCCGCGGGTGCTCGCAAATATGCCAACCATATTTACCTCATGAAGCTTGTCGAAGCTGCTCTTGAAGAATCCGGTCTGCCAATTTGCCTGCATCTCGATCACGGCGAAGATTTTGAAATATGCAAATCATGCATCGACGGCGGCTTTACTTCCGTTATGATCGACGGCAGTAAACATCCCTTCGAAGAGAACATAGAAATCACAAGACGCGTTGTTGAATACGCGCACGAAAGAGGCATTGTCGTAGAAGCTGAACTAGGTCGTCTGGCAGGTGTCGAAGATGCCGTTAAAGTCAACAGCAAAGACGCTACATACACCGATCCTGATCAGGCAGTAGAATTCGTTGAAAGAACGGGTTGTGATTCTTTGGCGATTGCTATAGGCACAAGTCACGGTGCCTACAAGTTCAAAGGTAATCCTGAACTCGACTTCGCCCGTTTGGAAAAAATCTCTTCGCTGCTCCCCAACTATCCGCTGGTTCTTCACGGAGCATCTACCGTTATACCTTCTTTTGTGGAAGAATGCAATAAATACGGCGGTAAACTCGCAGGAGCGCAGGGAGTTCCTGAGGACATGCTTTTAAAAGCCGGTAAATCCGGCGTGTGCAAAATAAACATTGATACTGATTTACGTCTTGCTATGACTGCCTCTATTCGCAAACACCTTGTTGAGAATCCGGCCGATTTCGATCCGCGTCAATACCTGAAGCCGGCTCGTAAGGCTATCCAGGATATGGTGGCTCACAAGATAAGAAACGTACTCAACTCGTCTAACAGATTGTAGTTATTTAACCCCTATCTCAAAAATTGCGATAGGGGTTAATTTTGTCTCTGAGCTCTGTTTTTACTTGCATTTAATTTTAAAAATATTTAAAATTATAGAGGACAAAATTTATAGTCAATTGAGAAAAGAGGTAATTGATTTTGGAACGCAAAGTTATTCAAGTCGAAGAACGTCCGCCGCTCATACTCAACATTCCCCTAAGTTTGCAGCATCTTTTTGCCATGTTTGGAGCAACTGTGCTCGTACCGTTTCTTTTTAAAGTCAACCCCACAACCTGTCTGTTTATGAACGGCGTAGGAACTCTTTTATACATCTTTATAACTAAAGGTAAAATTCCTTCTTACCTTGGTTCCAGTTTCGCCTTTATTTCGCCTGTGCTTCTGATCCTTTCCACATCTACTTACAGCGCAGCTCAATCCGGATTTATCGTCTTCGGTTTGCTGTTCATGCTATTTTCAATAATCATCCACTTCGTGGGAACCAAATGGATTGATGTCATCTTCCCTCCGGCCGCTATGGGAGCAATCATTGCCGTCATCGGACTGGAGCTTGCTCCGGTTGCTGCAAACATGGCCGGACTCACAGGAGAGCAAATAAATTTCTCCAACGTAGCCGTTTCCATGTTTACTTTAACGGTCGGTATTATCGGTTCCGTAGCCTTTAAAGGTTTTATGAGTATCATCCCTATTCTGTTCGGAGTCGTCTGCGGATATATCTTTGCCGCTTTCATGGGTATGGTAAACTTTGCGGCCATTGCTGAAGCACCTTGGCTGCAACTTCCACACTTTTATTCACCTACTTTCGATCTGAACGCTATCATCATCATCGCTCCTGCCGCCCTTGTCGTTTTAGCTGAACACATCGGACACCTGGTGGTAACGGGGAACATCGTGGAGCGCGATCTTGTAAAAGATCCTGGTCTTTCGCGTTCACTTTTTGCAGACGGCCTTTCCAATGTCATCTCAGGATTTGCCGGCGCTACGCCCAACACTACCTATGGTGAAAACATCGGCGTTATGGCTATCACAAAAGTTTACAGCACTTGGGTTATCGGCGGCGCTGCCGTTATGGCGATTATCCTTTCCTTCTGCGGCAAACTGTCCGCCGCTATCAGCAGTATTCCGGTTCCCGTCATGGGCGGTATTTGTATACTGCTCTTCGGTGTTATCGCAGCCTCAGGCATACGAGTCCTTGTTGAAAGTAAAGTTGATTACAGCAAATCTTCCAATCTGGTTATGACTTCTGTAATTATGATTATAGGTCTTTCCGGCGCGAAGCTTTCTTTCGGCGCTTTTGCCGTACAGGGAATGGTTCTTGCGACATTAGTTGCAATTTTAATGAGCCTTCTCTTCAAGATTTTCCAAAGCTTTGACCTGCTGAACGAATAATACAATGCGCGAATGCGCAGAAAATTTAGAGAGCAGCTTTTTTGGCTGCTCTCTTTGCGTATGTATTTTAGACGACTAACAACATTTCAGATATAAACTTTCGCACTTACTCAATCAACAAAAAGTCTCGATAAAATCATCTAACGAATTTATTGTCATTGAAAATATCCTGTTTATAACAAAAATCGCCTCCGACTGTAAAACAATCGGAAGCGAATTTTTTATTGCAAACTGAAAATATATTCTTTGTTAATCGGCTGCCTAAATTTTATAAAGAAATTTTTGCCGCGCTTGTCGCAAGAATTTCTCTGCAAGCTTTTTCATCTTTGCTTAAAGCGTTCTGTAAATCCGTAAAAGAGGCAAATTTTTGCTCGCCTCTTATCCTGCTGACGAAAAAAACAACGACCTTTTCTCCATAGATATCTTTGTTATAATCAAAAATATTAACCTCCAATCGCGGCTTTTTTACATCTCCAAAAGTCGGATTAGAACCTATATTGGCCATACCGAAATAAATATTATCTCCAATCTGAATATACACTGCATAAACTCCGCCCGCCGGCACTGTAACGAAAATATTTTCCAAATCTATATTTGCTGTCGGAAATCCCAAGATACGTCCTCTTTTGTCCCCATGGACAACAATGCCTTCTATACCGTAGTTTCTGCCAAGCATTTCCGCAGCCGATACGACATCACCTGCAAGTACGGCATTGCGGATCTCCGTGCTGCTGATAATTTTCCCGCCGCTAGAACATAGTGGTCTCACCAATAATTTAAACCCATATTTTATCGCCGCGGTTTCCAAAGTTGAAATATTTCCTCTGCCTCCAACACCGTAAGAAAAATTTTCTCCTACAGTTACCGAACTTATTCCCATAAGACAAAGACTATCCATGAATTCCTCAGGAGTAAGTTTCGCCAAGGCGTCGGTAAAAGGAATATCCAACATAATATCCACGCCAAGCTCTTGCAAACATTCACGCTTGCGTTCCGCAGTCAGCAACGATGTCGGCAAATGCTTCGGATCGATCAGACTTAACGGATGACTGCTGAAAGTAAATACACCCAAGAGCAAGTCATTTGTTTGCGCCTGCACTTTTGCAGTATTTATAACATCCAAATGCCCTTTATGCAAACCGTCGAATGTTCCCAAAGCCAAAGAACACAAAGTTCCGCTGTTATGTATTTCGGAAAGACTCGTAATTATCTTCATCATTTCTCCGTTGCATTCTCACTGCGTATTTCAGTAAGATCTTTTTTAGACTCATATTTGTGCAGAACTTTTTCAGCCTTGACAATTTGTCCGCATACTTTACCAATACCAAGAAGCTTTCCTTCCGGCGACAGTAAAGCACACAGACCGTCTTCACTTCCCTGCACCGTCGTTTTAACTCCGCTGGTAATTCGGCAAGCCTGTTTCTCGGTCAGCACCAGTGACGGCAATTCAGCGACAGCAGCTGAAGAATCCTGCATGCATGCAGCCGGATCGACTGCTATCTCTTGCAAAGTATGCGCAACTTCTATGCAAAATCCGGCTACTCTGGTACGCAGCAAAAAACTCATGGTTCCACAAGTGCCAAGTTCTGCGGCAATTTCTTCTCCCAGTACTCTGATGTAAGTTCCTTTGGAACATTCAACTGCCAAAGTCAACTTTTTATCTGAATAGCGGAGCAATTTTAAACTGTGAATAAAAATTTCTCTCGGCTTCCGTTCGACTTCTATTCCTTGTCTTGCTAGCTGATAAAGTTTTGTACCGTTGATTTTTACTGCTGAATGCATTGGCGGCAATTGCTTTCTTTCGCCGAGAAATTTTTTTAAAACGACTTCTATTTTATCAGCTGAAAGCTCAGGCACAAGAAGTTCTTCTACAACCAAGCCGCTGTCGTCACCTGTGTCCGTCCTGACACCCAAAGTTATTTCAACGATATACTCTTTGCTTCCCTCTACCGCAAACTCCAGTAATCTTGTTGCAGAACCTGCAAAAACAGGAAGAACTCCTGCCGCATCAGGGTCAAGAGTTCCGCCATGTCCGATTTTTTTAGTTTGTAGCGCTCGGCGCAGCACAGCCACAACATCAAAAGAAGTCATGCCCGGCGGTTTTAAAACATTAAAAATACCGTCCATTATAATATCTTACCCAGTCTTTCCAAAAGCTGCTTCCTTGCTTCCGCAAGAGGAGCGTATATCGTGCAGCCAGCGGCGCGAACATGTCCGCCACCGCCAAAAGACAAAGCTATTTCAGATACATCAGCGCCCTTGGAGCGCATGCTTACCCTGATCACCTCAGCTTCGACCGCTTTAAACATAATCGCCACCTCGACACCTTCGATTCGACGAGGGTAGGAAACAAAGCTGTCCGTGAAAATATTTTTATCGTACTGCTTTTCAGTTATGGACATGTAGGCTACACGATTATCGAAAGCAAAAGTTAAAGAAGGCAAAACGTCGCTCAAAAGACACATACTTTCCCTGGAAGTAACTTCAAGAAAATCAGCAATTTCATCCTGCTTGACACCTTTCTCCAAAAGAGCAGCTGCCCTTCGCATAGTCTTGCCGGTTGTATTTGCATATCGGAACGAGCCGCAATCCGTACTGATGGCCGTGTAGAAACATGTCGCCGTTTCTACATCCATGTCCCAATCCATGACATCAAAAAGATCACACATAATCTCTCCCGTAGCTGCAGCTTCCGTGTCAAGATAAAGATACTCGGCAAACCGGGTATTGGATATATGATGATCAATGTTCATAAAAGCTTTCGCGTTAACACATTGCATCACATTGCCGATTCTGTCAATCGAGCTGGCATCCAAAACCAAAAGAATGTCTGTATTTATTTTTTCTGAACCTATCTGCGGACGTTTTACAGCTTCAATTCCCGGAAGAAAACTATAATAGCTGTTTATCTCATCATCCACGAACAAAATAATCTGTTTGCCCTGCTGCTTTAAAAAATGTGATAATCCTAAAGCAGAACCCAATGTATCCCCGTCCGGACCCACATGGCAACACAACACAAGATCATCAGCCTCACCAAGTCTGTCACCGACCTCACGAAGGTCGATCATCTTACTCATCTTGTTGATCCTCGCGTACTGCTTTCTCTTTGCTCTTAATTTCATCCAACAATGATTGAATATGCGCGCTGTACTCCATAGAAGAATCTTTTTTGAGTATCAACGTCGGCGTAAAACGAAGTCGTATGCGCTTGGCTATCTCCGAACGCATAAATCCCAAAGCTTTATTGAGCGCCTGCCAAGTTTCTTCATGTTTATCTTCCGGTCCGTACATGCTTATATATACAGTTGCATAACTCATATCATCAGTCAGTTCGACGCCGGTAACGCTGACAAACTGAATTCTCGGATCCTTCACATCATGCAGCAGCATATTGCTTATTTCATGCTGAATGGCTTCCTGAACCTTTTCCACTCTCAATCTGGCCATATTTCACCTCTCAAGCTACTCAACAGCAATTTCTTCCATATCGTAAATTTCGAAGAGATCATTTTCCTTCAAATCGCGATATTTTTCCAAGGTTATGCCGCACTCATAACCTTGCGCCACTTCTTTAACATCGTCTTTAAAGCGACGCAAAGACTCTATAACTCCTTCGTGTACAACAATTCCGTCGCGAACAACGCGCACCTTCGAACTGTTGGTAACCTTTCCCTCAAGCACGTAGCAGCCGGCAATAAGCATCTTGGATATGGTAATGAGCTGACGAACCTCAACTCTTCCCTGCACCACTTCCTTAAATTTAGGAGCAAGCATACCTTTTATCGCAGCCTCGACATCGTTCAGCGCATCATAAATAACGCGATAAGTACGCACATCCACCTTTTCACTCTCAGCAGCTTTACGTGCATTGGCATCCGGCCTTACGTTGAAGCCTATAATCAATGCATTGGCAGCAGAAGCAAGCATGATATCGGACTCTGTAATAGCTCCTACACCGGCATGAACGACGACAACTTTCACTTCGTCGTTTTTTATTTTTTCCAAAGAAGCCCGTAATGCTTCAATGGTTCCCTGAACGTCAGCCTTAACAACTATATTCAGTTCCTTGATTTCGCCCTCCTGAATTCTCTGGAACAGATCATCAAGAGAAACTTTGGAGTTTAGTTTTATCTCTTCCTCTTTCTTCTTGGCAACACGCTTTTCAGCTACACCACGAGCTGTCTTTTCATCTGTGCTGTCCAAAATATCTCCGGCCTGAGGAACATCGTTCAAGCCGAGTACTTCCACAGGAGTTGAAGGCAAAGCTTTCTTTACTTTTTCACCACGGTCGTTAACCATGGCACGAACTTTACCGAAAGTTGTTCCCGCGATAATCGTATCCCCGATATGCAGAGTTCCTCTCTGTACGAGTACAGTTGCCACTGGACCTCTTCCTTTGTCAAGTTGCGCTTCGATAATCGTTCCGTGTGCCGGAAGCTCCGGATTGGCTTTCAAATCCTGCATCTCTGCCACCAACAAAATCATTTCCAGTAAATCTGTAATACCGGTCTTCTGATGTGCGGATACCGGAACCATAATTGTATCTCCACCCCAATCTTCCGGAATCAACTCATGTTCGGCAAGTTGTTGCTTAACGTGATCCGGATTTGCTCCCGGTCTGTCCATTTTATTGATAGCAACGATAATAGGTACTTTGGCAGCCTTAGCATGATTGATCGCTTCAATAGTTTGAGGCATCACACCATCATCGGCAGCAACAACCAAAATAGCTACGTCAGTTACCTGAGCTCCACGCGCACGCATAGCGGTGAAAGCTTCGTGACCCGGAGTGTCGAGGAAAACAATCTGTTTACCTTGATAATTAACTTTGTACGCACCTATATGCTGAGTAATACCGCCGGCTTCACGCGCCGTGACATTCGTTTTTCTTATCGCATCCAAAAGAGATGTTTTGCCGTGATCGACATGTCCCATTACCGTGATAACCGGAGGACGACCTTGACGCTTCTCAGGCGGATCTTCAACTTCCGGAATCTCTGTCGGATCGTCTTCAGGTGCTAAAGCCCCGACCTCTACGCCGAAGTTATCTCCGATAAGCTGCGCTGTATCAAAGTCGATATCCTGATTTATTGTAACCATAACGCCGAGCATAAAGAGAGCCTTAATAACCTCATTAACCTCTCTTTTTATCAGCTTGGCAAAATCCTGCACATTGATCGATTCGCCGACTTCCACATATGTGGGTCTTTGTTGTACGGAAGAAGGTTGCTGTACTTTGGGAGCATTCATCGACCTCTTGTTTTTATTCATCGGCATTTGGTGTCCGGCGCTACGGTTCGGTCTGCTTTCTTTGGTGGCATAAGAACCTTTTATCTGAGGTTTATCCTTGCGTCCCTGTTTTCCGCCTTTATCATTGCGGAAAGAATTTTTATTGTCCTGTCCGCTCCGAACGCCGTTTTTATTTTGTTGGGCATTGCTGTTTCCGAAATTTTGTCCTGGCTGTTGTCCTTTCGGTCCTACAAATATGCCGCCTCGTTGCTGACCGCGGCTATCATGCTGACTTTTAGGGTTTTGCTGATTGTCACGTCTTTGCTGAAAACCGCTGCGATTACCTTGATTCTGCTGATGATTTTGAAGCGGCCGATTATTTTTTTGACTCTGATCGCTGCCGTTGCCTGCGTTATGCTGTCTGTTGCCCTGGTTCTGATTAGCGCCGCGGAAATTTTGATGCCTTTGCTGTGTCGACTGCTGAGATTCTCTGTGCAAAGGCGTTTGCTTCCCAGATGCTGATGCTGATTTAACAGCAGTCGTCGCCTCTTTTCTAACGCTATCGAAGCTTTGCGTTTTTGTCGCCGGTTCCTTTTTCTCTTTTGCTGGTACCTTAACAGATTCCTTTTTGGTATAGGCATCTTTTATTATTTGAAGTTCTCTCTCTTCCAAACCGCTCAAAGTAGATTTTTCAATCTTATGTTTTTTAAGAAGCTCCACTACCTCATTGGAAGATTTACCATATTCTTTAGCTACTTCATAAAGTCTTTTATTACCCATTAATCCACCTCCATAATCGTTGCGAGATCATCGCTGCAACATTCTGGCAAAATTGCTGTCAGTTATTGCTATCGCCGTCCTTGGTGCCTTACCTATGGCTGCGCCCAATTCCTGACGCGTTGCTGTTTCCAATACCGGAACTTTAGCCGCATCTGCCAAATAATACATGTCCTTCTTCGAATTGGGAGCCGCATCGGCCGCAATCACAAGCAGTTTTGCTTTTCCGCTTTTCAAAATACTGCGAACGGAAAAATCTCCGGAAACAGCCTTGCCTGCTTTCTGTGCCATTCCAATCGCAAAAGAAAGCTTATTTGCCATTGGCAAAATCCTCCAGCAATTGTTTATAAACCTCTTCACTAATCTGTTTCTCCAACGCTCTTTCTAAGCGTTTTTCTTTAACAGCCTTAGTGATACATTCTTCACTGGGACACACATAAGCGCCTCTACCATTTTTTCTTCCTGTAAGATCAAGACTGATCTCACCCTCAGGCGAGCGCACTATACGCACCAGTGATTTCTTATCCTTCATTTCGTTACAACCTAAGCACTTGCGCTGAGGTATCTTCTTAACCTTAATCATTTACGGCCTCTTTGTCCTCAGCTGCCTGACTTTCACTCTTGATATCTATCTTCCAACCAGTCAGTTTGGCGGCCAAACGAGCGTTCTGACCTTCTTTCCCGATAGCAAGAGACAGCTGATAATCCGGCACGATCACCCTGCACACTTTCTCATTCTCATCAACATCCGTGCTGACAACCTTTGCGGGACTTAAAGCATTGGCAACATACTGAGCAGGGTCATCGCTATATTTTACAATATCTATTTTTTCTCCACGCAGTTCGTTTACAATAGTCTGAACTCTCATACCTTTATGACCTACGCAGGAACCTACAGGATCAACATTGCTGTCGGAAGTATACACCGAAATTTTCGAGCGCATACCAGGTTCTCTTGCAACCGATCTTATTTCAACTGTGCCGTCATGAATCTCCGGAACCTCAAGTTCAAACAACCTTTTCAAAAGTCCCGGATGAGTACGGGAAACTAAAATCTGAGGTCCTTTGTTAGTTTTCTTGACCTCTATGATATATGTTTTAATTCTGTCATGATACCTGTATATTTCCCCGGGAATCTGTTCTTTCTCAGCCATAACAGCCTCAACCTTGCCCAGATCAATATACACATTTCCGTTTTCCATTCGCTGAATCACACCGGTAATGATATCCTGGCTACGATCCAAAAATCTCTCATAAACCTGTCCGCGTTCAGCTTCACGAATTCTCTGCAAAACTACCTGCTTGGCATTCTGTGCAGCAATGCGTCCAAAATTTTTGGGAGTTACTTCAACTTCAATGATATCTCCCGCCTCATACCTAGAGTCCAAATTTTTAGCTTCGGATAAAGAAATCTCGCCGGGATTCTCAGGTTCTCCTTCAACAATCATTCTCTGAGCATATACGTGAATTACTCCCGTTACCTTATTCATGTCTATCCTGACATTCAGATTATTGGATCCGAAGTGTTTTTTGTAAGCAGCTACCAACGCTTCTTCAACAGCTTGAAAAAGTATGTCTGGCTCAATCCCCTTCTCCTTTCCGAGTTCATTAATTGCTGAGATAAAATCCGCGTTCAATTCATCTTCCTCCTACTAAAAATCTATGTGCGGTCTGATAATCGCTATATACTTTCGTTCTACACTCAAAGTATTTTTTGACTCTTTGCCTTTTATAATCTGTCGAATATTTACAATATTTTCGTCATGATTTTCCAAAACACCGATTAACGATCTCATCGGTTCATAATCTTCAGAAAAAACTATATCCACTTTAGTACCATATGCGTTCAAAAAATCTTCGTCTCTTTTTAGAGGACGATCAATCCCCGGGGAAGATACTTCCAAATAATATTTTTCAGGTATGGGATCTTTTTCATCCAATACCTCTGTCAACTTTTCGCTCAAAAGCTGGCAGTCATCAATCTCAATTCCACCCGGTTTATCGATATAAATTCTGAGAAATTTGTCTTTCTCACAAACGTATTCGACATCAACCAGAGTCAGCTCCGTGTCATTCAGCAACGGTTCAACAAGAGCGACAACTTTTGCCTCAATTTCTTTACGCTGCATCTTTACACCTCCATATTAAGTTTTTGTTTAATAAGTCGAAAGAGCGGGTATGTACCCACTCTTTCAAAAAGTTACTATAATCCTCGTTACATTATACCACTGCCATTTTAATCTGACAAGAGTGCTTGCGGCTAAGCACACAAAAGCCCCGAATTTTATTCGGGGCTTTATGAATCATTTAAAGAAATCTTTTACTTTGTTTAAGAAACTTTTTTCCTCAGGATTAATGTTGTCGCCGCTGATTGCTTCAAATTCCCGCAAAGCTTCTTTTTGTTTTTCCGTAAGCTTAGTTGGAACAGCCACCTTTATGCGCACAAGTTGATCGCCTCGTCCGCCGCCGCGCAAGCTAGGTATACCTTTTCCTTTTAACCGCATAACTTTACCCGGTTGTGTGCCTTCAGGAATTTTCATAGTTACTTGCCCGTCAATCGTGGGTACTTTTATTTCAGCGCCCAGAGTAGCCTGAACGATGCTGATAGGCACCTCCACCATGACGGTAGTACCGTCTCGCTCAAAGAATTTATGACGCTTAACATACAGGTACACATACAGATCCCCGCTGGGACCTCCCTTGACTCCGGCTTCACCCTCGCCGGACACACGCAGACGTGAACCGTCATCGACACCTGCCGGAACTTTGACCTTAAGCTTCTTATTCTTCTTCACGACACCTGAGCCATGACATTTTTCACACGACTGGCTTACTATTTTTCCTTCGCCGTGACACTTCGGACAGACCACCTCTTGTACCATTTGTCCAAAAGGTGTCCTTTTTACACTGCGAATGTGTCCGCTACCGTTACACTCGCCGCAAACATCAACCGTGGAACCAGGTTCTGCACCGCTGCCGCTGCAATGCTCACAGACTTCACCGCGATATAAGTTGATTTCTTTTTCAACTCCAAAAGCCGCTTCTTCAAAAGTAAGCTCCAAGTCGAAACGCAAATCCGCACCCTGCCGAGGACCTGCGCTGCTCCGACTACGGCGACTCTGCCCTCCGAAGAACATATCAAAGATATCCTGCGGATCTCCGAATCCTCCGAAGCCGCCGAATCCTCCGAAATCACCGAAGCCGCCACCGCCGGCACCGCCGTTTTCAAAAGCTGCATGACCATATTGATCATAAGCGGCACGCTTCTGATCATCGGACAGAACTTCGTACGCTTCCGCGCATTCCTTGAACTTACTCTCAGCCTCAGGGTTATCTTTATTTCTGTCAGGATGATATTTCAGCGCCAACTTGCGATATGCTTTTTTTATCTCTTCCGCAGTGGCAGTCTTGGCTACACCCAAGACTTCGTAATAATCCCTCTTACTCAACCTTCACACCATCCTTACGGTTTTTATTTCTTATCTTCGTCAACCACTTCAGCATCAACGACATCTTCTCCGCCTGCATTCGCTCCCTGTTCCGCACCGGCATCACTATTTTTTGCACCTTCAGTTTCTTTATAAAGCTCCGCTGCCAACTCATACAAAGGCTTTTGCAGTTCATCGGTATCTTTCTTGATCTGCTCCAAATCTTCACCCTTAAGCGAATTCTTGAGTGTTTCTACAGCACTCTTAACTTTGGCGATCAATTCATCCTTACCTTTGCCTTCCATGTCCTTGCAGGTCTTTTCAGCCTGATAACACATAGAGTCGGCCTGATTACGTACCTCGACACCTTCTTTACGTTTTTTATCAGCTTCTGCATTAGCTTCCGCCTCTTTTACCATTCTGTCAACTTCGTCTTTATCCAAAGTTCCGGAAGACGTAATGGTAATATCGGCAGCTTTTCCTGTGCCGAGATCTTTTGCGCTTACTTTAACGATGCCATTAGCATCAATATCGAAAGAAACTTCGATCTTAGGAACTCCGCGAGGAGCCGCAGGGATACCGCCAAGTTCAAAACGTCCCAATGTTTTATTATCGGAAGCCATCTCACGCTCACCCTGCAAAACGTGGATATCTACAGACGGCTGATTATCTGCCGCTGTGGAGAAAACTTGCTTTTTGGAAGTGGGGATAGTCGTATTGCGATCAATAATCTTGGTAAATACTCCGCCGAGAGTTTCGATGCCGAGAGACAACGGAGTAACGTCAAGCAGCAGAACATCCTTTACTTCACCGGTTAAAACCCCTGCTTGGATTGCCGCGCCCACAGCCACGCACTCGTCCGGATTGATACCACGATGAGGCTCTTTACCGATTAAACGTTTTATTGCTTCCTGCACTGCCGGAATTCTTGACGAACCGCCAACCAAAATTACTCTGTTTATATCGTTAGCCGTCAGGCCTGCGTCAGCCATAGCTTTGCGAGTGGGCTCCATCGTACGTTCAACCAGATCGGCAGTCATGCTTTCAAATTTAGCTCTGGTAAGATCAAGATCCAAATGCTTCGGGCCTTCGGCTGTAGCAGTTATGAACGGCAGATTAATATTTGTAGTCATAACGCCAGACAGTTCGATTTTAGCTTTTTCAGCCGCCTCACGCAGACGCTGCATAGCCATTCTGTCCGCAGATAAATCAATGCCCTCAGATTTTTTGAACTCTGCTACCATCCAATCAACAATTTTTTGATCAAAATCATCTCCTCCGAGATGAGTATCGCCATTGGTAGCTTTTACTTCAAAAACGCCGTCACCCATTTCCAAAATAGAAACGTCAAAAGTGCCGCCGCCCAAATCATAAACAAGAACTATATGATCCTCAGTTTTGTCGATACCGTAAGCCAAAGCTGCAGCTGTAGGTTCGTTCACAATACGCTGCACATTCAATCCGGCAATTTTTCCTGCGTCTTTAGTGGCTTGGCGCTGACTGTCGGAAAAGTATGCCGGCACGGTAATAACCGCATCCGTAACCGTTTCTCCGAGATATTTCTCAGCATCCGCTTTTAATTTCTGTAAAATTTTGGCAGATATTTCCTCCGGAGAATATTTTTTCCCGCCAATCTCAACTTTATACCCAGCTTCACCCATGTGACGCTTAATAGAGCTGATAGTACGGTCGGGATTGGAAACAGCCTGACGTTTAGCAAGTTGTCCTACAAGCTCTTCTTCATTTTTGGAAAAACCTACAACGGAAGGTGTCAAACGGCTGCCTTCCTGATTGGTGATAACAGTAGGTTCTCCACCTTCCATAACAGCTACAACGGAATTTGTAGTACCCAAATCGATTCCTATTACTTTAGACATGATTTATTTCCTCCTTAATTAAACAAAAGACATTTTTATTTATCTCTACGGAAAACCGTAAATTCTATTTATTTACCACTACACTGACTTTACTGTGGCGAATGACTCTGTCCGACAATCTGTATCCCTTTTCCAAAACCAAAGCCACCGTATCGTCTTCCTTAGACGCATCTTGAGACTGCATAACGGCTTCATGCATGTTGGGATCAAACTTCTGCCCTTCTGCAGCGATTTCTTCTACACCGAGTTCCTTAAAAACAACATCAAACTGACGACGAATCTGTTTCATCCCTGTCAGCATGCTCTCCAAATCGGCTGTTTTTTCTGCACTTGCCTCGGCTCGTTCAAAATTATCAAGCACTCGTAAAAATTTCTCCACGACACCCGCAGTGATGAATCCTGATAATTGCTGTTTATCTTGAGCAGTACGCCTCCGAAAATTATCAAAATCAGCCTGCAATCTCAAAATTTTGTTATTGAGCTCTGTAATTTTTTCTTCGGCGACTGCCAGCGCTTCACTATCACCAACCTTGACTTCGTTATCGGCCTCGGTTTCGTTTATCCCGGTTGCTTCTTCCTGTTGATTTTCAACACCTTCAGAAACATTTTTTAATTCTTCCTGCACATTCCTTCCTCCTTTGTTTTTTGTTTATTGAACTATTTTAAATTCGACCGTTACCGTTTTCAAATATAGTTTTCAAATACTTATGCAGATAATCCATGACAGATATTACCTTGCCGTACTCCATTCTTGTCGGGCCCAACACAGCCATGGTGCCAACTATCTTGCCGTTGAGTCTGTATGTAGCCTGAACCATGCTGCAATCTTGAATACCGGTAAACTTATTCTCCGTACCGATAGTTATCTTCAGACCGCTTGAACCTTCCGCCTGCAAAAGATCTCTGACGACTCGCTCCTCTTCTAAAATGCCAAGCAGACTCTTCACTCTTTCAACATCTCTAAATTCGGGTTGATTGAGCAACTGCTTAGTGCCTCCGAGAAATACCTTCTGCTGCTCATTGCGATGCTTCAGCTTGCGTAAAGATTGAACCAGCGAAGCAAACAAAACCTCATCCTGAGCGACTTCGGCATGAACAAGTTCCAACAGCTGGTCGCTTATCTCTGTCAGCTTTGCACCTTCCAACATCCTGCTGATTTTGCCGGCAATATAATCCATTTCCTCCGGACGCATTCCCAACGGAATCTCCACTACGCAGTTGTCAACGCTGCCTTCATCCGTAACAACGCACAAAATAGCGTGATTATCATCCAGCGGTAAAAAGCGTACATACCTGAAAGAGGCGCCGGTTTCCCTATTCGCTAAAACCATGGAGACATTCTGCGTCATCCGTGACAAAATTTTGGCCGTAGACTGAAATATTTCGTCAATGCTGCGACGCCTTTCGTTGTACCAACCATTGATCAGCGCACGATCATTATCCGTCAGATGGCCTGGTTCGATCATAGAATCAACATAAAATCTGTAAGCTTGCGAAGAAGGAATGCGACCTGCCGAAGTGTGCGGCTGCTCCAAATAACCCAACAGTTCCAAATCGCTCATTTCATTACGAATGGTGGCGGGACTCAAGCCAAGGTCATATTTTCTGGCAATTGTTCTGGACCCTACAGGTTCAGCCGTCGATATGTAATCCTCAATTATGAGTTGGAGAATTTTTTTCTTTCTTTCGTTCAACATATTCCCACCTCATTTTATCTGTTAGCACTCTTAGTGAAAGAGTGCTAACATCTTGGATAAATAATACCACCAACAGCTTTTGTTGTCAACAAATAAATTGTAAAATTTTTATACAAACAGTTTGAAAACAGTGTTGCCCAAAGACATTCCCTTTTCAGTAAGCCTTAAAATTTTTCCGTCACCGGCAAAATCAAGTAACCCCTGCTCGATGAAATTTTCTATATCAGCGGCATATTTTGTTCGTACATCCACACCAAAACGTTCAAAACATTCTTCTATATCTATGCCTTCGCATTTACGCAGCCCCATAAACATGTATTCCGATGCAGCAGTGTCCGCAGAAATTTTTTCTTCCTCATATAAAAAATTTTTTCCCCAGGCTGCAGCAATATACCTGTCCGTATCCGGCACGCCTGTCCTTCTGCGATTACCGAAAAAACTGCACGCTGAAGCTCCAAACCCTAAATAGGGAAGATAGTTCCAATAGACGGAATTGTGAAGCGACTGACCTCCGCTTTTTGCATAATTGGAGATTTCATAACGTGCAAAACCACTTTCTTTCAAGTACTTCTGCACATAGTCATACATATCATTTTCAACATCTTCCTCCGGCAGTTTGCTTATCCCACGCTCCACCAGTTTGGCCAACGGCGTACCTTCTTCCAGGGTAAGACCGTATACTGAAATATGCTCCACCGAAGTTTTGCTCATGAGTGACAAATTCCCTGCCAAACTCAACACAGTCTGCCCCGGTAAGCCATACATCAAATCAGCGCTTATACGTTTAAATCCTGCTTCATGCGCTGAAGCTATAGCATCCAATGCCTCCGTTCCGTTATGTATGCGCCCTATGTTTTTCAATTCGACGTCATCCAAGGATTGCACACCGAAACTTACGCGATCAAAACCCATGGTTAGCAAATCTCGTAAACCTTCTTTTGAAATTGTTCCGGGATTAATCTCTATGGTTGCTTCAGCCGGACTTTTCCAAAAGCCGCAACTTTTTAGCGCTGTTACAATTTTTTGCAAAAATTCCAGGGGCATTACCGACGGTGTTCCTCCGCCAAAATATATTGTTGCGTTCTCTGCAATGCTGTTAAATTGCCCCGCTCCGGCATATATCTCATGAACTACAGCTTCAGCGTACGCCTGCATTACGGCGACACTGCATCCTGCTTGTGAGGCAAAATCACAGTAAAGGCATTTTTGCTTGCAAAACGGTATATGCAGATACACTGCATGAATATCTGTACTCTTCTCTTCATATGAGGAAATCATTTTCATTCCGATGCCTTTCTCCTTAACAAGTGCAGAAAGAGAGGACCCCCGGGAGCCCTCTCTTTTATCAATCCATTTTCAGCACAGCCATGAATGCCTCTTGCGGCAGTTCCACACTGCCAACCTGTTTCATTCTTTTTTTGCCTTCCTTTTGCTTCTCAAGCAATTTACGTTTCCGACTGATATCGCCGCCGTAACATTTTGCCAAAACATCTTTACGCATTGCCTTAACATTTTCTCGAGCGATAATTTTATTGCCTATTGCAGCTTGAACAGGTATTTCAAACATTTGCCTGGGAATAAGACTTCTGAGTTTCTCCACCAATTGTCTTCCTCTGATCGTGGAATTAGATCTGTGTACAATAGCCGAAAGAGCGTCTACCGTTTCTCCGTTCAACAAGATATCCAACTTGACAAGTTCAGACAATTTGTATCCGCACAGTTCGTAATCCAAAGAAGCATAGCCGCGAGTCGCTGACTTCAACCGATCGAAATAGTCGTAAATTATTTCGCTTAATGGCAATCTGTAATGAATCATAACTCTGGTATCGTCCAAGTATGTCATATTGTCATACTCGCCTCTTTTTTCTTGACTTAGCTCCATCACAGCGCCCACATAATCTTTAGGCACAATGATAGTCGCGTTGACGAAAGGCTCTTCCACATGATCTATCAGCGTAGGATCAGGAAACAGAGAAGGGTTATCAACCATCTCCACATCGCCGTTTGTTCTGTGTACCTGATAAATAACGTTGGGAGCTGTTGTTATTAAACTTAAATCATACTCGCGTTCCAAACGTTCTTTAATTACATCCATGTGCAGCAATCCCAAAAAACCGCAACGAAAACCGAAACCTAAAGCAGTCGATGTTTCCGGTTCAAAAACAAGCGAAGCGTCATTGAGCTGCAATTTTTCCAAAGCATCTCGCAGATTATCATAATCGGAATTCTCTACGGGATACAAACCGCAATACACCATCGGGGTAGCTTTGCGATATCCCGGAAGAGCTTTTGCAGCAGGAGCTTCCGCGCCGGTTACTGTGTCACCCACGCGTGCGTCTTTGACATTTTTAATAGAAGCGGCAAAAAATCCTACCTGACCGGGATGCAGTTCGTCTACATTTACAAGACCAGGTTTAAAATATCCTACCTCTGTTACCTCGAACTCCGCGCCTGTCGCCATCATCCTGATTTTCATTCCGCGGCGCAGAACACCTTCCATAATGCGCACATATAAGACAACTCCTTTGTACGGATCGAATTTTGAATCGAACACCAGCGCCTGCAGAGATGCTACCGACTCTCCTTTGGGAGCCGGCACTCTTGCCACAATCGCTTCCAAAACATCCTCTATTCCCAGACCGGTCTTGGCGCTGCATAAAACTGCGTCTGACGCATCTATACCTATTACATCTTCTATTTCTTTCTTCACTCTTTCAGGATCGGCGCTGGGAAGATCTATCTTGTTTATTACCGGAATAATTTCCAAATCATTATCCAAGGCGAGATAAACATTGGCCAAAGTTTGAGCTTCAATGCCCTGTGTGGCATCTATAACTAAAAGCGCTCCTTCACACGCTGCAAGAGCGCGTGAAACTTCATAAGTAAAGTCTACATGCCCCGGAGTATCAATAAAATTAAGCATGTATTCATCACCGCTGCGCGACTTATATATACTGCGTACAGCTTGAGCCTTGATCGTTATACCCCTTTCACGCTCCAAATCCATAGAGTCAAGTATCTGTGCTTCCATCTCGCGTTTGGACAAAGTGCCGGTATATTCTATAAGCCTGTCTGCCAACGTAGACTTACCGTGATCTATATGTGCTATGATAGAAAAATTGCGAATCCTTTGTTGATCCATCCTAAACTCCTTTTTGTATAAAGTCATCTAACCTACAATGCTATTCATTATATCATTCCGTTAGGATTACTGACAAGATTACGAAAACGTCTGCCGGCAATTTACAAAAATATTTTTCCAAAGTCTTGCTTCGTGAGATTATATATGGTAAAATATCCCAGTACAAGTAATTTCAGGAGGTGAAATTCGTTGCCAAACATCAAATCTTCTATTCGCAGTGTAAAAACCGATGCAGAACGCCGTGCAAAAAATGCTCCGATTAAAACTGCTCTTCGCAATGCTTCTCGCAATGTTGCAGCTTTGACAGAGAACGGCACTCAAGAAGAAGCTCAAGCAAAATTTGCAGTTGCTTCCGGTTTGATCGATAAAGCAGCTCGCAAAGGCATTATCCACAAAAATGCTGCAGCTCGCAAAAAATCCAGACTTGCAAAAAAAGTTAACGCTATGGCTTAACGGTTCTCTTGTTCAGCTTATTTGATTAAACTAACCTGTCTTCGGACAGGTTTTTTGCATTTCAGGAGCCTTGTCTTCAAAATAACGCGACAATTTTATGTACATTGATAATTGCCTCTTTAGCTGCAAGTGATTCACATTATCTGTAAAATGTAAATTAATTATTCTTACCTGAAAGAATAATTTTAACAACGCCGTCATTTTCGGCTGACTTTTTTTTACATTCGGTTGCATTATTCGGGGTATCTTGTTTTTTCCCACCAAACGTCAGCATCAAAAAACTCAACGAAAAAAAGACCTGCTGTTTGCAGGTCTCAAAATTTTCTACAGTATAATTTTTCAACTTTCTGATAATGCAGAAAGTTAAAACCACCATGCTCTTTTTAGCAACGGAACGTCACTTATTGTATGGTGCCGCGGACCGGAATCGAACCGGTACGGGTATCTCTACCCGTGGGATTTTAAGTCCCATGCGTCTGCCAGTTCCGCCACCGCGGCAGACAAAAATTGGAGGCGACACCCAGATTTGAACTGGGGATAAAGGTTTTGCAGACCTCTGCCTTACCACTTGGCTATGTCGCCTTAATTTGGAGCGGAAAACGAGATTCGAACTCGCGACCCCCTCCTTGGCAAGGAGGTGCTCTACCACTGAGCTATTTCCGCAGATATGGTGCCTCAGCACAGAATCGAACTGTGGACACAAGGATTTTCAGTCCTTTGCTCTACCAACTGAGCTACCGAGGCAAGATTGGCGACCCGGATGGGACTCGAACCCACGACCTCCGCCGTGACAGGGCGGCATTCTAACCAACTGAACCACCGGGCCAATCAA